>JBCCJR010000395.1:0-5147 GCA_039045805.1 Cyanobacteria bacterium P01_C01_bin.118
GATTGAGAGATGCGATCGCAGTGCATCTCCCAATCCGTTAATGGATGCGCCAAATCTTTCTCATAAACCCGTATCGTTGTGAACACGCTAGCTCCATAGGCCAAAGCAGGATGATTCGGTGAGATCGCGAGTTGATCGCTTTCATATAGTTTGTTGGCAAACCAATAGCTCATCATCAGTTTTAATTTTGAGAAACAGGCTTTTGCTAAATTCTCTGGGCTTCAAAATTGCTCTAATCCTGGAAGATGAAACTAGGGTAGATACGATTAGGACGTGATAGGTGCAGAAATCGATAGTTCAACTAAGTCAATACGAAACAGCTTACTTAGAAATAGGAGCGCCAGATAAACCTGTGCTGCTATTTCTCCATGGTTTTTTGGGAGAAAGTAGTTTCTGGCTTCCGCTGATGCAGATTCTACGTACTCAATATCACTGTATTGCTATAGATATGTTGGGCTTTGGCGCATCGTCCAAACCGAAGTTGAAATATACCATCTGGCATCAGACGTCTTTCTTGGGGGAATTTCTTGCTGCTTTGGGTCTAAAGCATGTCACTTTAATCGGTCACTCCTATGGAGGCTGGACCAGTTCTGCCTTTGCCATTGAGCGGACCAATGTGCTCAGTAACCTGGTGCTGATTGCCCCGGCAGGTATTCGGGACGACAGCTTTGTGGGGCGTTACAACTATATGCGCCCAGTTTTATGGGAGACGCCTGTGGTGGACTGGGTATTGGCAGGACTGAAACCCATAGCTAAGGTGACGGGTCAGCAAAAGACCTATGAACAGGTGACCATGGCCAGACGGGAGTTTGGCCAGCAGCCTGTGGCAAAGTCATTTATCGTTGATCGACTGCGTCCCGAAGATGCCATCGACACGGTAGAGAAGGAGATTCACAAAATTGCGATACCGACCCTGGTAATTGCTGGAGCTCAGGACACCACGATTCCGTTATGGCACTGTGAAACCTATGGACAGGGGATACCGGGAGCCAGATTTGAGGTGCTACCCGAGGCGGACCATGATTTGATTCAGACGGATTGTGATGAGATCGCTACCCTCATCACCGACTTTCTTTGAATGCTTTTTACTATCCTTTGCTCTCGTCTAATTTAACCAATGCCTTCAATCATGGGATGGAAGAAAAAGGCCAGGCCAATAATGGTGTAAGTTGCCAGCAGCAGTGTTCCTTCTAGCCAGTTAGAGCTGCCGTCGCTGCTGATAGAGTTAGCAATCAGAATTGATACTGCTACTGCAATCAGCTCAAAGTTATTAAAATCCAGGTCCATAGGTTTACCCATTAACCAGCCAGCAATTACTAAAACAGGACCAACAAATAGGGCAATTTGCATACTGGAACCGACAGCCACAGACAGTGACAGGTCCATTTTATTTTTTAGAGCCACGGTGACCGCTGTGGCATGCTCAGCAGCGTTACCAATGATGGGCAAGAGGATAACGCCCGTAAATAGTTCAGAAAGACCCAGCTGCTTAGTGGCAACTTCCAAGGACCCCACTAGCCATTCCGACTCCACTGCAACTACCAAAGTGGCCGCTAACAGTACACCAATCCAAAGCGTTAGGTTTGGCGTTTCATGATGCTCTTCTTCTGCACCTTCTGCTGCTGCAGTACCCACGTCGTAAAGATAGGCATGGGTTTTCATGGAGAAGAGCAGCGTTAGACCGTAAACCATGATCAAGACAATGGCCACAGATACGGAGAGACGCTGTAGGGTTGGCTGACTAATGGAGGGAGATGTAAAGTCTACGGCTGTCGGTAGAAGAATAGCGATGACGGCCAGATTCATCGACGACGCATTCATACGGGCAATCACCGGCTGAAACACTTGCTCTTTAAATTTAATGCCCCCCAGCAGCATGGACAGGCCCATAACCAGCAGCAAGTTACCGATGATGGAGCCAGTGATGCTGGACTTGACCACTGTGATCAGCCCCTCGTTTAAGGCAATTAGGGCAATGATTAATTCTGTCGCGTTACCAAAGGTGGCATTGAGTAAGCCACCCAAGGAGGGCCCTAGCACCACGGCAATTTCCTCGGTAGCATGACCCATCCAACCTGCTAGCGGGATTATGGCTATGGCAGCCGTGATAAAAACGACTAGTTCACCCCAACCAAGAAAGTGAGCAGCTGCGGAAATGGGAATAAAAATCAGCAGACCAAAGAAAATTAGGTTTTTGACGGACATGGAGGCACTAAACCATCATTTGGATCAAGAGTTTCACACGTTAGTTGATCTAACCCTGAAAGAAATGGGCAAAAAATATGGGTATTAGTTCAGGCAATAGAACAGATTAATTAGCCTAACGCTGTGGTTCTCGATCCTTGGGCATCATCAGATTACCCAAAGGCGGGACCTGTAGGGCACTCTTTCCAAACAATCTTGGGAGGAATTTACTTTACAAGTTGTACAGCGATCTGAAGTCCTTAATCATTAGCGTCTTAGATTGAGTAGTGGGTATAGCTACTATTCTGGGAAGAACGTATATGGTTTTGAGATTAATTCTGGCTATTTTTGGTTTGCTAATTCTGGCATTAATTAGTTTCTATGCCTGGGCGACCTCTGGCAGCTACCCTCGAGAAAACTATACGGACATTTTTTCCTATACCGTCGATGGTGCGGATTCTAAAGACGATGTGCTGTCCCTGGTGTCTTACAACATTGGTTATCTATCGGGACTAACAAATCAGGAGGCCGTGGAACGCCCTAAAGCCTTATTTGATGATAATTTGGCGACTGTGATTGCTAAATTTCGCGACATCAATGCCGATATCATCGCATTTCAAGAAGTTGATATCGATTCCAATCGTTCCTACAACGTTAACCAGTTGGAATTTCTGGCCAATGCTTTAGGGTTAGGCCATGGGGGGCTGGCCATCAACTGGAATAAAAACTATGTGCCGTTTCCCTACTGGCCTATTTCAGCGCACTTTGGCAAGATTGTTTCGGGGCAGGCGGTGCTGAGCCGTTATCCAATTGCAGAGAATCAGCGCATTGTGCTGGATAAGGTGAAGAGCCGACCGTTTTTCTACAATGCTGTGTATCTGGATCGTCTAGTCCAAGTGACTAAAGTTGATGTCAATGGTCGTGTCCTGGTGGTAGTCAATGTGCATTTGGAAGCGTTTGATAATCCCACCCGTTTTAAACAAACCCGTGCGGTGAGATCGCTGGCGGAAACCTACGCGAAGGATCATCCGGTGTTGCTAGTGGGAGATTTCAATAGTGCTGTCAATCGTCCTGAGGAAGGCAAGCGATCTATTGAAATTTTCGCTGAGTCTACCGTCTTGACATCAGCACAACCCAAAGATCAGTGGACTAGCCAGCTTACGTTTCCATCTGAACCGCCTGAGCATAAGCTGGATTATTTGTTCTACACACCAGATACGATTGAGCTGAAGGAAACCCGTGTAATACCGGAAGTGGGTACAGCTTCGGATCACCTGCCGTTGATGATGACTTTTGTATTGAAGTGACGAGTGTATTGAAGTCAAAAGCATAGAAAGATAGCTTCTAGCTGTGAGTTATAACTTTTCAGCCATACATCACATCCTATGGAACAGCTGAAGAATTCCCTTGGGCCGTTTGAATTATTTGCTGCGATTATTGGTGGTTCACCGTTTATTTTGGCGGGGTTTTTGATTTATAACCCTGTGGACAGTCTGGCGGACCTGGCGAATGTAGTGCAGACGCTCGGGGATGGTGGTGGAGCGCTTGCGATCGCACTCACCATCCTTTTCCTCAGCTATGTCATTGGCGGCGCTATTCAGGGACTCAGTTGGCTCTACTTTTCGCGCTTATGCAAGCTTTTTAAGAAAGATTACCATTCTCTAACCAGGCAGATTAGGGATAGGTTTCATGTCCTGCAGCATGGGAGTCCTGCTCAGCCCCATTCCCTGGAATTTGAAGATCGTCTTGCATTGCAGGTCCATGAAAAACTTGGCATACCTAAGAATTTTGGTTGGCTGGATAGTCGTCTTAAAGTGTATTTGCGGGAACACAATAGCCCCTCAGTGGCGGTAGCAGAGACCATGGTTGCCTCCCACATTATGTATCGAAATCTATCCCTGGGATGTTTGCTGTTGAGTGTTGTCAGTTTACTAAATACCATTCGTTTGGGGGCATTAGAGCCTTTATTAATAGTGCCTTTAATGGCGTATTTGGCCTATTTGATGTTTCTAAGGGCCGTCAGCTTTAAGAAATGGCAAAATCGTGAACTGCTGCTGGGATTTTATTTTGCAGTGACTAAGGAAACTGAGTCTGATGCTGATCATTAGAGTCTGATACCGTTGATAGTCGGAGTCATGGCTGTAAGGGGCATGGCTGTCTGACACGTTTTGACTTTACGGATGCATGATGTTTGGTTTGGCGCTTCATACCTCTACACCTGAGCTAGGGTTGGCTATTAGCGATTTTGAGTCTAACCAGCGCTATCAAGCATGGGATTTAGGTCGTGATTTATCTAGCCAGCTGCATATCTTGCTTCAGGAATTCCTATCGCCACAAAGCTGGCAAGACTTGAAATTTATAGTGGTGTGTGTTGGCCCTGGCGGCTTTACGGGGACCCGCATTGGGGTAACGACGGCCCGCACGCTGGCACAACAGTTGGATATTCCGCTGTTTGGAGTTTCAGCTTTGGCTGCGATCGCACACCGCAAAATCACTGCTACCGACTCTGCTTCAATCCAGAAGTCCACTGATATTGCTGTCACCATGCCAGCTAAACGGGGCGCGGTCTATGGTGCGATCTATCACTGGAATAGTGAAACCCTGCAGCTTAAGCTTAAAGATACGGTGCTACCGGCTAGTGATTGGGATGCAAAACAGACTCAATGGCCACAACCGCTGCTGCCTGTGGTTGTGGAATCAGGGGCTGGCTTAGCAGACACGACACGCTCACTACTGCAGTTAGGCTATGAACAATTTCAAACTGGTGACTCTGTCGACTGGCGCACTGTAGTGCCGTTTTATGGTCAGCATCCTGTTCAAAATGTGAATTAACTAATCCTGATTTGCTTGTCCATCACGGCGACCCAACTCATAAACGCCACTGCCAATGCAGGCAATGATGCCCCAGCTGATGGTCCAACTGTTGCCTAAGCCGATCGTGAGCAGATAGCTCAAAAGAGCAC
>JBCCJR010000396.1:0-5134 GCA_039045805.1 Cyanobacteria bacterium P01_C01_bin.118
CAAATAATAATCCTATGCGCGTTTTTTCCATCGAGTTGGCCTCTTATGCATCTACCAATAATGTTGTCATTGATGTTTATCACGGATCGCATAAGCAAGCAAAAAAAACTCCCAGGCCCGCAAAGAGCTTAGGAGTTAGACATCAGGGTGCATCTACCAGATAACTGTCCAACCCGTCCCCCCTTAAGTCCGGACGACAGCAAAATTTAGGCTATTTCGCCTAGGCTGAAGCAAAAAAAACTCCCAGGCCCGCAAAGAGCTTAGGAGTCAGACATCAGGGTGCATCTACCAGATAACTGTCCAACCCGTCCCCCCCTAAGTCCGGACAGAACCAAAAATCAAATAGAACTCCACCGTTAACATCCTCTGAGAAAAGGAGGCATCAAGATTTTAAAGACCCAGTGCAAAAACCAACACGACCAGAGATAATGCCATTAACCCTTTGACCTTACTCAGGATCTGTGAAGTATTTTTTCTTGTCCGATGGCTGGACAACCGGCAGAGTATGGGAGTTTGGCGGCCTCTGGAATGAAATCGCCTGGCAGCGCAAACCAATTATTCAAAAACTAGGGCTTCATATCGAAGAAGCCACTGAAAAGTTGTGGTTATATCAGGTCGAAGATGATGTGTTGATGGTGGAAGTACTCCCCGCAGACACTAGCTCCACTCCCATTGGTCAAGTCGTGCTCAAACGTCTGATCACCGCTGAGCAGGTCATTGAAAGACTTTGTACAGCATCAGCCAACGGCTCTGAGTCGGCAACTGTAGTACCATCAGAACTCAGTAATACTCCTTGAGTGCTAATCGCCCATTAGCAGCTCACACCAGGGGCTACAGCGTAGAGCGTAAATTACTCACGGCTCGTTGTAAGGAAGCCAGGGCTCGGTTGTAACCTAATGCAGCACTAACCCAGTTACCTTCCGCCTGAGTCAGTTCAGATTGTGCCGTCAAAACATCTAACTGCGTACCGACACCGGCATCCAGTCTTAAATTAGCTAACTCTAGTGCTGTAGACGCCTGAGTAATAGCCGTTCTAGCCGTTCTGACATTTTCTTCATTAGATCTCAGTGTGAAGTAGGCCTGCTCTACATCAAACCGCACCTGATCCAGAACTTCTGAAAAACGCTCCTCAGCGATATCCGCATTAATGTCTTGTTGGCGAGCACGGGCACGGGCCGCACCACCATCTGCCAACACCATATTAAATTGCGCCCCAAAGTTATAGGTGTCCGATGAATCGTCCAATAAGTCATTCCAGATATAGTTGGCAAACAAGCTGATTTGCGGACGATTTGCAGCCCGAGCGGCCCGAGCCTGTTGGGTGCTAATTTCGCGCTGTGCAAGCTGTTGCTCTAGCTCAACTCGCCCTTGAAACGCCAACAAAATACTATCTTCTAGCGTCAACCCCCAACGTTCATAGGTAGATTCCCAGTTTTCTGGAGCGGGAACAGGTGTGGCACTGATATTCACCGTTGAGGGCAAATTCAGTAGTCGCGCTAAATTACGCCGCGCAATCCGCTGCTGAGCCTGAGATTGAATCAAATCCTGCTGAGCGTTTGCCAACTGTACATCCGCCCGCAGCACGTCAAATCGCGTACCCACACCTGCCTGACGACGTAGTTCATTATCACGCTGATTCTGCTGGGCTTCTTCTACAAAGGAACGATTAATGCGAATTTGTTCACCACTTTCCTGCAGGTCGTAGTACAAGCTAGTGGTTTCTAATCTGAGCTCTTCACGACGACGGTCCACCTCTAGCTGGTTCAAACGAACCTGTTCCTTAGCTGCACGCACGGTTGCAATCCGCTGACCTGAGGTAAACAAGTCATATCGCACACCGACCGAAGCATTGAGGGTAGTATCGACACCATCATCCCCAACTGTCCCAAAAACCGTTGTAGTGCTATCCGACTCTTGGGCCGTCAGATCAGCTGAGGTGGTCACCACTGGAGAAAAGGCAGCTTGAGCTTCTGCCAAAGTTGCTTCTGCTTGCTCAAGCTCCAGTAGCGATACCTGTAAATCTTGATTATTGAAATAGGCCAGCTCAATGGCTTCTTCAATATTGATGGTCCGCTCATCTTCTACGGGTAGGGCTACCTCAGAGTCTAAGGTAGGTACATTGAGCGGGTTGGGGTCCGCTAACAACTCGGTGGGTGGTAAATTCTCTTCGCTGAGCAAGTCCTCATCCGACGTAGACGGAGCCTGACCAGTATCAGGAACAATTTCACCAGTACTGCCAGGCGATGGCGTCGGTTCTACACTTTCCACAGGAGGAGTCTCCTCAGCCGCCTCTTCGATCGCCTCAGTCGGCGTTTCATCCGCCGGCGTTTCATCCGCAGCATCCGCAGGCAAATCAGGTAGTTGAGAAAACTGGTTCAAGGACAGCGGAAGTGACTCGCTTTCAATCGTAGTCACCCCTTGAGAAAATTTGGGCGATACCACACTTGCAATCACGGCTGGAGCTGCCCCTAAACCAGTTGACACAGCTTGCTCAGAGCCACTGGCTACTACGGTTAGCTGTTCGGACGCCGAGACCTCAGGAGTCAAAGCAGGAATGCCGCCATCCGGAGCCTCAATTAACACCTCAGCCAAGACAGGAAATGGCAAAAAAGAAAGCGCGCCCCCTAGAACGGCGACCTGGATCAAGAACGAATGGTTGATGTATCCCATAGTGATTGCGTCAACTTATAACTGGTAAATTTAATGATTTCGTACACAAGCTAGTCTAAAAGGCAGTTGAGAACGCGATACGGACTGTCAAACAACCCACTGCTCATCCGCCAGAACACTTTTCAAGCCCAAATACATCTGATCAGGCTGATCAGCTTTAGAGCTAGAAGAAGACCTCAAAACCCACATACACTTAAAATAGGTATGCATTTAGTAGATATCTAGAGGTTTTGGTGCAATACAGACCTGAATAAGCCCGTCAATATCATCTATGGGCCAAATTTGACATTTTAGCTGAGTCATCACATCTGATAGCGCCATATCATCCAAAAAGTAGGTTTGATCAGGCGTCGCTTGCTGCTCTCGCTTCAACATCAAAGACGGCAATAAGATTCCATCCCCTAATTTACATTCTTTTAGTTTTCCTAAGATATCGTAACCTGTTAGCAACCCAGTTACGGTAATCTCCTGTCCCCAATAATCACTACTTAGGGGAGCCATAGTTACTGTCAGGCCTTTGACACGGTTTAAGCGTTCAACAATGGGCTCAAACGCTTTTTCTACAGCGTTGCCAACGACCCAGGTCAAGTGTTTAGGCTGCTCAATACTGTCAGGCAAGGTCTGAGCCACTGCCTCAAACTGTTTCAAAAATAAGCGAATGGAGCCGACACCGTTGCCAATTTGGGGGTAGGTTTCATAATGGGCTTCTGAGGGCAGTGGCTGCCGCGCAATCAAGAACCACTCATCTGCTAGCCAGGCAAAGGTAGAGCCAAATTTTTGTTTAAATTCGGCCTGTAGACGCTGGACCTGTTCGATCACCTCATTGGCTTTTTGTGTATTGACGGGAATCAGCTCGTCATCAGTAGGGCGAAATCGAGTTAATCCCACTGGAACAACTGCGGCTGAGGCCACCGCTGGAGTCTCCCCTATGTGAAACTGGGCTAAGTCTCGCAGTGTTCGTTCTAAATGGGGGCCATCATTAATACCTGGACAGACTACTACCTGGGCATGAATCTGGAGACGCTGGTCCTGAAACCACTGAAGCTGCTCTAGTAATAGTCCGGCTCGCGGGTTTTTTAGAAGCCGCTGTCTCACCTCTGGCTCCGTAGCATGAACAGACACATAAAGTGGAGATAAACGCAGTCGCGCAATGCGCTCCCATTCTGCTGATGGGATATTGGTCAGAGTTAAATAGCTGCCGTAGAGGAAACTCAGACGATAATCATCATCTTTGAAGTACAGGCTATCGCGCTTGCCCGGTGGCTGCTGATCAATAAAACAGAATGGACAATGATTGTTGCATTGAATCAATCCGTCAAAAAACGCGCTTTCAAACTCTAAGCCTAGTTCTTCATCAAAGTCCTTTTCAATTTCTACAGTATGGGTTTGCCCAGCTGTATCTAATACCTCCAGGGTTAACCATTCGTCTGAACAAAGAAACCGATAATCAATCAGGTCACGGGGACGCTCACCATTGATAGAGACTAGGCGATCACCAGGCTCAAAGCCAATGTCTGCAGCGATGGAGTCACTAAGCACACTGGTAATGACAGCGGGCTGGATAGACGCACTACGCATAAACCGGTTGGGCTAGACAATTACTCCATGATACTTAGACAGGCTCAAGATTGTGGCAATCAAGTACAAGCAGAATTGATGGCATGTCTTAGCTAGACGTTTTGAATGGTCTTAGTGGCCAAACCAATCAAAATCACCACGCCAAAGGCTAGACGATACCAGACAAACACCCAGGTACTATTGCGTCGGAGAAACTTGATTAGCCATGCGATCGCAAGATAAGACGAAATCACCGCCGCAATCAAACCACCCACCAACGGCATCACACTGGCATCACCCACGGTTGAAATCTCCTCTAACAGGCCCTTAAGCTCCACCAAGCCAGACAGGAAAATCGCAGGCGTCCCCAACAAAAAGGAAAATCGGGCCGCCGTATCCCGTTCTAACCCCAGAAACAAACCTGCCGTCAACGTGGAACCCGACCGCGACACACCAGGAACCAGAGCCAGTGCCTGACCTAGACCCACACCAATGCCATCCCAAAGATCCAACTTCTCAAAATTGCGACGACGGGAGCCCATCTTTTCGGCCACACCCAACAGCAAAGCCATCACAATCGAAGTAATGGCAATAGCTTGAGTACTGCGAATCACGGACGTCTCATACTGAGTTTCAAAAAATACTTTAATTAATAAGCCACAAAAAATAATAGGAATCGACCCAAGAATAATACCCAGCCCCAAACGAAACTCAGAAGATCCATAACGCTTAGCAATGGCCGCACTAATCGTATTACGCGTAACCTTGGTCAAATCGTCCCAGAAGTACCACAAAATAGCCGCCAAACTACCCAGCTGAATAACCGCCGTAAACGCCACACCTGGATCTCCCCAACCCAGGACAACCGGCACCACCTTGACATGGGCTGTGCTACTGATCGGTAAAA
>JBCCJR010000397.1:0-5132 GCA_039045805.1 Cyanobacteria bacterium P01_C01_bin.118
GGGTCGGGCGATCGCAACTGGCATACCGGGAAACCCACCACCGGTACCAATATCAATTACCTGCTTTACCGTCGGCAGCCACTCAGGCTTCTCGGGCTCATACCAGGGAGCCAGGCCGCTGAGGGAATCCCACAGATGCTTTTCCCAAAACTCCGTGGGTTCTGTAATCCGGGTTAAGTTAAACTGACGATTACCCTCAACCACCCTTTGATACAAACGGTTAAACAATGTCTGCTGTTCTGTAGAAGGTTGCCATTGCAAGGTTTCTTGCCAAATATCGCCATTGATTGGCAGTTGTTCGGTTATGGTATCCGTCATCTGCTTAATGCCTATACATCCCTGATTTTCAGTATCGCCCACCCTACACAGGGACTGCCGTCTCCAGGGATGTTGTCGTCAGTTTTCCACTTTCCAATGTCCAGCAGTAATCTGCCAAATGAGCTAAGTCATGGGCATCATGGGATACCACTAATAAACTCCAGTCTTTCTTGAGGTTGGCTAACAACCCGATCAGCTGTTGTTTCATCGACCAGTCCAGCCCAGCGGTCGGTTCATCTAGCAACAGCAAATAGGGCTTACGAATTAGCTGCACCGCCAGGGCCAATCGTCGCTGCTGACCACCGCTGAGGGCATGGGGTGGTGCTTGCTGTGAAATTTCTCCCAACCCGACCGATTCGAGGGTTTTGGCCACCTGTTCAGCCCCCAACTCCGGATGGCCGATGCGTAACTCTTCCAACACCGTATGACCACAAAAGTGACGTTCTGGAAACTGAAAAACCAGCCCAGCCAGCTGCTGTAGTGTTTCTGGCTGTAGCTCCTGATCGCGCCAGTGTAATGTGCCCTTAGATGGTGCTACCAGTCCTGCCAAAATTTCCAGTAGCGTGCTCTTCCCAGAGCCACTGGGTCCGACAATTAGCCCCATTTTTTGGGGTTCTAAGGTGAACGAAATCTCTTGCAGAATCGGCGCTGCGCTGGCCGCCGGATGATAGGAAACTCGATCAAGAGTGAGCATCAAGGAAAACGGGAAGGTCACTCCACACTATAGCTAATGTTTTGTATTGGCGGTGTCCAGTCGCTATCCCCAAAGACCTTGCTATGCTAAGGAAACCTTTTTCACGTCCAGGCCAGAAATATTTCTACAAAAGCGGCCCGACGCGATGTGACCAAAATCAAGACATCTGAACCTATGGAAATTCGCTTTCGCGAGTGCGACTTCTTTAATCTATGGATTTGGTTAGAGCTGGAAAATGTGCCCTCGGCTATGGAGCAGCAGTACATTGAAGAAATCTTTAACTCCTGGTTTTTCTTGGGCAAACTGGGCGGTTTTAACGCGGAAAACTTACAGGTTCAAGATGGCGGTCACGAGATTAGCTATATGAACTATGACATTGACGAGGCCGATAGCAGCCTGATGTCTGTTATGCACAACATGTCTGAAGTACAGTTTGAGGGGACTTGGGCGCGCTGCTGGTTTGATTTAGGTACCACCGATGCGATCTCACTCGATGTTCTAGTCAATACCCTTAAACAATTCAGCAAAGACTACATCGAAATCAAACGAGTCTATGTCGGCGGGGAAAACGAAGACTGGCCTATTCCGCGAGACCAGCATGCTGATTTTGTCGATGCCATGCATTAATCCCTGATTCCCTTTAGGGGCGTTGCATGTAACGCCCCACCATAATTTCTTAAAATGCATCAACCCCAATGAAGGCGAGATATCTGAAGAAAGGCTCAGATAGTTCAAAACGCTTTCTAAGATTTCCTCATGACTCAACAGGCATAATGACAGTGCCCTCTAAACCAGCAGCACATCATGGATTACCAAACCCAACGCCAAGCCAGCCTGGAGTCCCCCACGTTTAATCAATTAGACAGTTGGCTCTCTAAGCGCATCCGTGAGCTGAGTGTTGATACGATTGCATCGAAGGCCTTCACCTGCACTGCCTGTGGGGAAGTAGATGGTGAATACCTGGTGGACTATGAAGGCACCACCTACCGCTTTGACACCCCTACCACCTATGCGTTCTTGGAATTTATTCTGGCAAAGCAACCGACTGTTGTGGGTTAGGTCTATTACCTAAAGCATCACTTCATGATCAAAACGCTGGCGTTTTTCAAACTCAAATGGCCCAGCAATGGAGCCCCAAAGCAGTTCATCGGTCTCTGGATCACGACCTCGGTCATAGCTAATGAGTTTGTCGTCAGTGATCTCAAATTCATTATCTAGATAACTGGTCTTACCATCGCGAACGACCATGCAATTCTTACCTGGCACCACTTTGCCGATAAAGCTGTGGCCGGTCCAGCGTACGGTCATATCGCACCCTGGCATTTTTTCCAGCTGCCCAGCGTCAATCTTGGTTAGCTTTTGCTGATCGCGAACAGCACCAATCACTGCTGCTACGTCTTTGAAGGTATAGTTTTCCAGCAAAATATGATCGTCCTGAGGCAAGAAGTGAAGTACCCGCACCCGATAAGGCTGTCCCAACATAAAGTCATACGCTTGCTCTAAATACAGACTGCCTCCGGGCAGAAAACCTGACGGCAAAGGCCTCATACACACCCGAATGTGAGCAAAAAAAGGAGGATTTTCAAATGCTTGGGCCTGGTTGCTAAAATCGGCGGCCATCCATTTAAGCAAAGTAGAAACGTCGGTTGCGTGGGACATATCAGATGTTGATGGGGGGTGTTGATGGGACATCGCCATTTATTATGAAAAGGCAGAACCTTCTTAAGAGCAACCATATGGAGCCTCGCTCAGTTTTCCATACATTTTTCGACCATTGCGTTGGTAGCTGGTCAACGGAGCGTACTTATCACTATCTGACTCAAAATGAAGTTGAGCGCTCCCACACTGATTTTCAAGTATCTCCCCTGACGGCTGACCTCAAGCAGAAAGTACTGTCAGATAACAACTACACCGAAGCTAGAGACCTATCGTCGCTACCTGGATTTCATCTAGCTTTTAATACGGTTTCTGAAAAAGGGGATAAGGTATCTCAGGCTCTAAATCTTTTGTTTGTGGTCGAGCATGAAACAGGTCAGATGCTAGAAGGGGATTATTTACGCGATCGCGCCTACGAAGAATCCCGCCCCATCATTTCCCGTTTTCGCTTTGACAGCAACACCAGAGAGCTGCTTATGACCACTAACTACACCCGTGTGGTCTCGGTGGATTCGATTACATTGATCAACTCTGATACCCGTATCCGGCGCATTCTCAACTATCTACGTCCTCCAGCGGGACAGCCCCTCGAAAAGCTAGGTTTAGTCGGCTTTGGCGTCGAACAAAAGGTAGAGGCCTAGTTTTTGCATACGGAATCGGAACAAATAAACCTGTATTGATTTCTATAACAGTTACATACGCTCTCCCCATATTATGGGGACCCTAAGGTAGCTATTAGATATCAAACACCGTCGCTACGGAGAGCGCATAAGTGGGTTTATTTGAGAAAGTTCGGGCCGAATTTATCGACATTATCGAATGGCTCGATCCATCGCAAGATACCATTGCCTATCGCTTTGAACGGTTTCAAAACGAGATCAAAATGGGGGCGCAGCTCACCGTACGCCCCGGCCAGGTAGCCATTCTAGTGGGTGAGGGTCAGGTGGCCGATGTCTATGCCCCCGGTCGCTATCGTCTCGAAACCCAGAACATGCCAGTCCTGACCACGCTGATGTGCTGGAAATATGGCTTTAACTCCCCTTTTAAGGCGGAAGTTTATTTCTTCAACACTAAAATTTTTACCAATCTCAAATGGGGCACTGCCAATGCCATCACCATTCGGGATCCTGAACTAGGTCCTGTACGCCTGCGGGCCTATGGCACCTACACCATGCGGGTAAACGATGCCCGCACTCTACTGGAACAGCTGATCAGCACCGACGGTCTGTTTCAAACTGATGAGATTAGCGATCACCTCCGCAATATGATCGTGTCCGCATTTGCTAGCTGGGTAGGTCAAGACCAGACACCACTGTTTGATCTCGCCGCCAACTACCAAACGATGGGAGAACAGGTGCGCGACGCCATGCAATCCCAAATGGAAGAGTTTGGCCTGGAGCTGCGCCAACTGCTTATCGAGAATATTTCCCTGCCCCCTGAGGTGGAAGCAGCCCTCGATAAACGGGCTTCCATCGGCATTCTGGGCAACATGCCGCAATACACCCAGTATCAAGCTGCTAACGCCATTGAACAGTCTGCTAAAAACCCTGGGGGAGCTAGCCCTGGCCTCGACCTCGGCGTCGGCATCGCCATGGGTCAGCAGATCGCCAACGCCATGAACCCCGCGGTCGCCTCCCCTGCTCCCCCTACCTCCCCTGTCCCGGCAGCAGCCCCACCACCACCCATGCCAGCCGCAGCATGGTATGTCACCCGCGATGGCCAAAACTTTGGTCCTTACCCTCAAGAGCAACTGTTGGCCAATGGTTTAACGGCTCAGTCCAATGTTTGGAAACAGGGCATGGCCGGTTGGCAACCGGCCAATACAGTCCCCGAACTGCAATCGTTATTAAACAGCATGCCGCCACCGCCAATAGCTTAAGCGCTGCTCCCTCCCAGTCCCATCCTGGGAAGGGGACTTCACTAGGCAACACTTTTTACCACAGGCTTTTCAAGCGTTGCCTTATTCCCCATCCCTTAATTTCTACTCCCTATACCCAATGGAGCCCACGTCCTCCGTTAATCAATATCAGTGTCCAGGGTGTAAAGCCGACATGGCCTTTGATCCGGCTCTGGGTCAATTAAAGTGCCCATACTGTGGCCAAACCCAGGAAACACCAGAGGTAACGGCCACCAAACTCCGGTCTACGCTGCAGGAACACGACCTCGCCACGTTTATCAATACCAATCGCACCCAAATTGCCCAGCTTGCCACTACGGCCCAGGCGATCAACTGCCCTGGCTGTCGTGCCACCATTACCTTTGAGCCACCGGATGTAGCAGGCAAATGCCCCTTTTGTGCCACCAGCATTGTGGCGCAGGAAAGTCATCCGGCTGACCCGACTCTGGCACCGTCGGCCCTGATCCCCTTCAGCGTAGGCCGTAAAGTGGCATTGACCAATTTACGAGAGTGGCTGGCCTTTCGTTGGGATTGGAAAGACTTAAAAGCAATATTTTTACCTGGACA
>JBCCJR010000398.1:0-5130 GCA_039045805.1 Cyanobacteria bacterium P01_C01_bin.118
AAAAAAAATCAACATTTTATTGCTCTTAATATTTGTGATTGTAGATGCTTACCTCTACCCCACTGTCATCAAAATCCACGGCAGAAACTACCCAGGAAGTGTCAGCTTCTGTCAGGTAAATTGTTAGTTTTTGTCAGATAAACAAGACTAAGACGGTTTGATCGGAAGTTGCGCCAGCGAACATAGCGTGAAAGTATTGCCTGAAGAAGAGTATGGCAATCAATAGAAGGTAGCAGGCATAGTCTCGATATAACCTGACATTTACCTGACAAAATCTGAAAACCTATGGCTATTTTCTGCTTAGACAGTTTGGGATAGTGAAGCCAACAAGCGTCCGCGGATTTGTTATGAACAAGGCTGAACAACTACTGTCATTTGCAGATACCCTGCTCAAGGCAAAAACGGGCAATGAACTCAGCTATCTTCAGCGGCTTATCCTAATCAAGGTCCTAGAAGGCGTCAAGGCCAGCTACGAGGATATTGCTGAAGCTCACAATTACTCGCCGCGCTATCTGCGTCAGGATATCGCGCCCAAACTCTGGAATGAATTTTCTCAAGTACTAGCCTGCAAAGTGTCGAAAAGTAACATCAGAGCTCTCCTGGAACGTGAGATGGAGGAGCAAGCGATTAGCCCTATGCCGTCCTTGCAAGAGGGGGCTCCCTCGGCGACGTCTGCCCTAGTGACAGAGTCCGAAAGAGGCGATATTCTTCTCGTCGATGATCAACTAGAGAATTTGACGCTGCTAACTCATCTTCTAGAGGAGGTGGGTCATATCGTCAGACAGGCCATTAGTGGATCGGTCGCTTTGCAAGCAATAGCGTTTAGCCCACCCGATCTTGTATTGCTGGACATCAACATGCCTGATATGGATGGTTATACAGTATGCCAGCACCTGCGAGAGAATACGCTGACTCATGACATACCAGTTATTTTCATTAGCGCCCTGGACGAATCTCAGGATAAGGTGAAGGCCTTTTCAGTCGGCGGCAATGACTATATCACCAAGCCCTTCAAAACGATTGAGGTCTTGGCCCGAATCCAGAATCACTTGAAAGTACGACGGCTACAGCAAACATTGAGAGCAAAAGAAAAAGAATTATTGGCGGCCCGACAGGAAATAGCAAATTTAAAGTCTGCATGAAAATAGAATCCCCGTACAAAAACGAGCCACGTTTTGGAATCATATAAAAGAACATCTAGGGATTGAAATATAGCTTGGTGCACATAGTTCAGGTCAAATGCAATCTCTAAAAGCTTTAGGTGACAACAGCTATCTATGAACTCACCCAACAGTTACCACCCTTACTCTGAGCCTGCTCCAGCCGCAACTCACACGGTTCAAGCAACGCTTCTTCCAAATCCATATCAGACGTGGGGTGCACAGTCACCAGGCCAATGCTGAGAGTTAGCGGTGAAGTTTGAGACGAGATCACACATTTCTGCATCTGTTTCAAAATCATCTGTGCCAGAGTCTCTCCTGCTGACAAAATCTGCTGCGGCAAAACAATCGCAAACGTAATCACGCTATACCGACAAACCAGCCCATCCCCCGCCGCTGCCTTAATTGCCTGAGCCACCTGATAGAGGCAATCATCCATCTTACGAGGTGTCGCTACTGCCCCCTCGAACTTGAAATTATCAATCTGACAAAGCATTAACGTCAGAGGCGTTTGCGTTGCTAACCCTTGCTGCCAGCTTTCTAGTAAGGACTGATCAAACTGACGACGACTTGCCACCTGGGTTGCCTCGTCAATCGCAGCCAGCTGCTGTACCTGCTGGAGCGCCTGCTGCAACTGCTCATTTTGCGCATCCAGTGCCAGCTGAAGTTGCCGCAACTTCAGCTGATTTTCAACCCGCGCCAGCACCTCCACCACCTTAAATGGCTTGTTAATGTAATCCGTGCCACCTACGGCAAACGCCTTGACCTTATCCCAAATTTCGTCCAACGCACTGACAAAAATAACAGGAATATCTGCAGTTGCCGGATTAGCTTTAATACGTTGGCAGACACCGTACCCATCTATCTCCGGCATGTGGATATCCAATAGCACTAGGGCAGGCTTCTCTTGTGCGATCGCATCCAACGCAAATGGGCCACTAATAGCCTGACGAACTCTGTACCCATGCTCCTCCAGCAAATCTGACAAAACCCGTAAGTTTTGAGGTTCGTCATCTACCAATAGAATGCTAGCTGGTGTCGCAGTATGAACTGAACTTGGGGAGGCGGCTAGTGTGAAGTTTTGAAACGTGGCATCTTTAGCAGACAGCGATGGCACAGAAGATGCTCGGTTCATCGCCTGCTCTAACAAAAAACGAATGTTTGCCTTGTTAACCTTGTGCCCTAAAGCATCTGACAAAAGCTGCCAAAGCTTAGGCGCAACATCTTGCCTGACATATTTACTTGAGTAACCAGAGGCTTTAGCCAACTGGTCATAGGTTTTGCGCTCACCCTGTAATGCCGTGAGCAAAATTTGGCGTTGTAAATCATTGCAATAAGCACCAGCTGTCTCATAAATAAGGGTTTCAGCGAATTCTAAAATAGTGTCGGTGTTATCTGTACCCATCGAATTTATTTATGAAAACCTGATGCATCCAACTTGTCCCCCTGTGACCATGATGCCAGAACTGGTACCGACTAGAGAGCGAGAGCACTAATTTAGCTAAGGTGCGGTATTCTCCACTATGTCTGCGATTTGGGTCAAATACTGACCATGCATACCACCTTCTAACTCAGCTAACTGATGCAGTAAAGACCTTGCTAAATCATCAGTGTCCGGATTTTCTGCAGCAACCAGAGCTTCGCGTAGGGCATCATACCAGTAACCAGCACCCGCATAAATTTCCGCTCTTTCCACGGATGTTTGAGCTGCCGCAAGGGCTGAAGTCATTGAAACAGAGGGTTCTTGGATATCTAACTCGGAGACAAATAATTGGCTATAGGTGGGAGCGTCTGGTGTGCAGGCAATGTTCACCTCCCACAGGTAACGTTGCCCTGAATGTAGTTGGAACTCTTCCTCTGGCAACGTAAAGCTGACTATTCCTAAAGTACTATCTACATATTTAATTTCTTGCACGAATTCAGGAGATTGATTTTCATTAATTGTATAAAGAGAGAGTTTGATGCGATAGGTGCCTGTGGTTGGAACGAACCAGGTGAGCGTTGGAGTAGTGGTGGTGGTTTGTCCTACATGCTGAGTTGGGGCCAATACAGTTAGCGGCACCTCATAGTTTTCGCCACAGCTGTCACGGGTTCCACTGGATAAAATAGGACCGCTCGGAGGATCGCCAGCGGGGGGTTGATATTGTTGAGCCCATGCGGCAAGGGGATTTACCGCAAAGGATGTGGCGAGTAGACCAGCTGCTAGTTGACAACAGTTTTTAGGAGTAAATAGTCGTCTAGCAAAGTGTCCGGGAGATAGGCATACGGTTACGTTGTGCAAAGTTAAACTCCTAACAGGCTAAGAGAAGGGTTAGCATTCCTCTTCATATTTGGTGTTTCAAGCGCTCTCCCATAAGTTTCAGATTAGTTGAGGGACATTCCGGCTTTTGTTTTAAATTCTTATAAGACGCTTGTGGCAACCTGCCCTGCAACGTTCACTCTTTGCTCAGGTACAGTTATAGCTATCAGTAGCTAGAGGATGTTTGATTGAACTTAACGATCTGGAGCAGAATTCGTAGACAGATAGCGATTCTAAACCATATCCGATTTGGAAATTGGAGTTTTCCCTTAGGCAAAAATCAGGGATCTGGAGATGGCCCAGGGATACCTATTGGGCTGCTACCAGGCTTACTGTTTCTAGGACTGATTACAGGCGGACGACTAGCTGGTGCGTTTCAACTGCTAGAGTGGCGGACTTTCGATGCCTTTTTGAGATCGCACCCCCCCGAAGCTAGAGACGAGCGGATCCTCATCATAGGCATCGATGAGGAATCGATTCGAACAGCGGGTACCTATCCGATTCCCGATCAACAGTTGGCCGATCTGCTGCATAGCTTGCAAAGCCATCGACCGCGCGTCATCGGCCTTGATTTATTTAGAGATTTGCCAGTTGAGCCAGGCTACTCAGAGTTGGCTGCAGCTATGCAAGAAATGGACAATTTGATTGGGATTGAAAGGGTTTTGCCCCCACAGGTTGCACCACCACCAGACCTCCCTTCCGATCAAGTTGGGTTTGTGGATCTCCTCCCTGATGGAGACGGTCGTCAACGGCGGGTGCTTTTAGGGACTCAAACGGATCAGGGGTTCCGATTTTCCATCGGACTATTGCTGGCACAAACATATTTAGCAGCGGAAAGAATCCCACTAGCCAATGGGATTCGCGATCGCTCCACGATGCGATTTGGGAAAGCCGAGTTGCCTCGAGTCCAGTCGAATTTTGGGGGCTATGTTGGCACCAATGCGGGCGGGGGCGATGTGCAAATGCTGCTGAACTTTCGCAAGGGTGCCAATGCCTTTCGGGTCGTTTCATTTCAAGATGCGTTAGCTGGCAACGTTAACCCTGAATGGGTGCGCGATCGCATTGTGCTGATCGGGAGTACCGCCCCCAGCATCCAGGATCACTTTAATGTAGCCACCACCTCCACCATCAGCCAAGAAAGCAATTTCGTCTATGGTGTGGAGATTCAGGCCCATGCAGTGAGCCAGATAGTCAATGCAGCTCTCCATCAACGCCCCCTTATCAAGAGTTGGCCTGATTGGGTAGAGTACCTGTGGATTCTAGGCTGGGGACTGTTAGGTATCGGTTTTGCCAGATATTTGCGATCTCCGCTCCAAAGTTTGTTTTGGGTAGCCATCAGTATTGTTGGGTTAACGAGTATCAGCTATTTAGCCCTGCTAGTTGGATGGTGGCTTCCCCTCATCCCAACCGTTGCCGGTTTACTGTTAAACAGTGCTGGGCTAGCAGCTTTTTATCAATATGATCGCGTCACTCAAACCCAAATAAAGGCTCAGCAGCAAGTGGTCGCTCTCCTGGAGCAGGCAAAATCGGAACTAGAGAGCAAAGTGACTGAGCGTACCACCGAACTTCAAGAGTCCAATGCCAAACTCCAACAATCTAATGTTGAGCTAGGCCAGGCTAGAGAGGCTGCCGAGACGGCCAGTCGAGCCAAGAGTCGTTTTTTAGCTCACA
>JBCCJR010000399.1:0-5124 GCA_039045805.1 Cyanobacteria bacterium P01_C01_bin.118
AGTACCCAAAGGGTTGGGATCGCCTGTATTTGACAAGTTAGAGGCCGATCTAGCTAAGGGGATGATGTCCCTGCCAGCCAGCAAGGGCTTTGAGCTAGGATCGGGGTTTGCTGGCACTTTCCTCACCGGCAGTCAGCACAATGACGAGTTTTACACCGATGCCGATGGCAATATCCGCACCCGTACAAACCGCTCCGGTGGTACCCAGGGCGGCATTTCCAACGGTGAGAACATTGTTATCCGGGTGGCCTTTAAACCCACGGCCACTATTCTCAAAGAACAAAAAACCGTAGACCAGCAGGGTAATGAAACCACCCTATCCGGTCGCGGTCGCCATGATCCCTGCGTATTGCCTCGGGCAGTGCCCATGGTGGAGGCCATGATGGCCCTGGTGCTGTGTGATCATCTACTCCGCCATCATGGCCAATGCGAGCTGCTCTAGGACCCTGGCCCATTCGAGCTATCGTGGCCTTATTTTGGATTGCCGCTGGGGGCATTGGTTGGCAATACTTGATATTGCCAACGGCAAACCTGACGGGTAGTGCCACCATTGCCATCGCCCTAATTTTGATTTGTATTGACCAGGGACGCATGGCCTGGATTGACTTAGACAATGTCCATCAGATTTCCTTGGCCGATCATCGGGTGATGCGGTTTTATAGCATCACATTGCTTACTATCGTGATTGAGCTGGTGGGGTTTTATCTAGTTTGGCAAAACCTGGTGCTGGGTATGGTGATTTTTCTCATCAGCCAGCTATTTTTCAATACGGCTGCCAATATTCAGCTATATCCCCATAGCTCTGAGCCAATTCGGCTCTTTCCGATGCAGGCCCGCTGGCCCGTCTTGTTGGCCAATGGTATCGCCCTTAGTTTGATTACCCTATGGCAGGCCAATCATCTGCGTCAGCTCACCTCTGCTCTGTGGTTAGGGATGGTGGGCATTTATTTAGTGGTCAAGTATCTAGTTGCGCCTAACATTGCCGACATTGCTGACGAGGGCGAACGTTTATAGTCTGTCTATGATGGGGCCGCGCCATGGCCTTCGATCACAGCTTCGATGGTCATGGAGAGGGTGGCCATGGTTTGGGTGGAGAGGGCGATCGCATCCCGTTGTTCATTTTCTCCCCGGGGGGTGTCAAACCCCTCTAGCAGACCGTTAAGGCCGGTGATGTCTTCGTTGGGGGCAATTTCGTTATTGGTACGTTGGCCTTGTGCGATCGCATTTAAACCTTTCAGTGTGCGGGTAAACGGTGTGCGGCTGGCAAGTACCATGGCCGTGTGGAACCCAGGCTTATCCAGACCCAGATCGTATTGATCCACTACCGGATCAGGAATTAACGCCCGTTGACCAGGAGGCAGCACCACCGTGTCAGACACATTGGTGGGTAACAACAGGGCAAAGTCCCCTGACGGAAGAATACCGATGAGTGCTATGTAGAGGGGAACAGAATCCTGGTTCTTAACGATGATACGCAGCTTCTGATCTAATTGAGTTTGAGCAGTTTGTTCTGTGGCAGCGGACTTGATGCCTCCACTGGCAGCCGTAGCCAACAGTCGTTGAGTCTCAACTTCTTTCATCTCCGCCGAGATTTTTAACTGGGATGAACCCGCATTAAGAGAAGCCCGCATAAAGTGAGCCGCCAGATGCTTTCTCAGGGTGGGGTAGAGCTGATTTAGGATAGAGCGAATAGCAATGTCCCCAGCCATAAACGTATCCGATATCCAGCGGGTCAAGCCCCGATCAAACAAACCAATGGTATTGACTTCTGGCAAGTCAGGCTGTTGGGGTAACTGGTGACGATAGGCCGTCGTCATTTTACTCAGAATTAGTTGCACCTCGGTGCCGTACAAACCATCGCTCTCGGCCATAACTGCCCGCATATGGGGCCAATCATTAATCCGTGCGGCAATTTGAGCGGATTCTGCAGCTAAGGACGGATCAACACCGATGGTCAGGGTCAAATCGGTGGGAATCACCCGTGCAGTTTCTCGCAGAGGGGTGTTTTCTGTCATGGGCTCGGGGGCGGCTACCTTAGCAAACAACCCACGACGGTCTGTAATGGTTACCAGATTGCCGTTGGCCACCTGAAAAGTGCTGCCCCGGTTAAATGTAGAAATCGTGTCGGGATGCACCCCACCTAGCCAGATTGTTGCTTCAGAGTCTGCGGTGGAGGAGGTAACAACTGCTTCAGCGGGGGCCAGCTGATTGTCATCGGGGACAAAATACATATCGCTATCGGCAACGGGCGGGTCAATCAGGGGACTTTGCCCTGAGAGCTGGCGAATATCTGAGCTAACTCGGGTGATGGTGCTGCGGAGAGAGTCGGTTTGCTGCCACAGAAACTGGGTCATTAAATAGGTAAAGGCCCCGGCGTAAAAGTCATCAAACCCCACATCCACTGCAATCTGGTCCCGCTGGGCGGCAGCAATTACGATGCCTTTAGCAACGCCCATTTCACGTCGTTTAAGAAATTCTGCCCGATCAATGCCTCTCCTGGTTTCTAGTTTGCTAAGTAACTGATCCTGGTAGTTTAGTTCTCTGTTACTAGGCTTAAACATGCGACCACCATCGGCCGCCCGAATGCGGGTATTGCCTCGGGTGCCACCCCCGGCATAGCAGCTATCCAGAACGACGGTGACATTGTCGGTATCGATGTCGGACATCAGTAAAAACAAGGTGCGGCCCATGATGTCGTCAACGGTGTCGGTGTCACCATCGATATCACCAGGGACAAAGGTGCTATTGAGGTCATCTGGGTGGATGGGGTCGGGGTCAATCACCCGTGAACCATGGCCGGAAAAGTGAAAGACAACCACATCGTCGGGTTGGGTACCTTTGATCAGGTGGTCTTCGAAGGTGGTGAGAATATTGTCGCGGGTGGGGGCGATGTCTGAGTCGTCGGAGATGATAACAATGTCGTCGTGGTGAAAGCCGAAGCGGTGGATCAATAGCTGACGCTGCATTTCGGCATCGGTGGCGCAGCCGTTGAGGTTGAGAAAGCGCTGGCTGTCGGGGTATTGGTTGATGCCGACGAGGAGGGCTTTTTTACGATGGGTGGGTTGGGCCAGAGCTCTGGCATAGCGGAGACTTTGGTTTTGAAGCTGGCTAAGGCTGAGGGTGGCAGCGGCGGTTTGGATGAAGTGGCGACGTTTCATGGGTGGGCAATTAACAGGAAAAAAGAGGCTCAACCCCACGCCCGGTTCAAAACCAGGCGCTAATCGAGGGCTGTCGCTAAAGCGACAAGATCGGCTATGAGGCTTTAAGTGTTGGCTTTTACCGACCTCTAACCGCTACTCTGCGAGAACGCTAACGCGTATAGCGGTTTTGATTCAATTAGCCCTGGCACTTTGAGTGCAGGGCGGGCTGTGCTGCCTTTACTTGTGTCGGTTACGTAACGTTAACCCATCCCTAAATCTCAAGATCGAGTATAAAACTAGAAAGATATCCCTGACTCATCAGCACCCAGAACGATGGTCCATATCCCCGTCAAAATTCCCCAAACCCTACGGGTCACCGACGAACAATTTCTAAAGTTAGTCCAGGCCAATCCTGAACTACACATGGAATGCACTGCCCAAGGAGAAGTCATTGTCATGCCACCAACGGGAAGTGAGGTGGGGAACCGTAACGCAGAATTTACCATTGACCTGGGCATTTGGAACCGGCAAACAAAGCTAGGCAAGGTATTTGACTCCTCCACAGGGTTTAAGTTGCCTAACGGTGCCACCCGCGCACCGGATACCGCCTGGATTAGGCAGGAACGCTGGGATACCCTAATGGCAGAGCAACGCAAGGGATGTGCGCCCCTTTGCCCTGACTTTGTTCTGGAGCTAGCCTCAGAAACCGATGATATTAAGGTATTGCAGGCCAAGATGCAGGAATATCTTGATAATGGCTGCTCTCTGGGATGGCTGATTGTCCCCAAGACCCGACAGGTAGAAATCTATCGTCCTGCTCAAACGGTTGAAGTATTACAGAATCCTAATGTTGTGTCAGGAGAAGACATTTTGCCAGGGTTTGAACTACGTTTAAGTACCCTGTGGGGGATAAAATGATGAATTGTTTAATCCTGCTGCAAGCGCATTCTCCCAGGGATGCACAGCGAACTGTTGCTCATATATAGTGCCAGCATTGAATATTCTGGATATTGCCTGAATTTTTATACTGATATCGGCTTGGGGAACTGCCAGCTCATACATTCCCCGAATTAGAGCGGAGTAAATGCAAACGGGAAACGTTGATGATGCCCATACGCCCGTCTCTAAAGCAAATGCTATGATCAGCTAGTGAAAGTTAGGGCCTTGCTGGCAAATAGAACACCAATTAATGTCCCTTTCCCCTATCAAAGCTAGAGCTTATTCTTTGACAGATCCCTGAGCTAGATCAGCATGACAGCTACCCTGAGGCCATCCCCCGTTCAAGTGGAAATTAACAACGGAGATATACGCACTCTTCAGCGAGGCAGAACTTGGCAGCAATTTAAGCATCTGCAAAAAGGGTTTGAAAATAGTGCTGGCGTCAGGCTGTTTTATTATAATGGAGCCATCGAAATTCTGATGCCAGGAGAAGCACATGAGCTATTCAAAAGCTTAATTGGCTTTTTACTTGAACTCTTTTTATTCCATCATGAAATTGAGTTTAAACCCACTGGCTCAATGACTCAAGAGAAGTCAGGCATCGCCTCAGCGGAGGCCGATGAGTCCTATGAAATTCAAGGCTTTAAGCTTGCGATCGAAATTAATTTCACTAGTGGTGATGCATCAAAGCTTTTGCGCTACAAAGCTCTGGACATAAACGAAGTGTGGATGTGGGAGGATGGTGTTCTCAGTGCCTACCATTTGCAAGCGGGTGACTATCAAAAAATAAAGAGGAGTCTTATCCCTGCTTTATCGAATTTAGATTTACAAGTAATGTCAGACTGTATTCTGCTAGGAGAAACCTCCAGACTTAAAGCTGGTAAAAAATTATTGAGTACAGGAGTTGCGGACAAGTGAAGTAGTGACAGTCAACCTTGTTCCCTCTAAAGCCCATTCCCAATCAAAATAAATGGGGCCCAATAATAAGGATGACTTAGCTTGTTTGCCCCTATCCCTACAGGTGCATTCTCCCAGGGCCGTACCG
>JBCCJR010000400.1:0-5120 GCA_039045805.1 Cyanobacteria bacterium P01_C01_bin.118
ACATCTAACCATAGAACTCAGCGAGCAGGCACTGAAAAATTTAGTAGCCTATTGCGAGCAGTCTGGTCTGGATTCATCCACAGTTATTCAATCTTACTTGTTGACATTAGGAGCACATCAGTCAACCCTGTCTAAGGTGCCTACAGTTGTGTCCGAAGACCAACAGTCTGAGCATAATCCTCTTACTCAACTGCAAGAAACAATAAACGAGCTTGAGCGTGAAAAAATAGATTTAGAGATTTTGCTTGACACTACTCTGGAACACTCGGACTATATTACGCATCAACTGCGTGTTGCTAAAATAGCTGCTGAGTTGGCAAACCAATCTAAAAGTACGTTTCTGGCTAGGATGAGCCATGAGTTACGCACACCTTTAAATGCGATTTTGGGATTTAGCCAACTGTTAGAAAATACTCAATCTCTGAGTTCTCAACAACGAGAACAACTGACTATTATCAGTCGGAGTGGAGAGCATCTACTGACTTTAATTAATGACATCTTAGATATGTCTAAGCTGGAAGCAGGTAAAATTATTGTTAATCCAAGCATCATCAATTTGCATACACTTTTGCAGGATATGCAGGCTATGTTTAGGCTCAAGGCAGATGCCAAAGGCTTAGAGCTGATTCTCAATTACTCTCCTGAGCTACCTCAATATGTAGAAACGGATGCTGGAAAGTTAAAACAAGTTTTAATCAATTTATTAGATAATGCCATTAAGTTCACAGATAGTGGTCAGGTGTGTCTGAGGGTTAGGTCTGAGGCGTTAACGGTTGAGCAGCAAGAGGACACATCGCTGAAAGACGCATGTACGCTGTACTGTGAAGTAGAAGATTCTGGTCCTGGAATTGCCGAAACTGACCTTGAAGTCATCTTTGCCCCCTTTGAACAAACTGA
Source organism: Cyanobacteria bacterium P01_C01_bin.118 (assembly GCA_039045805.1). Taxonomy (GTDB): domain Bacteria; phylum Cyanobacteriota; class Cyanobacteriia; order Phormidesmidales; family Phormidesmidaceae; genus Leptothoe. Next base: position 898 of record JBCCJR010000400.1, read on the forward strand.
AGTAGGTCGTAATGCCCACCAAGGAACCGGATTGGGGTTATCCATCAGTCAGCAATTTATCCAACTAATGGGAGGGCAGCTGATGGTACATAGTCAGGTTGGCATAGGTTCCAAGTTCGAATTTTATATTCCTGTTTCCCAATACTCAATGTCGGATATGGCTGCAGGATTATCGGTAAATTATCTTCCTGAGGGGTTGCAAAAACTTCAAACGCAGCAGAATAAGAATAGAGAAGAGTCTCCGATGAAAGAAGGAACATCGTCGGCTGTCATGGTAGATTCCCTTAGAGAAATGATGAATGATATGTCGCCTCAATGGGTGAGTGAACTCCATCATGCGGCAAGTCAGTTAAAGGGAAAACGGGTGTTGCAGTTGATTGATCAAATGCCTGCTGAGCAATCAACTTTGGGCCAATACCTAAAGGAACTAGCCGACAACTATCAGTTTGATAAAATTGCTGAAATAACAACTTGTTAGTTGATTTTTACATGGCTACATAGCGACTCTGTTTAAACCCTGAACGCGGTTTATCTGTTAACTAGTATTCGTGCTTTCCGCAATACAAATCTGAGAACGGACTCCTGGCGAGAAATAATATCAGCTTGACCATTCATTCCTGGTTGCAGCCTACAGATCTGTTCTCCAAACTGAAGCTGTGTTTGGTCTGCTTGAATCGATACGATGTAGTTACTTTGTGAGTTGTTGCCTAATGCTGCTGCATTGTTTGGGTCAACTACGATATCTGGAGAAACAGCATCCACTGTACCTGCCAAGGTGCCAAAATCTGGATAGGGGCAGGCCGAAACCCGCATTTGAACAGATTGACCTACAGCAATTTTATCAATATCTTGGGGGGGCACCTGGGCCTGGACGACAAGCTGGGCAGATGCAGGGGCAATTTGAGCAACCTCTTGCCCTGGCCGCACCACCTGATCGATATTTCGTAGCTTTAGGGACAGAATGTTACCGGCAATCGGGGTACGAATTTGAGTTTTCCCTAATTCTTGTTCTAGTTTTTTGAGTTCCTGTTGCTCATGGGTAAGTTGTCTCTCTAACTGTTGATATTGGCGCTGTAGTTCTTCACGATCTTGGATCAAGCGAGCCAAGGTTGATTGCCCGGCTGCCTGGGCCTGAACCACACGCTCTTGGGCCATAGTGACATCCGCATCACTAGGATTTAGAGCAGCTTTGACTTTTTCCAGCCGAGCATTGGCCACAGTGACCGAAGCCACTTTTTCTTGAATTCGCAAGTCGGAGACTGCCCCTGTGCCTGCTAATTGCCGGAATCGGAGCAGTTCATCCTGGGCCAGGGTTAAAGCTGCTTCTGCTTCTTCTAAGTCTGCCTGGGTGGTTGTTATGGAATTTTGGTACGTCCGTTGACGCAGTTGCAAGTCAGCTTCGGCTACGGCAACAGACTGTTGAAGCTGTTCGGTTTCGGCACTAATTTGTTGTTTAGCTGCTGTGAGCTGAGCCTGGATTTGGGCTAGCTGCTCTGTCAGACTGTCAAGAGCTGTCAAATGTTGTTGCTTTTGGGTTTGTAGCGGCGTGTCGTCAATGACGGCTAATACATCACCCGCCTCCACAGACTGATTAATGTCAACGTTAATGTCTGTAATAGTGCCTTCGGTGCGGGCTTCCACCAGGCGGAGTTCTCCAGATGGTCGCACTGTGGCCTGCGCTTTGACCACCACGCGATATTGGAGGATAGCCGATAATAGCACCGCGCCGACAAACCCTGTCAGCATGACCAGGCCCCCCACGGTAGTCCATTGCCCAATGGGGGGTAAGAACTCGTCGGAGTTGACGGCTCGAAGCGATTCAGGATTGCTCGATTCAACAGGATTGTCAGGGCTGAGCATAGCGATATGTTCAGGTTAGGGCTTGTTAAAAATTAAAATCATGGCTTTGTTCATTCAAATTATGGCTTAACAAGCTTTTCAGGCTTAAACCATGAAGTAGTTTCTTAATAGCTCGTTAGAGGGTCAAAAAGTTTAAGTGATGGCCAGTGTGCTGGGTGAGCTGGCTGGGTGAGCCTTGTTCTTTGACTTCGCCCTTTTCCAGGTAGATGACCCAATCGGTTTGCCGAATGACCCGAGGGCGATGACTGATAACAATGGTGGTCTTGTTTTGCCGATAGGCAAAAAGCTGGTCCAAAACTTTTGTTTCTAGGACCGGATCAAGGGCTCCTGTGGATTCATCCATAATTAACACTGCAGGATTGGTAACAATGGCGCGGGCAATAGCTAGCCGCTGTCGCTGACCGCCAGACAAGTTGGCTCCAAACTCTCCCAAAATGGTCTGATATTTGTCGGGCAGATCACTAATAAACTCATCAGCCATGGCCACCTGGCAGGCCTCTACCACCTGCTCAAACTGGATGCCTGGAAATGAGAACTGAAAATTGTCTAGGATGGAACGACTCCAAAAGTGGGGTTCTTGGGGGACAAGCACTACCTGTTGGCGTAGGGACTCCAGGGAAATATCATCTTGATTGTAGGAGCCAAAGCGAATATTGCCAGACTGGGCTGGATAGAGTCCGGCGATTAACTTAGCTAAGGTGCTTTTACCGCAGCCTGATTCTCCAATTAGGGCAATCACCTGGCCCCCAGGAATAGTGAGATTAAAGTTTTGAAGTAAATCCACTCGACCAGTGTGGTGAAAGTTAAGATCTTTGCAAGTAATGTCAGCGTTTTCGGGAATGGTGGCCCAAGGTTTTTTGCCGGTAGCGTCATCTTCTGGGGTAGCGTCTAGCACTTCAGACAGACGTTGGATGACCACCTGAGCCGTGATAAATTCGTCCACCAGGCCTACTAATAAGCCTAGAAAACCAAGAAAGTTACCGCTCATGCCATTAAAGGCAATCAGTTGGCCAATGCTGAGCTGTTTGTTAATCACTAAAGAACTGCCCAACCATAATAGTCCCACTGAGGTTAAGTTTGAGAGCGTGTCTGTGGCCGTACTGCTATACAGACTTAATTTCAATGTGCTCCAGTTGAGATTAGAGAGACGCCCAAAATTATGCTGATACTCTTCCCAGGCTTGGGGTGTGGATTGGGTGGTTTTGAGCACCATGGCCCCGCGAAAGGTTTCTACCAAAAAACCCTGGTTCTCGGAACTTTCAATGATTTGGCGACGAGTCTTTTGTCGAATAGCAGGTAAAAACAACAGATTTACACCCACCACTAAGAGAAAGGCTAGCAGCGCAGCCAGTGTGAGCTGCCAGCTGTAAAACAACATTAGCCCCAGGGACATGATGGCAATAAAAAACTGACTGGGGACACCTAAAACAACTTGAGAGACTAGATCATTAACCTGTTTGACATCGCCAATGCGGCTAACAACCTCTCCACTACGGTGACCATCAAAATAGGCCATGGGTAGACGCAACAGTTTGTAGCCATAGTCTAAAACCAGACCCAACTGTAATCTCTCCCCAAATTGACCAATAATATGAGACTGCACCAGACCGATGGCGCTGCGGAACAGATTCATGGTGATAACTGCGATCGCAACCGTCACCAGCAACTGTTGGTCCCCCCGCACCAGCACATCATCGGTAAGCAGCTGCATCATCACTGGCGAGGCTAGACCTAGTAAACCAACGGCCACATTAATGGCAATGGCCTCCAGCAAAATAAACCGATAGGGCCAGGCCCGTTTCAAAAAGCGACCAAAGCCCTCAATCTTATCTTCGGGCTGAGCGTAGAACCGTTCTGCATCGGGCTGCAGTAGCAGCATGACCCCATTGGCCCAGCCTTCTAGCAGATCCTGGCGATTCAAGTGACGAATCCCTACCGCTGGATCGGCCACTACATAGCGATCCTGGCGCTGGCCATAGAGCACGACCCAATGAACCCCTTTCCAGTGAATAACGGCGGGTAGGGGCGCTTCATTAATGCGGTCAATTAAAGCATCTGAGGCCCTGACCTGGCGAGCATTGAACCCCAAGCTAGCAGCACCGCGATTGAGGCCAAGTAGGGTGGTGCCCCTGGCACCGGTGCCGACGGCTTCTCTGATACGGCTGAGGGCAAAGGTTTTACCATAGTGCTTAGACACTGTGGCCAGACAAGCGGCTCCACAGTCCTCTTCGCTATGTTGCAGAATAACGGGGTATTTCATTCAATCTGCGCTGCTGCCCTAATGCGAACCTTCAGGTAGCTTACATGAGATCGTTAGTTAGGTTGGTCATCGGAAAAGGTCTTTAATATTGCTCCTGCGGCTA
>JBCCJR010000401.1:0-5062 GCA_039045805.1 Cyanobacteria bacterium P01_C01_bin.118
CTAAGCTATGGCTGGTAGGAGACTGTGTGCATCCAGGAGAAGGCACCGCTGGCGTCAGCTACGCCGCGTTGACAGCGGTAAGACAAATTGAAGCCATGGGCGGGTAGAAAATTTGAGGGGCAGAACTACCCACCAAGTCCCAATTATTGACATAGCAGGTGCTGTCTAGATACAGCTGATAAATAGCTGTTTTTTGGGCACCATCGCCTTTCTTAAATTGGTGCACCAACAGTAACAGAGCAAACAAACGCTCCTCGTGAAACGGAGAGCTTAAAAGCTGTTGAATATCTTCTAGGGATGCTGATTGATACGGCTTGACATGGCTTCTGAATACCGGCACCCGAATCCCTAAAAATTGATCGCCCTCTCCATAGCCCCCCTTACCTGTCTTGAAAAATTGCTATGAATGTTCAGCGATAGTTGGAGCGGCTAAATCGTTTAGAGTCTGGCGTATTTGATCTACCGTCATACTGCTCTGGTCACATTGGTTCGTACAAGTCATAGCCCACAGACCCAATGTGGCGTAAAAACCCCATGGCTTTGCTCGAACAGTTAAAAAGCCATAGGGTTTTGATTTTTACCGGTCGCGCCAGTTAACCGCTGACGCCCACTAGGGCAGGCTGCTTAGCGGACTTAACCAACACTTGAGCATCGGCATCCAGGTCAAAGACAGCAGTATCACCATCTTTGATGGTGCCCGCTAGCAAGGCTTCGGCCAGATAGTCTTCCACTAGGCGGGAGATGGCACGACGCATGGGACGAGCACCGTAGGTCTGGTCATAGCCTTCATTCACCAGATGCTGCCTAAAGGCATCAGTTAGCTCCAGCGTGATATTACGCTCTGTTAGTCGGGCTGTCACCTGGTTCAACAGAATGTCGGCAATCTGAGCCACTTCCGGCTTGGTGAGCTGACGGAAGACGATAATCTCGTCAATCCGGTTGAGCAGCTCAGGTCGGAAGAACTGCTTCATTTCCTCATTCACCAGGTTGCGGATGTTGTTGTAGCGAGAGGTCATCTCATCCTCGCCCCCCAGCTCAAACCCGAGACCGCCGCCGCCTTTCTCAATCACCTTAGACCCAATATTGGAGGTCATGATAATCAGCGTATTCTTAAAGCTCACCTTGCGGCCCTTAGAATCGCTGAGATGTCCGTCATCCAGCAGCTGCAGCAGGATATTAAAGACATCGGGGTGAGCCTTTTCAATTTCATCCAGCAGGATCACCGTGTAGGGCTTACGACGAACCGCTTCAGTCAGCTGACCGCCCTCGTCATAGCCCACATATCCCGGAGGAGAGCCAATTAGCTTGGACGTAGACTGGGGCTCCATAAATTCCGACATATCAATGCGGATCATGGAGTCTTCGGAACCAAATACCGCTGCAGCTAAAGCCTTAGCCAATTCGGTTTTACCGACACCCGTCGGTCCCGAGAAAATCAAGCTGGCAATGGGTCGGTTGGGGTTGCGCATGCCCACACGGGAACGGCGTACTGCCTTGGACACAGCCTCAACCGCTTCATTTTGGCCTACCACCCGCTCATGGAGCGTATCTTCTAAGTGCAGAATCATGGCAGACTCTGACTCGGTCAAACGGCTAACGGGGACTCCAGTCCAGGAGGCGACAATATCGGCGATGTCTTCATCAGTAACCTCTGGGTGGGGAGTGCCGCTGGGGAGTAGCTCTGCTAATAGCCCCTGCTCCTTAGTGCGCAGCTCTCCGACTTTATTGAAGGATTGGCTTTCAATTAGCTGCATAATCTCGGCCTGAACTTTACGCAGCTCGGTGCGCTTATCCCCCGCCGGAATTTTCTGAGAATAACGCAGACGCACCCGGGAGCCTGCTTCATCAATCAGGTCAATGGCCTTGTCCGGTAAATGGCGATCGCTAATGTAACGGTCCGATAGAGTAGCAGCCGCCTCCAGGGCCTCATCCGTAATCGTCAGGTGATGAAACTGCTCATAACGGCCACGGATACCGCCCAAAATCTCCAGGGTATCGTCAACGGACGGAGGGTTCACCATCACCCGCTGGAAGCGGCGCTCCAAAGCAGCATCTTTCTCAATATGCTTGCGGTACTCCTCCAGGGTGGTTGCACCGATACACTGCAGCTCACCGCGCGCCAGGGCAGGTTTGAGTAGGTTGGCGGCATCCATACTGCCTTCTAGGGACCCCGCACCCACCAGGGTGTGAATCTCGTCAATCACCAGAATAATGTTCTGAGCCTCACGCACCTCGCTCATTACCTGGTTGAGACGTTCTTCAAAGTCTCCTCGGAATCGGGTGCCGGAAACCAGCATCGCCAGATCAAGGCTCATCACTCGACGGTCAAATAGCGCTTCGGGGACATCCTGGTTGACGATGCGCTGGGCCAACCCTTCTGCGATCGCAGTCTTACCCACACCCGGTTCACCCACCAGCACCGGATTATTCTTGGTACGGCGACCCAGGATTTGCACCACCCGTTCAATTTCTTTTGCACGACCAATTACCGGGTCCAGCTTGCCAGAGGCCGCTAGCTCCGTCAGGTCCGTACTAAACTCAGCCAGGACACCGTTACGCTTTGGGGATGCCCCCGATCTTTCATCATCGCGTAAGCGACCGCCACCAGCTGGGATAGCAGACACCTCACCAATAGTCCGAATCAGCTGAGTGCGCACCTGAGCCGGGTCCACGCCCAGATTATTTAGCACCCGATACGCCACGCTCTCCACATTTTGAGTCAGACTCAAAAGTAGATGCTCAGGCTCAATGTAGGGATGATCAAGCTTGCGAGCCTCTTGAAATGCCTGCTCAAAAACCTGCTTAACCTTAGGAGTAAAGGGAATCTCAGTAGGCCCATTGCCCGACCCACGACCAATGATGGACTCCACTTCGGCACGGGAGTTGGCCAGATTGACTCCAAAATCACTTAGGACTCGAGCAGCAATGCTAGAACCTTCCTTCACAATCCCTAGCAGAAGCTGCTCACTCCCAACGAAGTTGTGTCCCAGGCGTCTTGCCTCCTCTTGGGCTTGCATGATCACCGCAATTGCCGCATTGGTGAAATGTTCAAACATGTTTTATGGACCTCTGCCAGGATATGGAGTCGAAATCTATAGATAAGTTGAATAACTTGGTGTTAACCAAGATTACTTCAGACATTAAGTTTTTTAACTATGTAATAAAAATATACCCATCTTCGAGCCATCCTGACAGGCTGGAGAGCCGATTTGGGTAAGTGGGGTAATCCGTATAGCCTCGTAGACAACAGGTATGGTTTCAGTTTGCCCGAAGGATAAAGAAATTTATAGGAATAAAAACAAACGGCCATCTAATCTCCATATCCACGCAGAGTGCATAAAAGATTTATAAAGAAATCGCCCTCTCACCTGTATTTGACACACAGCAGATGAGAGGGCGATTTAGTGACGATAAATTTGTTAATGGCTATTTGAGATACCTGAGTCCTGGCGATGATAGGAAACAGTGGGTGTAAGACCTGTCCGCCTGCAGATCTATTTAGATAATGTCAGCCTGAACCGTCTGACAGGTTTCCAAAATCTGCTCGTCCATTTCAGACAAGGCGTTAACGGGAGTAAAGCCGCTGATATTAAACTCAGCTCCTGCCTGACCTGCAGTCAGTGTAGGTTCCACGTCTAGAGAATAGGGGTGGCTAGTTTGTTCGTAGCTATCGATGACGTTGAGGTCTAAACGAGTGGATGAAATCGCCCCATTAAAACAGTCAAAGGACGAACTAGGCATGTAAAACGCACCGATGGCACGGTTACCAATTACCTCAAACACCATGTAAATGGACCCAACCTGAGAGGCTGTCTCTTGTTGACCGTACAAATACACACCGTCGGCTACGGGAGCAGCAGAATTAGCCAGAGCAGCACCAGTGCCAAAACTGCTAAATAGCGTAGCACCGAGCAAACCGAGAGCGGACTTGACAAGTTTCGGGAAACGGGGGCGGACTGACAAATAAGCCATGGGAAACGTGGTTACACCTCTATGTCCTTAAGTATCAATGAACTTCGGTGTTTGCTAAGTGACACCTTTAGACCCTGCAGATGACGTTCAACACAGGGGCCTGTGATGTTAGTCACAATGGACTGTATTACCTGTATCGCGGGACTTATACAGCCTTGAACAAGAAAAGAAAACAGCTTTGCCCGTAAAATCATGAATGCCTTAAGTCCAAAACCTAACCATGACGTCACACCATACATTGGAGCAGCAGTTAGACCACTTAGACGGACAGAGCTACTCTGCCTATAAAGGTCTAAAGGGGACCTATGGTTTTCCAGAGTTTGAGCTCACCCTGGCCCACGTCCAAGGAGATCCCTTTGCAGCGCCCAGTCGTGTGAGTATTTGGGTAAGCCACGGCCAGGCTCAGATACCGGTGAGCTACTGGCGTGAACCGATTCGACAAACCGTACTGGCTGATTTTCTCCATCGACGGGTTAGCGGGGTGATTCCCCAGGTGCAGCAGCGTCGGGGGTCGGGTAAAAGCGGGCAGCTGATGGTAGCGTCCACAAGTCAGGTGATTTTAGCTCGTACTGCTGTACAGGTAACGGCTGAGGGCATTGAACTGCGATTAGGGGTGGGGCTACCGGCCTTTGGCCGACGGATTGCGGGTAAAGCGGCTAAGACCCTGCTGACACAGGATTTTCCCAAGCTAATAGCTGCAGCCCTGTACTACCAGTCCTCCTGGCAATCAGCTTTGGAGTTGCATATGAACACGGTAGAGGATGCTAACGCCATCAGATCGCAGCTCGCCGAGCATAATCTGATGGCCTTTATTGCCAATGGCTCGATTTTGCCCAGACAGAGTGGGGTGGATTCCCGCCCATTGGCTGATGGGATTCCCTTTAAATCGCCCCCGGCTTTAGAGGTTGCGTTACAGACACCTCACACTGGAATCGTCCGGGGACTGGGAATTCCCGCCGGGGTAACCCTGATTGTGGGTGGGGGCTACCATGGCAAGTCTACGGTACTTAAGGCCATTGCCCAGGGAGCCTATAACCATATTCCTGGCGATGGTCGGGACCGGGTGGTGGCCAATGCTGCGACGGTCAAA
>JBCCJR010000402.1:0-5061 GCA_039045805.1 Cyanobacteria bacterium P01_C01_bin.118
GGTTTTTTCTGGTCATTTCGTACCGGTGACACCCACACCGCTTGCAGAACCAGACTATGTATCCCATAGCAGCACTTTCTTTAAAGAACTTGGGCTGAGCGACGAGCTGGCGCTGGATGAAAAATTTCGCCAGGTATTTTCTGGTGATCTCTCTGCTGCCCATGAACCCATGCGTCAGGTGGGCTGGGCGACGGGGTATGCCCTGTCGATTTATGGCACCGAATATATCCACAATTGTCCATTCGGTACGGGGAATGGTTATGGCGATGGTCGGGCAATATCTGTATTTGAAGGAATCATCAATGGCCAGCGCTGGGAAATGCAGTTGAAAGGGGGTGGCCCAACACCTTATTGCCGTGGTGCCGACGGGCGCGCCGTACTCCGTTCAAGTGTGCGTGAGTTTCTAGCGCAAGACTATATGCACGCTCTAGGTGTGCCAACATCACGCTCTTTGACACTGTATGTTTCTAAATCTGAAACCGTTACCCGGCCTTGGTATTCCCAAGACTCCTGTTCGCTTGACCCTGATGTTTTGGTGGACAATCCTGTAGCCATTTCAACTCGCGTTGCACCCTCCTTTTTGCGCGTTGGTCAGCTAGAGTTATTTGCCCGTCGAGATCGCAACAGTGCCCATCCAAACGCATCAGAAGAGTTGCGCATGATCGTGTCTCATTTAATTGAGCGAGAATACAAACGCGACATTAATCAAAGCCTTAGTTTTGCAGGTCAATTGGTTGAGTTGGCTAAGCTATTTCGCCAGCGGCTTACGACCCTGGTAGCCAATTGGCTACGTGTGGGTTATTGCCAGGGCAATTTTAATAGTGACAACTGCGCCGCTGGTGGCTTTACCCTCGACTATGGACCCTTTGGATTTTGTGAAATTTTTGACCCTTGGTTTCAACCTTGGACTGGTGGCGGCCAACACTTTGCATTTATCAATCAGCCAGTCGCAGCAGATGCGAACTATTATATGTTTTGGAAAACTGTGAGGCCGTTACTGGCAGACGATGCTGGAGCCTTAGAACAGTTCGACCAAGTAGGCCGTGGCTTTGCAGAAGCCATGCAACAACAAGTCCAAAAAATGTGGGCGGCCAAACTTGGCTTAACTGAATTTAACCCAGAGCTATTTAAGCAATTAATGCAGTTAATGACCCACTCGGATGTGGATTACACTATTTTCTTTCGCGAGTTATCCCACATACCAGACGATGTCTCAGCCTTGAAAAAGAGCTTCTATGGTAAAACGTCACAACAATTTGATGACCAATGGCAATCCTGGCTAAAAAGCTGGCGCGGCCTTATTAACGACGGCCCAGTTAAGATATCGCTGGCTGAGATATCAACAAAGATGAAACGGACTAACCCAAAATATACATGGCGAGAGTGGTTGATTGTTCCTGCCTATCAACAAGCCATGCGGGGTGATTACAGGTTAGTTCAAGAGTTGCAAGCAGTATTTAGCTATCCCTATGATGAGCAATCACAAGATGTAGAAGATAAATACTATCGTCTAAGACCTAGCGTGTTTTCTGATGTTGGGGGCGTGTCGCACTATAGTTGTTCATCTTGATTTTGAATAAAAACTGGCATTGGCTGTAGTTTAGAGCAAACATGGTTTGCACTATTATGAAACTCCAACGTACTCGTGTTTCTGCTTATGGATTAATCACCGATGCTGATCGAATTTTGTTGTGTCGAGTGTCAAAAGATTTACCACGCTGGCAGGGACAGTGGACCTTACCAGGAGGTGGGCTTGACTTTGGTGAAGCGCCCCAGGATGCCATGGTGCGCGAGGTAGAAGAGGAGACTGGCTTGATTGTTTCGCCCACAACGGTGTCCACGGTGCATTCTTTTTATGAAGAAGGCCAACATGAGGATTTCCATGGCATTTGGGTGATTTACCATACCCGACTACTGGGGGGAGCGCTGCGGGATGAGGTGATGGGGACCACGGATCGATGTCAGTGGTGGCCACAAACAGACCTTGAAACAATTGAACTTGTGAACTTAGCTAAATTGGGTGTCAACCTTGTTTTTCAACATTAGGCTAACCGGCTCTCAGAAGAGGAGACACAAGGGAACGGCCAATAAATAGAATACTCGTTGAAAATTGTGTTGTAGGATTTCCTCCCCTTTGTAAGGCAGGTTTTTTTGTGTTTACCAGAGGAAACTGTAAGGCTGATTACTTCGTTTATGCTGAATCGAGATATGATCGGAGAGGAGTAAAACCGGTTGCTTGGGGTCCCTCCGAGTTCCCCAAACCCCCATGTTTAGGGCCGGGAGGCCGCCCTAAAACCCAGCCTACTAGGTTGTCCTCAATGGCATTAAAGTAGGGGTTACGGCGGGGTCGATTAATCAGGTTATTGCATTGTTGTTTGGCACAACGTTGTTGAAAAATCACTCCATCTTATAAATTATTGGGCCAACCTATCTATCAACTATCAACAACCGCAATCCACTCAGCGTTACAAGCACTGTGGAGCCTTCATGCCCTAGCACACCAAACGGCAGGGTGATATTGCCTGCAAAATTCAGGATTAACAAAATTACGACAAAACTCAGGGCAAAGACAATATTTTGCTTCACGATGCGCTGGGCGCGACGACCTAAATGAATCGCGTGTTCTAACCGGTCTAAGCGATCGCCCATCAACACGATATCAGCGGTTTCCAGCGCCACATCGCTACCCGCTGCTCCCATGGCAATGCCAACGGTGGCCTGGGCCAGGGCTGGGGCATCATTGATGCCATCCCCAACCATTGCAACGGTCTGATACTGTTGCTGAAGTTCACGAATCACTTCAACTTTGTCTTCGGGTAATAGTTCTGCGTAAACCTGAGTCACGCCGACCTGCTCAGCGATGCTGTTGGCGGTGCGGGGATTGTCCCCCGTCAGCATGACCACATGCTCTACACCCAACTTTTTGAGGCGGGCCACAGCCTGGGCAGCAGCAGGTCTAACAATGTCAGCCACGGCAATCAGTCCCAACAGGTCTCCCGCCTGGGCGACCCAGACCACCGTTTTGCCCTCCGATTCCCACTGCTGGCTTTGTTCCAGCCAATGGGTAGAAATGTTCTTTACCTGTGTGCGAACAAAGTCCGCTTTGCCGACTACGGTGCTTTGACCCTCCAGATCTGCGGTGATGCCCTGTCCGATCTGGGCCTGGGCGTTGGTGGCCGTTGTCCAGGTTAGGTTATGCTGACGGGCTGCCTGCACAATGGCTTCCCCAATGGGATGTTCCGACAGACTCTCCAACGCGGCGGCTACCTGTAGGAGTTGTGTGGAGTCGGGCTGAGAGGCCAGCACGTTTACGACCTGCAGGTGGCCTGTGGTTAGAGTGCCGGTTTTATCAAATGCGATCGCACGCACACGTCCAATCTGCTCTAACTGTGCCCCATTTTTGAACAAAATGCCTCGGCGGGCTCCGTTGGCAATGCCCGATAGCAGCGTGGGCATAATCGAGGCCATCAGGGCGCAGGGGGAGGCCACCACCAGAAAAATCAGCGCTCGATAAATTGTTGTCTCCCAGGTCCAGCCCAGCAGGAAAGGCGGTAGTATGCTCAGCAGTATCCCGCCCATAACAATCACTTTGGCGTAGCCCCGCTCAAACCGCTCAATAAACTGTTGAGAGGGAGGTGCTTCTGTCTGGGCTTGCTGCACCAGCCGGATTACCCGCTGAATTAAGCTGCTTTCCGGCGGTTGATGCAGATTGATCCGCAGTACCCCATGGCCATTCAACGTACCCGCAAAGACTTCATCCCCAATGGTTTTCTCTACTGGCACAGATTCCCCGGTAATCGAAGCCTGGTTGAGGATACTTGCGCCTTCTACCACGATGCCATCGGTGGGCACCAGTTCTCCCGGCTTGACCAAAATGCGATTACCCACCTTAAGACGGGCAATGGGGACAGTGCGCTCCTGCCCGTGGTTCAGGAGTCGAGCGGTATCTGCCGTTAAGCCCATCAGCCCCTGGATACTGCGCTCGGTGTGTTGCATTGCGTAGCCTTCTAAAGCTCCACTGATGGCAAAGATCAAGATCAGGACCGCTCCATCGACGATCAGGTAGTATTCTTGCCGCCATAGCCCCAAACTGGCAGCGCCCAAGGCCGCCACGATCATCAGCAGATCGACATCTAGCTCTTTCTCGTGTAGCAGAGTGGTGAGTCCGTCACGGGCACTGTCGAATCCGCCAATGACATAAGCTGCCGTCAGGATGAAAAGGCCCCCGCCTACCCAGCCAAGATTGAGGGTCTGCCAGCCTAGCAATACGAGGATGGCGCATGCGATCGCCGCGATTGCCTCGGGATGGTGTTTGAATAAATCCTTGAAGAAAGTCGGGTAACGCGGCGATGCAAGGGCGTTGGCAGTCATAGTTCGAACTGTTACATAGGATACTATTTGCCAGTTTAAAACCTTAACATTGATGTCAATGTTAAGGTTGCTGTTGGATTTTGATGACTAAGTTGGATGTGGATGATCAGCAATGGCCCATAGTTACCTGAGGGCTATTGCTGGAGAGTGGATTATGCAAAAGGTGATGCACTAGTAACTTTCGCAGTTGGGTTAAGATCGGTTCCACAGCGCAACCTAATCCCAAAAATATTTCCGTAAAAATACTCAAATAGCTTAATTTTGGGCGGGATTTGAAGCAGTGACTATAATTGATGGCGGTCATTTGCTTCCCTAATTTTTATGGCTCAGCAGCCCGTTTATGGTCCCCACAACCCCCATCCTCTAAGAAGATTCAATCATGGATAGATTAGATCACTACCGCCAGAGTATTCGCAATTTTTTGCAGCAATATGTTGATGTCTGGCAAGAAGAAGGGGTTGAGACTCAGCTTGTTATCGACTCAGAGCGGGATCACTACTTGCTCTTGAGAGTTGGTTGGGACGGAGAAACCCGCATTAACCATTTTGTCCTTAGTGGTGCAGAAAACTATTGAAAGCGTTGCTGTGAGGGGATTTTTATTGAGAGTAGTCTGATGGGGGCATTGTGTGGGATGCTCAAGTTCCCCAACTCATAGCACTACCATGGCAACGCCCCTGCTCCATACTCAAC
>JBCCJR010000403.1:0-5046 GCA_039045805.1 Cyanobacteria bacterium P01_C01_bin.118
AAAAATGGTTGGTATAAAGTCATGGGAAGAATCAAAAAGGGCACCGCTGAGGATGCCCCATAACATTAGTTACTTAGTGGATGTATTGGAGACCACTAGTGAGCCTGAACAGCGAGGGGAACAGCATCCTCAAACAAAAACTCATAGAGAAAGCGATCAGCCCATTCAGAGCCAAAGTAGCTGGTAAATAAACCATGGGCAGGATCACGCTCAGCACTGTACTGATCATAGTCAATCTGAGCTTTCTTTACTCGGGCAATCTCTGCATCAGTTTTTAGGGGTTCAGCCTCTGCAAGGATCTGCCAATAAAGATCCAAATAATCTTTAAAGGCTGATAAAACTCTTGTGGATATCGATTCAGTGTCTGTCTTGGCAAACAACAAATATTTTGAAAAGTATTGGTTGGCATCGTAGAACTTCATTTCCAGGCCCTGAGCCAGCTCCGCATAGTTGTCACGCAGTTCCTTAAGGGGCATCAAATATTTAGCCTCATAGGCTTCATCCTGGAACAACGGTTGAAAATCAAGAACGATTAAGTTCTTAACCTTACCAAAGGATAAGAAGTCAATCCCCAGTAGGGGAACGTCATAACAGTGGCTGGGATAAAGAACGCCGTTAAAAATCTGCGCGCCTTTACCCGCATCAATATAGGTGTAACGAATTTTTCTGAGTTCAGGTGACTGATAACACCAACTCTGAATCGATGCTGGGTGCCGCCCGCGCTCGCTAATCTGACATTCCAACCCGTCTGGAATAGGTCGTGGTTGAAGTTCAAACTTCTCTTTTAAGGAGGTTTCTAAATGCTCTAGAAAAGGGCGGTACATTTGTCTTCGCCTTAATTTATAACGGTTACGACAGATACCTTCTGTCATTTGCAGCATAGGAGATATTTGAGAGCCATGTCTTGATTCTTAGAGACAAAGATACATTCCGTTACATCATGCGGTGTGTAATCTATCAGCATGGTTCTGTACCATCGCTGTCAGGTCACTTTCGGTGACAAACCGCCGTTCTGAGCAGTAGGTCATCAAATTAATACCATTGGCAAGCCGGGCTGTACTCACCCGTACACGAAAGTCATCGGAGAGAAACCAACAGCGTTCTTGTCCTTGATTTTTGTCGTACTCATTGTCAATGGTAAGCACACCGTCATCAGCAAAACCATAGCGTCCTACCACGGGCATATTTTCCACATAGCCCCGGTCCCGTAGAAGCTGACCTGTGCGTTCTCCACCATTGGGAATATCCACCAAAATGGCGGCATAGTCAGAATTGTAGGTAAATTCTTTGGTATTGGACTGCCAGGAGAATTGAGCTCCACCCGCTGCTTTCTCCGGATCCACCCCCTGGCTTTGGCAAATTTCCACAATCCGTGGGTCCTGAGCCTGGATCACATCCACAATCAGGTTAGATTCTCCCGACTCATCGGCGACTGAGTCAAAGTGATGGACAGCACGCTGAATAAACCAGATGCCTTCGCTTTTACGAAAGAAGTCCATCATGGTCATGGGAGATTGAAATGGCATAGGAATTTATCCGTGATTTAACAGCTAGTTACTAATGCATCCAGAGGCGCTGTTACACTAAGCCTTGGAGAACATGCTTTGATTAATAAAGTTTAGCTATCTATGAGTCATCTCGAAACTCCAAGCGCATCCTTGCTAGAGCGTTTGTCAGTTCAACGTGATTTGTCTGAATCCGATCTCTCTGGGAAGGATTTGCGCGGGTTTGATTTATATCGAGTCAATTTATCAGGTGCAAATCTGGCCGGTAGTACTCTTCAGGGAGTGACCTTGATTGGCGCTAATTTGACCGGTGCAAACTTAGAGAACTGCCAGTTACGGCAGGCTGACTTGCGTGGAGTAGAGCTTACCAATGCCAATCTAAACGGAGCTGATTTGACCGGAGCGTTTATCCATCGAGCGGATGTGCGAGGGGCTAACTTTACCAATGCAGTGTTGGAAAATGCCAAGTTGAACATCGCTCTCTATGATGACCATACCCACTGGCCAGAGGGGTTTCGTTACAAAAGTTCTGGAGCTGTTGGGCCCGAGGCGGTCCTCAATGGAGCGTTTCTAAACACCGCCTATTTGCGAGGGGCAAATCTTCGAGGGGCAAAGCTCTTGGGGGCTTACCTGAGTGGTGCGGATTTAACCGGTGCGATTTTGGATGATGCCAGTCTAAGCGGAGCCAATTTGCAAAAGGCTTTTCTGACGGGGGCTAGTCTACGCAATGCCCGCGTTAGTGGCACCGAGTTTCAGAAAGCTGACCTACGGGCCAGCGATTTGACCGGAGTAGAGTTTGACATGGTGAGCAACATTGCTGGAGCTGATTTCACCATGGCCCAAGGATTAACAACAAACTCAAGAGGGCAGCTGCTGGGACGCGGTCCTGGTGAATTAGATGTGTGGAATGGGCTGACTCGCAATACAACTCGACGGAGCTTAGAAGTTGATTAGACTGGTAGGGGCGTAAGAGCAGATAGACGATACCCCATAGCTTTAGAGTAATAGATTATTTATCAGCTTATATGATGCATTATGGGGTAATTTTGGCTGTGCGACGCTCACCTCAAGAGATTGCACGAAGATTACTGGCCGTAATCAAATAATGTCACCTTTGATGAGATGCACAATCAGGTTCGATATATCTAAAGCCAATTTTATGCTCGCGTCTCTAGATATTGACCGATCATAATTTCCTGACCAGCGCGGGAAATGATGGTTTGGCGGGTGCGGTGTCTATAGCCAACGAGCTTGAGTTCTTCGTCAAATGCGGAGCCGCCATATTCGGTATGGAGCTGCATAGTGTTTAGATCACGCATCTGATACGTAGCAAACACAGGCTTGGTGGTGGCAAAGCCGCGATCGCGATACAGCACATTACCCTGAATACCAAATATAGTGGACCCTGTGGCCTGTTTACGGCTGGGGCTAATATAATCGCTCTCCCATGAGGATCGCACACCACATACAATGGCTGTGTCTAGCCCATGCATTTTTGCCAGGGCAACCAAGTCAGGGTGGTGGGCGTCTAAAAATTCAATATTTAGAGCACTGACAACTTCCTGGGCCTCTCCATTTTTGAGAGTGTAATAACGTCGTTGCGACGTCCAGCGACCAGCCGACTGCTCAAAAAATCGAGCAGCTGATGTTTCCAGATTTTTAGCAGGGGTGGTAATCACAGACAATGACATAGGAGTTAGGGCCTTAAAGTTAAAACGACGCACCTGATATCAAGCTATAGCGAAACAAGTTTATATTTATTTACATTTAAGATAGCGAAAACCTCCGGAAACGGCAATAAAGCCTTTGTTAAGAGGTGTTGTGCTAATTAATCGAGCACCATTAGTCCTCGACTACAGAAAAACTAACAGACCCATCAAGCGTTGGCTGTAGCAGTATCTACAGTTTGAGTCAGGTGATGAGCCAGAGGACTCGATAGAGGTAGATACAAGCTAGGTTTTGGGTTCTCCGCAGAGGTGCCTCAAATGAGTCAGATATGGCCCTCTGGTCAATCAGACAATCGTTAGCCTGCGGATTCTAATCAGGCATTAGCCCTTCTAGCGCTGCTGCCACAACCTTGTGTTGCTTATCTTGGCGCAGTTCAATCAAGGCTTCTTTGGCCGCCGGAGCATCAAACCGCTTTAGCGCATAGGCAACATGCATACGGGTGTACCAGTTTTCTGCAGCTTTAAGGGGCAAAATGGCAGCCAGTGCCGCACCGGCCTGGTCAGTATTGGCCAGGGTGCTAAGGTGATCCACACCGGCATTGATCACGGTTAAGTCTTGATCCTCAATGGCGACCAGACAAATTTCCAGCATATGGGGTGGGCTTTTAAGATCGATCATGGCAGCCAGAATACTGCGCCGCACCAGCCAGTTATGGTTACTGTGGAATGTGCTAACGAGATGAGGTATGGAGTCGGAGCCATACATCGCTAAAGAGTTAGTGGCTTCTGCCTGGACATTAGCGTCTGCATCATCGTTAATCATGGTCAGCAGCGCTTCAAACCCGGCTTCACTGCGTTTGCGACCCAGCCCCATGGCCACAAATGACCGGACCAAAAACGCAGGGTCATCCTTTATGCTCAGCAATAGCGGACTCGCAACGTCAGCGTCATAATCCTTGAGAGCAACAACACCCTTGAGACGTTCTTGAGAATCAGCGTTCTCAAGAATGGCTTTAACATCGGAAAGTTCCATAGATTATGTGAACTGGCAGCTAGAGGTCCCAGCAGAGTTGCATATTGACCTTGCTAGGCCATGGCAAACAGTGTCCTTGGGATATTTCATCCCAAATTGTAACATCATGTAACAATAGTTAGAGCGCAGTTAGGAGGACCAAAGACAGTCATGACAACATCTCTAAGCCCTCGGGTAAAAGAGTTAATTGCAAAGGCGCGGATTGTTAGCTTCGATGACTGGCAAGCACAGTTTGGAGACGGTGCGATCGCACAGCTCCAGGCTGCTGATGACGAGCGGATTTACTTAAATGATGCATTGCTGGCCACTATGCCCGCTGGGGACATTGCCCGTCATTTACGGGACCATGCCAGTGCCATTGTGGATGTTGCCCGAGCCCAGGTATTAAATCAGTTTCCCGGTATCACGGAGCCGGGAGGTGGCCTATATCCAGCAATACGGGCCGAGGCCTGCTGGCGAGACTTTTGGCATTTTTTACGCTGTATTACCTACGGTATAGCGGCCCAGCGCACCGACTATACCAGCGCCCCCGGACTAGGATATATGGAGCAACTTTACCAAGAACTGCAAGTACCGCTAGATGCCATGGTGTATGGCCTTCGGGCTCTAAAAACCGCCAGTAAAGCGCAGCTAACTCAACAGGGACTCACTCCCACTGATGAGCAGCTAACTCCTTATTTTGATCACCTAATTAATGCCCTGAGCCGTTTTCAATCCGCTGCCTAAAAGCCGTCTTAATATCCAAAGGTGTATCGCCCATGTCGTCCTCTGTCCATGAACCTCTTGTCAATGCCTGCATCCGTGGCGATCTAGCAACAGTCAAACAGCAATTAGCCGAGGG
>JBCCJR010000404.1:0-4940 GCA_039045805.1 Cyanobacteria bacterium P01_C01_bin.118
ACCAATGCTGCTGCTGAGATTAACGACCAGAGCTGTGCCAATGTTGGTATGGTATTTGAAAATATCTCCTTTGAATATCCCTACTGGCTATTGTTAAACGCTCCTCGGCAAGGGTTTAAGGCTCAGCATGTGGAGGTAACTAACGAGTCTGCACCGCTGCAGACCCAGGATCGCTACAACAGGTTTGTCCCTTGTCTGGTACTGAAAACCTCCTCTCAAGCTATTGATGCGCCGTTAGAAACCGAACTCCAGGTTGAAGATCGCATCTACCGAGAGATCTGGCAGCAAACGGCAGATACTGAAACAGCCCAAAAGTCGGCGCAGTTGTTTGCCGCGAACTAGATGATGGATTGGCACAATTCCATTAGGGCAGTTTGGCAATATGTATGGCTCTGTTTAGCCTGAGCTACTAATTCTGGTGAGAAGGATTGAGGCAGCTGGCGTTGCGATCGCACAATTTTACCCGCTTTAATTTTGCCTTTTGGATCTCCCACCCCTCTCATACCAGTCGTTTTTAGCACCTTATACTCCTCCGAAAAGGGAGCCTGAGTCTGCAAAAAACGCTGGAGCGTCTTTAATGCTTTGGGGGTATCTTTCAGCAGTTGCTCGTAGGTCACCACCAGGGTGTGCTGAGGATTATTGATCAGCCGCGCATACTCCACCAGCATCGCCATACGCTCCGTGTAGTACTCAATGGCATCCTGCTGATTCCAGTGGGGCTTAAGGTCCGCAATACTGGCCAAACTACGCTCCGGCTCCCGCAGTAAGAAAATGGCATACACCTGTTCAGACTGCAAAAACCCATGGTCCAAAAACTTTTTGTTATGGAGCACCTTATCCATCACATACCGATGGTGCATGCGCAGGTTTTGCATATCCCCCAGGGTACGAAAGTCCTGGGCCTGCCAGTAAACCTTTTTAAGCAGCTGTCTAAAGTCATTGGCATCGGTGTAGTTAATGTGGGTTTCCCCATAGCCAATCACTTCAGGATTTGTAGTCAGTAGATGGGTCAACAGCGACGACCCAGACCGCATATGACTGAGCAATAGCAAAAACCGATAGGGTTTAGCCCGAAACGCCACCCGATAAGGCTGATTTGTTGCCTCAATCCGATAGTTAAAGTAACGTTGCACCCAGTCGTTCTTATACTCACGAATCCGGTGCCGCCACTGACCTAATGTTGATGCCATAGGTGTGATAAATAGGGCATAAATAACCTAGATATACGGTACCCCATCAGCCCATCATCAACGACATTGGCCCTATACCGTCTGCAACACCTCATCTGTTAGGCGACTCAGAGTTTTCAACAACTCCTGTTCGTTATACGGTTTCGAAAAATACGCTGTTGCCCCTAAATTCATCGCCAGTTTGCGATGCTTATCACTACTGCGAGAGGTAAGCATTAAAATTGGCAGTGACTCATAGTCCCGCTGTTCCCTGAGTTCTTCCAGAACACCGTAACCATCCAGCCGTGGCATTTCGATATCACAAATGATCGCCTCGACCGTCAGTCCAGCCATCAGCTTATCCACCGCCTCTCGTCCATCCTTAGCCTGCTCCACCAGATAGCCCGACCGCTCCAGGGTGGTGGCCAGATAGCGCCGAGCATGGATAGAATCATCAACCACCAAAATCTTTGTCGTGGTGGATTTGACAGGAGCCACCGATTTAACGGGAGCTACATAGTCATTGTCTAAACTCCATTCCATCAAACGCAGCGGATCCATCAGCGGCACCACCCGACCATCTCCCAATACCGTAGTACCGCCAAATCCCGGCGGTAGAGGAATACGGCTCGCAACAGAACGGATTGCAACTTCTTGTTCCTGCCAAAAGCGATCAATATTGAGACCGTAGTAGCGATCGTCTGCTTCGATAACGACAATAATGGGACAGTTGATCAAGGGTTGACCACTCATTTCTACCGGTCTAAATGTAGCCGGCATCGACCATCGGCTTTCTAGTTGCACCAGGGGGATTGACTGATCTTGCCAGTCCATGGCTGATTGAGACATATCCATCAGCGGGGTGCGGATCACTTCTTGCACAGCATCGACGGGCAGCGCAAAAATTAAGCCGTTGCGCTCCAACAGCATCACCCGCAAAATGGACAACGACAGCGGAATGCTAATGGTAAATGACGTGCCCTTACCGGACTCTGTGGATACCTGAATATTCCCCTGTAATTCCTTTAGGTTGGTACGGACTACATCCATACCAAACCCACGACCCGATAGCTCAGTCACCGTACTTCGGGTGCTAAATCCCGGTTCAAAGATAAAGGACAACAGCTCTTGAGGGTCCATGGCGTTGACCTGTTCAGCAGGAAGATCATATTTGAGCACCCGATCTCGCACACTATTTAGATCCACACCGGCACCATCATCGCTAAGGGTAATCACCACACGGTTACCACGATTCACGGCCCGTAGGGTGATGGTGCCCACCTCAGATTTTTGCTGGGTACGGCGAACATCGGGACTTTCAATCCCATGGTCAAAGGCATTACGGAGAAGATGCATCAGCGGATCGCTCAGCTGATCTAGAGCAAACTGTTCAATTAAGGTGGTTGCCCCCTCAACCTTGAGTTCTACCGGTTTGCCATACTGCACTGACCAGTCCCTCACCACCCGAGGAAACCGTCCGACAATTTCTTCAAACGGACGCATCTGGGTTTGGGTAATACTATTTTTGAGGGATTGGCTAGTGTAGTTGAGACCACCAACCGCCTGACCAATTTCGTTTAGCCCCAGTTCAATGTCGTAGCTGACCTCCTCCAGCTTAACGATGGTCTCCATATGTTCCTGAGCCAGTAGATGTAGCTTGGAGTAGCGGTCAAACTCAAGCACATCGAGCTCTTCGAACACAGAAACAGCAGCGGGCTGGCCATTGGCCCCGTTCGCCCCGCCGGCGCTATCCCCATTTTGGCTGAGGGATATTGCCCCAGGCACACCCCGTTCAGGCACAGCGCCTTCCGTAGAGGCCTGGTCATACCATTGCCGTAGTTCTTTATTAAAGGCGGCAAGCGCTATCATACGCTCCTGCATCAAGGTGCTAAATGTATGGAGCTGCTTCAGCTTCAGGTTGACAGCATTTCGATCAAGAATAAGAGATTCAAAGGTACTGTTAATTTGCTTGAGCTGTTCAACCGATACCCGGACCGTTGATGTTTTCTGCGGTCTAGATACGGTTGGAGGCGCACTCAGGGTCACCAGGGGTATATTTTCTGGCCTAACCGTTGTTTTTGCTGAGACTGTTTCCTGCTCGACCCCAGCGGACTGAGTCAAATCAGCGATGTCCGCTACGATAGTCGGCTCCAGGTTGAGTTCTGGCGCAACCGGCAGCGCCGCCAGTTGTGCCTGTAGAGACTCTAGATCGACTGATTCGTCAAACTGTTTTTCGATAGCTAAGTCATTATCGAGCAGCTCGTCCACCGGTAAATCGGGGAGCTGCTCCAGTGCCGCTAGCTGATCTTGTAAATGACCAATCTCGTCAACGCTGGGTAGAGCTACCCCAGTTAATTCCTCTAGTACTGGCAGTTCGGGTAAGGAATCAAGTTGTTCATTAGGGGCATCGACAACCGGTTGAAGCTGATGGGGCAGCCGTTCTGTACGACCTAGCAAAACCAGGGAATGGCTGCGCTGCCACGCTTTCATAGCTTGATGAGCAAGCTCATCAATGGCCTCAGGCTGGGCAACCTCACACTGTTGCTGCACAGAGTCGCATAGAGAGATAAAAGAATCTAACTGTGCCATCAAGCCAAACTCAGACATCCGCTGAGCCATGGTGATCACAGTTTGTCTAAGGTCGTCCCCATGTTTTTGAGCTAGCTCCTGCTTAAATTCTTCCAAACAATCTTCAACACTGGTGGTAAAAATGACGATATCAAGGTCGGTGTCGTTGTCTTCCGACAACAGCCGCGCTTCATCTTCGGGGGTAAGATCCCCTAAACATTTGTTTAGTTGGGTAAATACAGGGTCAATATCTGTAGCCAGCCACTGGGGTTCAATGGGACGTTGTTCATAATAATATTGACGGACTGAACGTAAACAGTCCACCCCCTGTAATAACAACGTTTCCAAGGATGTATCCACCGCCAACCGCCGAGCCCGAAGAATTTTAAACGCATCTTCTAGCTGGTGAGCCACCTGACTCAGTACGGCAAACCCCATCATACCAGCAGTCCCCTTTACGGAGTGAGCTGCCCGCATAGCGGTATTGATGTACTCCAGACGATCGTCAGCTGTGTTTAACCCCAGCAAAACGGTCTCAATCTCTTCAAAATAGACTTCAGCCTCTGATAAGAAGGTGAGCCGAGCCTGTTGTTCTTTATCCATTGCCATGGTCCCCTACTCATCAACCTTAAACTGTTCAACAGACGCTTGTAGTGATTGGGCAACCTTGGCAGTATTCTGAATCGCCTGGGCCATTTGAGCCGATTCTTGGGAGCGCTGTTCCGAGGCTTGGGCAGATTTTTGAATCAGCTCGGTAACGGATACAGATGACTGAGTTTGATCAACCGTAGACTCGGAAATATTCTGCATCAGTCGGTTGATTTGTTCCGACTTCGCCAGCACCTGTTCTAACTGCTGCTGCGTCATTTTAACCAAGCTACTACTATCGACCACCTGGGCTGTTCCAGTTTCGATGGCTGTGACTACTTCCTGGGTTTCAGTTTGAATATCAGCAACAATTTGGGCAATTGACTTAGTAGCATTTGCCGATTGCTCTGCCAGCGAACCCACCTGTTCTGCAACCGCCGTAAAGCCCTGACCCAGCTCTCCAGCCCGGGATGCCTCAACACTCGCATTCACCGCTAACAGGTTAGTCTTGAGGGCAATCTCGTCAATCAAGCTAACAGACTGAGCAATTTTCTGGGCTGATTCCCCCAAACGTTTGATTTTCTTAGCGGTTTCACCCACTGTTGAGCGCAGTTC
>JBCCJR010000405.1:0-4903 GCA_039045805.1 Cyanobacteria bacterium P01_C01_bin.118
CGTCGAGCTGTTGTTCCTCCGCTTAAGATGGCATCCCCATTAGAGTCTCCTCCAAGCTCAACAGCAAACCAACCCACTGTCTCCTCAGCATGGCCGCCTTTATTAAGGGCTTCTTCTTCTTGCATTGCCAGTTGAAAGTTAGACTTAGACTGGTTTTTCGTTCGGGTAGTAACCCAGTCAGTACCATTAAATGTCTGCACCTGAGAGAGTACAGTAGGTGTCTTTTGGAAGTCTTTTAGATTAACGCTATCAAATCCTTTGGAGCTTAGACGGTTGGTATTGTGAGTACCAGCAGAGATACGAGTACCGTCTGCCAAGATCCAATCACCTGCCTCCATCACCATATAAGAAGCAGATTCTTGGGTATGTTTGCCATCTTTATAATTGGGTTCTTGTAAACGCAGTTGGAAATTTTTACCCGTTACTTTACGAAGGCGAACAACAGCCGGATCTGCACCATTAATCGTAGGGTCAGAAACAATTACTACGGGGTTAACATAGTTGTTATCAAGGGCAACAGTCTGCCACTCATGGTTCAGATCGAGACTGCCATATTCACCGATGACCATGTCTTGAGAGTTGACTTTAGTGGGCTTAGGAGCAGGCTGTGGCTTAGTGGGGGCCTCGGTTTCAGGCAAGTTATTTTCAACTGGATTTTGAGCTGGAACTTTAGGTGGATTTTTAACACTTGATGATGCCTCGAACGTCAGCCGGTCGATGTTTGGACCGCTGTTGGGATTCGCTGCTTGCAGTTGAATAACATTATTGCCGTCGTTTAGCCCATTTAGATTCAGCGTTTTCTCTTCCCAGGTGCTCCACGAATCTGTGTCATTGAAATCGATGGTGCCTTGCGAAACACCATTGACAAGCAAGGTCATACTGCGATTATCGCTGGTGCCATTAGCGTAACGAATCGTTAGTGTGCCATTCTCGCCAGAGCTGTTGACCGACCATTTGGCGCTGCTGTCGCTGACATTATCGAAGTTGATGTAGCCAGAACCAGTCAGGCCAGAATGTTCGTTCTCGATCACAGCTTTATTAAGACTTGCATCGTCGGCCTGCAAAACTTTGTCCACATCTGAATCATTGGCTGGAGTGGGTGCCTTAGCCAGTTTAGGTTCTGGCGTTGGCTCAGGTGTCAGTGTCGGTGTTGGCTCAGGTACCGTCACCTTTGGAACCGGAACTGGTGTTGTATCAACTGGCGCTGGTGTCGGCTCTACTGGCACTGGCGCTGGTGTCGGCTTTATTGGGGTAGTCGGACGGTCATCAACTCCAAACGAAAAATCTACAGATTTAAGGTTGCCAGCATGATTATTCTGTTCAACAAACCCTTGATTTTGTGGGAGAATCTGGCCATTTTTATTAGGTGTTAAAGCATCTTCAGCCTCGCCATTCTCAACATGTTCGTTGAGGACATTATCTGAGAAAGTAATATTTTTTGTGTGAAACCATCCTTCTTTGTTTTTATAATATTTTGACCAGTCGGATGAACTCGATTGCTCAGAGAGGTAGAGTTTAGTACCACTCTTTGGAGCGATGAGGTTGCCCTCAATAATACTGTTTTGTCCACCTCTTAATTGGAATACACGTCCCCAGTGATATTCCCCTTCGATGACATTATTGACAACACGAATATCTTCTGCTTCAGCTGTGGGCAACTCAAACCACGGATCTTTATCTCTAAACGAGTCACCTCGTCCTCCAATTTTAATTGCGCCATCCAAATATTTACCTGCGAAGTGATTATTGGAGATATCAACATTGTGTGTCCCGGTTTTCATCGTAATTCCGGTGGCAACATGCCCAATAAAGTCATTATGGGCAATGGTGACATTTTCTACATGGACAATATCAATAGCAGAATCTTGCAGATAATTGTCATCCGGGATAGAGCTTTTCCATCGTTCGGTTTCACCGGTATCCAATGTATTTCCTATAAAGGAAATGTTCTTTGATATGAATACCTTAATGACATCTTCTGCCGAACTTTTTATGTAATTATCCTTGATCAGGATATTTCCCTCTTCGCTACCAATTTTCAATGGTGCATTGTCACGATCAAAGTCAGCGGTTCCTAAAAGCTGGAACCCTTCTACTACTGTATTACCGAGACGTAAAAATAGTGTTGGTTCCTGGGTACCG
This sequence comes from Cyanobacteria bacterium P01_C01_bin.118, assembly GCA_039045805.1. GTDB lineage: Bacteria > Cyanobacteriota > Cyanobacteriia > Phormidesmidales > Phormidesmidaceae > Leptothoe. The sequence goes on from JBCCJR010000405.1 coordinate 2,143, forward strand.
TTGGGCGGCTTGATAATCGCTTTGCCAGGACCGTCATCGGAAATCAGGACAATGGGCTTATCGGGTGTAGTGTTGCTATCTTTTACATCATCGTCCTTTAACGATAGAGCCTCACGATAAGTGCCAGCTTTTACTCGAATTATTGTCCCTGGCGTGGCTTGATTAATTGCCTTCTGAATGCTCTCGCCTGGTCGAACAATAATTTCATTCATACTCTTTGATGCGAGGTTTGAAAAAGTATGCATAAGAGTTTCTCCTAATAAGTAGCTAATCAAACTGGCGGGAAATTCCAGGGAAATGGTGTTTATTGGCAATGCTTAGGTATGGACTGACGCCGAGAGGAGCTCTGCTAACAGTCCAGCAGGAAAGTTGGTGCAAGTAAATAAAACAGCTCCCCATAGAAGCGCATTTCTCTTAAAGCTCTAGAATTTTCAGGCACGTTTCTCTGCTTTAAAGACGTGCTGCTAATATTCCGACGGACTGCCTAAAATGCCTCAAGAAACCTGTCATTATTATGTCTTAGAGCTGTCAGAGCTTTAGTGCAAGACTATGACTTTGCTAAGGTATCAAAAGCTGATAATTGTTTATGTGCTGAATCGGTGCATCCATATGAATAGCAAGACACAATATAAGAAGTTGTTGTCTTTACAAGCATTTCTACAATAGGAACTGTGAGCTCAGGTCTATGCTTTTGCTCATTGACTGACTATCTACAGGCAACTTCCTTGGTTCAACTGCACACGGAGTGACACCCCTTAAATGGCGTCTTTTATGTATACGGAACTCCGAAGAGTAATCTGGAAATATATTGATTAATTCAAAAATCTTGAAAAGCCAGGCACCATGTATGTGTTTAGTGCCGGATCTGCGCAGCGTCGTCCCTTAAGTCTAGTCGCAGAGAGGACGCTATTCGTCTTTCACAAAGAGAAGTTCAGACCCTTCTGCCTGGCTGAATAAACTACGTTTTTTTAGGCTCAGGAGAAAGCGAGAGCAGGGCTGTTTTCATCGAAAACGTATACTGGAGCGGAATCGAGTGTGAAGCCACTTTATAAAAGCATCACGTACCACCACATGGTCAAAGTATTCACGAACGCGCAAATAGACCGTCATGGTAGCACTGTTTTCCACGACGCTCTTCTTCTATTTAATAATCTCGGTAACGCTGTTCTAATCAATTCTAATCTCGGCAACGCTGTTCTAATCGCTTTCTGCTTTAAGTGATAACGCTTTCCTCAATTAGATTTTGCTACCTCGATGCTTCGGCTTTGCCCAAGCGTAGAATGCTTTCAGAAATGCGTTAGCTCAGCAGAGGTCTTGATACACGTTTATTTGAACCTTTTTTTATACTTTTGCATAAAAGTTGAACGATTCGTACGAGTTATCAGGAAACAGACCGATAATCTTGAGAAGGTTTGAATGGATACTCGTACTACCCACGCCTATGGAATCGCGTTTTAAGCAACTTATCCTGACAATCCAGGGTCAGCCGGAGGTGGACACAGGGCTATTCTCCGAGCTGGTAGATACGATGATGCGATCGCGAAAAGTAGGCCGCCCCCCTCGGGGCCAACCCCTAACCGGCATCTACAAAGAAATCTGCGATCGCATTCGCCACCAGCTCACCCAGCTCCTCCAAGACTGCGTGACCAAAGGACTGCTGCAACCCGACCCTACCTGGGGCTACCAGCTGCGCAGCCAGGCCACCCAGGAAGCCCTAAAAGACCCACTACTCAAAGGCCTCGCCCTCGAAGCCCAATCCCAGCCCAACCCCAGCAGTTTCCGGCAGCATGCCCTGCTGCAGCTAGTAGAAGCCATCCGCGCCTGTGGTCGACTGGCGCGGCCCCATCGAGCCAAATTCACCCCATCGTTTTACACCCTACTCTACGAAGAAGCCGTCAATCGCACCCTGGTATACGTATGCCAAAAGATCGACACTTATGACCCCAACCGAGGCCAGGCCCAAAAATTTATGAACTGGGTCAACTTTCGCCTCGATCGGATGGTGATCGAATGTCGCCGTCAGTTTAGCGATCGCGACACCCAGGAACTGCCCAATTTAAACGATTTAGAACGGCTATCCCAGCCAGAACCCCAATCTTCTCTCGCCACCGACGTACGGGACTATATTGCTGCCGACCCAGAAGATATATTCAAAACAACCCATATTCGTAAACGCCCCGACGCCAGCTTTCAGGCCATTGCCCTGGCCCGATTTGCCGACCAAAGCTGGGATGAGATTTCCACCCAGCTGGGCATAAAAATTCCCACACTGAGCAGCTTTTTTCAACGCTGTTGCGACAAATTTTCCGATCAATTTCAATCTCTTCTGTAGGGTGGGCATGGCTCACCATCTCCGTTTCCCTCGTTCCCCCTTCTTCCCCATTCCCCAGGTGGGCCGTGCCCACCCTCCATTTATCCCACTGTCCAGCAACAGAGAACCCGGCCATGACTACCTCACTTTCTGATTTCACCGTCACTCTCACATTGGAACCGCATCACCAGGCGGAACAGTTTCGAAAACGACAACCTTCACCGCAAAAGGCAAGACAGGTTTATCTCAATACTTTGGCGATCTACGCTGCTCGCTTTTATCTGGAATGTTTGGGCTATGAGCCAGACCTGGCGGCCAGTGATGGTCTTAACCCAGTGCAGCAGATGCTGCTGGGAACAGCGGCCCTGGCGGTAACGGGCTATGGCCAGCTGGAATGTGTGCCGGTGGTGGGGGATAGTCAAGAAGTTGCGATCGCGCCCGAACTTCATC
>JBCCJR010000406.1:0-4872 GCA_039045805.1 Cyanobacteria bacterium P01_C01_bin.118
AGCTGCTGTGCTCGCAATTAGTGAGCTGATTCAGTATTGCTTGTGCTTTCTCACTGCCCCTTTGTTGAAATTCTGTAATCTTAGAAATATTAATCAGCTCCATCCCTAAACGAACCCAGTATGCTCCTTTTATCGATTCAAAATCTACAGGGGGCATTTGTTCTGTATAGGACTGGTTTAGGTCGAGATCTAGTTTTTTACTAAGTTCTTGCACTACATACTTTCTCTGAGGCGGTGCCTGAGCTAACCAATCTCCCATTGGCTGAGAGAAAATTCTATCAATCTCTTCTTCGCTGGCCTGACCCTGTAACCAAATCTCCAGAGTAGATACTGGCCAGTCTGTTGTCTCTTCGTCAATTTTGGCAAAGGCATGGGCCTCTGCATAGGAGACTTTGCCATCAGCATTGTAATCGGCTGACCCAACAGGGTTACCCGTACGATCTATACCGCTCAGACCAGCAAAAAAGCTAGAGCTATAGTCACGGTAGTCAGCCTCATTTACCGCTGGTGTACAGCCTACCGACGGTCGCTCAGCTACAGTGGCAAAAAAACCACAGCGGGTTTGTAGCGCCACTGGATTTTCAGGATTGCCCTGTTCATAAATAAGATTGGCAAAGGACCCCGAGAAACACTGGGCCATCATGGTTACAAAGGGCTGATCGGAAGGCAGTTGATCCAGCCATCCCGTGAGCTGTTGTACTGATACCAGGTTCTCTTCCCAGAGGATCATGGCATTGTTATCAGGATTTTCGCGATTGTAAGCACCATGACCAGTGAAATAGAAAAAGGCGGGACAAGGAGACGTCTTATTGGCTAAGTTTTCAAACCATTGCTTAGCGTTCTCAACCGTTGCTGGTCCATCCAGGTTGTCGATTTGGGGGGGCTTAAACTGTTCCTGACCAACCATGTTGATGTAACGTACCGTGGCCTTGCCGTCATTGCCGTTGGCAAAGTATTGCTTGGTACTGCTGAAGTCGATACCTAATGCTGTGAGGGTGCGCTGAAAATAACGGACATTTTTTTCAAGGGCAATTTCGTTGTAGTGAGGGGCTCCGCCACCGGCTAGCACTAGAAACTCCATGGGGATGGGGCTGATAGCTGAGATCGCACCGTTCTCTGTAGCCGCTTGTTTACTCCAGCCCAGTCCCAAACCAATGGCGATACCCATCACACTGGTGGTCAGTACCTGAGTTAGAAACGGTGGTGTACGCATAGAGAAATTACTGGCTGTCGTTACCTTATTTTAAGACGCATTTTTTATAGCGTTGTGGCAGGTTCATTCCTTAGAGTGCCTATGGGGGTGATGCTCCTATGGAGCTGGATGATTACAATGGGGAAGATTTTGGCCGCATTTAACCCTATGCATCAGCTTGTCACCGCTGCCCTTGACGCTCAGGACTATCGCCGCGCTACCCAACTGATTAAACAGTGGCGTAAAGCGTCCCCCAAAGATCCCTGGATGTTGCTATCCATCGGGCGTTTGCAAGAAGGCACATTGCAATGGGATGCGGCGGAAAAAACCTACCTGACTTTTTTAAAGCGGGTGAATAATCCTAAGCTTATGGTTCAGGCTAGGGACGGCTTAAAGCGCGTCCAGCGAGCACGGGAGGCTAGTCGCCAGGAAGCCCTGGATGACGCTAAGGCTATTTTGGGTAGCGATGATCCTGGAGTATTGGTGCTGCTACCACCCGAGGATGCACAGCAGGCGGCCATGGAGTTGGCCAAGATTCTACGTATTGATCCTTATATGGCGCGGTTGCAGTTGCCAAAGCGAGGTATGCGGCTGCAGCGTACGGGTCCCATTGGGGAGCTGCAATATTACGGTGAGGGACTACAGGCTGCTAATATTCCAGCGATGTGGTCCACCATTGACGATCTGAAAACAGTGCAGGTGTTTCAGGTGCAGTCTTTTCAGGCGGTGGCCCCAAAGCCGGTGGTGGTGTGTCAAAGCCCCGCTGGTCAAATGGGCTCGATTGAATTTGATTGGTCTGAGGTGACTCAAATAGTGCGGGCACAGCTGCCGGTCTTTGAGTATGTGATGGATAAGGGACCCTGGGGCAAAGCTAAACGCAAAGAGCTGGTCCAGGACTATGTACAGGTGATAGATCTCCATGTGCATGGACGTAAGATTATTTTGAGAATTTGCGATCGCACCTATGAGTTCCGTAAAAGCGTTGCCCTGGTACCCAACCAAACCAATCTCACATCCACCCGTATTCGCTTGAATGGGCTGTTGCAAAGCATCACCCGCAGCACAAACTGCCCCACCTTGGACGACTTTACCAACTTTGGCCAGGGCGCGTTGGAAATGATGCCCCTGTTGCCCTATATGCCCGTTTATCTGGAGCTGGATCGCCGTAAACCCAGCGATTGGGACACCGCTTTTCAGATTTATACCACCTTGCTTTTCCGCCAGACCCCCGGTTTCTAAATAAAGGTATATGGCATAGGATTTTCCTAGATTCAGAAATCGGGGATCTGGCCAAAGAAACCGGGTTTCTAGGCGGGAGGAGGCGTAATTCTGAGTTTTTCCAGCTGACAGCTAATCTTATTCAGCAAATCAAAGTCTGCTTCCGGTAGCCCACCCCCTCGACCTGACGTATTCTCAGGTGCTAAAAATGCAAATGCTTTGCGAAACGCTGCCCCATTCGTTTTAATCGGAGCATCTAAATGACAGGGAATAATCTGCTCAAACGGTAGTTCAGCGACTTGCTCCGCCCAGTTCAGCACTGTTTTAGTACCTCGGTTAAAAATCAGCGACTGTAGTACCGGAGCCACTACCATGCGGCCATTGCTGCTGAGGCGGGTAAAGGACTGCTGCCAAGAAGGTTCCCAATCAAATGGATACAGTCCAAAATAGGCCCGTTTAGAGCGGTCGGCTGCCGTCTTCCTAGCTTGCCAGACACGTCCCCACTGAGGATCTTTTAGCGCATCGGGACGAAAGTAAAAGGCAAATAGGGCAATACGCTGCCAGCCTTTACGGCGATTTTCAGCCGTGTCAGCAGGGGTGTCATCAGCGCTATCTTTGGCGTGGAATAACAGTGGATAGTGGTCCAGTTGTACAATGGCTGGTGGCTCCGCTGGAATTGACACCACCGAGTCAGTTACCAGCAACGTTTTAGAGGCTCGATGAAATAAGGCTACCTCAGAAAAAGGACCGATACCCAGACCTACGGGTCCCAGTACCCGATAGTCAAACTCATCACCAAAAGGGGCATCGGCTGATTGCTCGGGCAGCCAGTGGGTGCGACCCATGGGAAAACCCAGCCAGCTCAGAGGTAGATTGATCGGAAAACTCCATTGATAACGGGCGGCATAAACCTGAGCTGACGGAAATTTACGGGCAAAGGGACCGACAAAGACTTTATGTTCTAGACCCGTGACCGTTGGCAGGAGGATGTATTTGACTTCGCCATGGATAGCTTCTAACTCATTGACCAAACGGATACATTCTGGAGTGGGAGCAACGGGAGCATAAACCAGTAAACCACCCGCTGCCAAGCGAATCACAGTCATACGGATAGGCACCACAACGTACAAAATGCCCTGCATTTGGTCAAAAGTCCAAACCTGATTGGCGATCACCTCACGACGTAATGTGCGTCGCTGTCCATAGGGATACAACGGCACCAGCGGCCACCATGGCCACGACCAATCAGCGGAACGTTCGACTGCCCGCGATTCAGACACACCCTATCCTCCAGATTCCAGATCAAGCTTTAGTATTTTACGGCTCTGTCAGAGAAAGCTGAGTAGTGAATCTTTTTATCTCCGATATCTTAGCGGGGGCTTTTCTAAGCAGTCGTTATCAACGGTCAGATATCTCAATTCGATTCCGACCATTGCGCTTGGCGGTATATAACCGATGATCGGCGCAGTGTACTAAATCTAGTGGCGTTCTGCCATCCTGTCCATAGACAGCAATGCCGATGGATACTGTAACCCCTAATCTTTGAATACTTGTTTGAATTTTTTGAGCAATTCTGAGAGTATCAGTTTGTCTATACCCTGGCAGGATAACAACAAATTCTTCTCCGCCATATCTAGCAATACAGTTGTCAGTTTTCTGCACCATAGTCAATAATTTGTTGCCAACTTTCTGTAGCAACTGGTCTCCAGTTTGATGACCGTAGGTATCGTTATATTGCTTAAAATGGTCAATATCAATCATTAAGAGTGATAGCCTCTGTCCTTTCAGGGACGCTGCTGTACATGACTGTTTGATGTAGGTGTTGAGATATCTACGGTTATGCAGACCAGTTAAGCTATCGTGATTCACTTCGTAAGTTAGCCGCTGGTTTTCCTGGAGCAACTTTGCATATCTCTTTTGCAATAGCTGGTTCTCTGCTTCAAGACTTTGATGCTCTTGCGTAAAATCTTTCAATAATGATTTCAATACATTGAGAAAGTTAGTAATGTGATTGTCTTTAGACTTCACAGACCTCAGTGATGTGCAGGCTATATTCTGTCTATTGTTGTACGATTGTCTTGTCATTGGATAAATGATTGGTGACAAGTCCATTTGAAAGCCTCTCCCTCTAAAAGTTCTATAAACAGAACTGTTGCCCTTAAAGTTAAAGATGAGATGATTTTACAGACGCGTTATCAGACAATAAGGTAACCGCCTTCTCTGATTTAAAATTTTAGAGATTTCCCATTCTCAACACACTGATATGATTACCGATAAATTTAAAGTTTTCTGGTTTTCTGGTTTTCTTACCCCTCGGTTTTTACCTAAAAGAACCTTGAGAAGGAGCTCAACAACATATTAACCATGGATTTGTATTGCTTGATACTAAAAAAGCGTATGATATGACTATGAAATTTCTTATGAAAACAACATTAGAATTCAGTGTATATACGCAAAAGACT
>JBCCJR010000407.1:0-4767 GCA_039045805.1 Cyanobacteria bacterium P01_C01_bin.118
ACCTTTACATGTCCCACTATCTTGTCGCGCCACCAAGTAATACCACTCATCTTCCATAAATACTGCCCCCAGTTTTCTGGCTTAGGATCATCTAACTCAGGATCCTTACCGGCAATCTGTGTGTAACGATGGTGCCATTTGTGGTAGTACCGATAAAACGTACTGTTATAAAAAGACAAAAGCCCTGCAAACCAACCAACCACATCATTAACCTTGGTGTGGGCAAAAGCGGTGCGATGAACACATTCATGGGTAGGGCAAAACATAACGGCAAGACTAATGCCATAGACCAACAGCGCTGGCAGCCTAAACCAACCGGGCGCAGTTCCCCACAGCCAGCCACTAACACCGAGCACAGCCAAATGTAAAGTCAACCTTACAAAACCCGCCACATTAGACCGTGTATTTAAATCCTTAAGCTCACGAACGGCTAAGATTTTGTGAGGCTTGTCTACCGATCCTTTAGAAAATTCAACCGAGTCCGTTAACATTCTGAAAAATACTTACGACACAACCGCTATGGAATAAAACAGCAAACCTGTTTACAGCACTTGTTATAACAAGTAAACGCTAGCACACCCTACCTGGTATAACAAGTCTACGCAATATTTTGCCAAACCCTGACATAAGCTTTTCCAATGTCTTCTGTTCCCCTACACATCAGTATTTCAGAAAAACTTCGCCAGCAAATTGAGGTAGGAGATTATCAACCTGGGGAAAAGCTACCCAGCGAGCATCAGTTGATGGAATCGTTTAATGTCAGTCGGATTACAGTTAGACGAGCGATCGCAAATTTGGTTAGCCAGGGTCTGGCTAACTCTCAACAAGGGAAAGGGGTATTTGTTACCCCTCAAAAGAAGGTGGACTATTCCCTGGCCAGTCCTCTGATTTTTCTGGAGCAAGACCTGGCCCGTAAGGGTATCCAATTTACATTTAAAAGTCTTGCCTTTAGAAAGGTACGAGCACCTAAAGCCGTTCAGACTACATTACAATTGCCTAATCAATCAACAGTTTATTTTCAGAAGAAACTGTTAAGTATGGACGGAGCCGTTGGAGCCATTGATGAAAGCTATATCCTTTCAGACTTGGGGCAGCAGTTTGGCAGCCAGCTCAAACAGCAAATGACCTTTCCTACGTTAGAGGCTAGCGGACTAACGATTGAACAGATTGATGCAGTGATTGAATGCACCCATGCTGATTATGAAATTAGCGGTTATCTGGAAGTACCTCTAGGACAGCCCCTAATTGTTTATCGCTACACCACATATACTAGCAATCAGACGCCTATCCTATACGGAGAGACGATCTCACGCGCCGATCGCTTTTGTTATTCTCTTTCACTTCAAAAATAAGAAAGATTTATAGAAAAGTGACATAACGAAAGATATCGCCATACACCCCCAAATCTCTTACATAGCGTGGGCAGGCTGACCAAAGCGTCGGTGTGGAAATATTGAATAGTGACCATTTAGGGGATCGCCACCAAATGAAGCTATCGATCAAGCTACGATAGGGACTGAAAAGTCTGAAGCATAAGAACTCAAGCTATATTTTCATGTCCTACCGCAGGTTTTTCAATGTCAGGGGATCGCTAAATCTATATCCACTTTTATCGTTCTGTAACTTGCAATACGGTTTGATAGGTTGTAAAAGATAAGTAGTCCACGAATTGTACAATTTAATACTAAAGCGCTTCAAGATTTCAAGCACGACATAGCTACGGTTTGCGTGCCTGAATTTGGCCATAGCTGTTTGAATCAATAGCCCAGTTTTTTTGCAATCGTTTTTTTGCGATGCTAAATAAACCTGTTGATATCACGCACTGTTTTGGCTTGCCTACAGATGTTTCCTCTGACCAAGCTCGTACTAGCTTCTGGCTAGCCCCCGTAACCATGCCTACTGTACTGAGTAATCATTTCACTACATTACATAGTCAGCATTCCCTTCAGCATGCTGATTTGCTGGCAATTTATCATTTGGCAATTCTTGAAGAAATGGATGACTCTATTGATTCCTTTAGCTTTGAAGAGTTGCTTGGTTTGGCCATTTATTTATTTGTTACTACCCAATCGCAAGACTCTCGCGAGCAGCTATCTGGTTTACTTCAAAAGTTTGGTAGTGCAGCTGTTTTACCACTGCTAAGAGTTTTATCTAGAAAGGATGCTGTCGTTTCAAAAAGTTTGCCTGTATTAGCACAAAAGAGTTTGAATGAGATGGGAGGTTATTCCTTGGTAATTGGTTTAGATCAGGTCTTAACTCACAGCATGGAGAATGATTTAAAGACTGTTGCCCTGGAGGTGTTAAGACAACGACTACAGTTGCTTGAACAGGGTGATCTTTTGTTGTTACAACAGGTGCTATCAGAGACTACCCTGGAGTTAGTAGAGGATCTTTTACTGGGAGGTATTGGCTTTGCCGTTAATGTACCGACTAATAACAATGCCATACACTTTAATCTCATTGCAGACATTGCAGCCTTAGAACATAAGATTGCTTAGCCGATACTGGCGTATACAAGGTGGCCACCCTCGGTGGCTCACACCAGACGGGGATATTTCAAATAGTCAGTCGTTCCAGTTTTGTTCATTTTATTTGACAGACGGATAGGCCGATACCATTCCTAAAGCGGTGAGGTATGTCTGGCTTTCTTGAGTGAGTAAAAGTTCAGCTAGCTTTTTACCAATGGGAGAGCGGCTGTTGTCAAAGGGATAAATAACGGCCAGGGGATACGCTAAGGGATAGGTGCCACTGCGCAAGGCCTCAGCGTTGGGTTGATAGCTACCTTTGCGATCGCACAAATCCACCTCTGGTCCCACCGCCTTACCATTGGCAAATACAAAGGGCGCAATCGTCTGCTGCTCCTCCGTTAGCGCCAGCGGATATACCGAACACTGGCCAAATACCTGACTCAATGGAGCAATGCCAATGCTGCCAATGGTCACATTCTCAAAATCTTGTAATATCCAGCGTAACATCGTCAACGTGGGCAATGAATCAGGCTGTTCGATATTCATCAATGAACTGATGAATGACGCATCATTTGATGACACATCATTTGATGACGCATCATCCACAGTTTCAGGTATCTCTGAGGCGCTAAGCACACGCTGGGCAAATATTTTCTGTACCGTTGGATCATCAACCCAATAGCGTTTGACCGTCAGCTCAGAAGAGTTTAACTCTTGCCAATTGTCAATCTCACCGGTATACAGTCGTTCTAGCTCTGACAGAGTAATCTTGCCATTGAGGGTATCAGGCAGCCCTTTAGTGCGTTCTGGGTAGTTAAAAGCAACCACGGGCACCAGGCTATCGTAGGCAATGATGGTGCCTGTAATATCGGCTGGGAGGGGCGCTGTAAGCGGCACGATGGCAAAGTCGGTTTGGCCAGATTGAACGGATGCGATCGCGCCCTCCACCGTTTCGGTGACATAGGGTACAAACGTTAGATCTGGATGCAAGAGCTTTAACTGATCAAATAGCGTATTAGAACTCTCAGGAAAGGATTCTGTCGATGCTCGAAATAAAGGGTACCAGTAAGCCGATGCGGGCACCGCATAGCTGTAGTTACCCACAGGAACCGCATCAATATCCTCAAAACAGCATGTGGGTATTGGCGTATCTGCATAGCTCGGTCGTAAGGATCGAAGCAACAGCCAGCCAATGCCGCCCAATGCTACTAAGACAGCGGCCACAATCAACGCAGGTAGAAATCGTTTATACCAGGGGCGTTTAGTCGGAAGAACGTCTGCCTCTCGCTGTTCCCATTGATTAAGTACTGTTTCTGGGGGTATGGCCAACAACTCAGCCCGAGCAGCCTCGGCACTGGCAAAGGGAGTATCAATGCCGAGCAATCGCAGAATAAATAATTTAAGGGGGATGTAGGTATCAGGCCAGTCGCTATCTAAATGAGGCTTTAAAGGCTGTCCTTGGCTGTCCAGGGTAGCTCCGTTGAGTAGAAAAAATGCCACCTGTCCCAAGGCGGCTAAATCATCTTGATAATTAGGTTGACCTCGGTCCACTAGGGCTGGATCAAACAAACTCTCCCATAGAGCAAAGTCAGTGAGGTAAACAAACCCCTCCAAGTCTTTTTCTTTATTTTTTCCCTTAGAACTGTTCACCCATAGCAAACTATCTAAGCTGATATTGCCATGGATGATGCCATCTTGCACCTGTCCTGCGGGTAAAGAAAATTTCTGCTGATGCAGGAATACCAAGGTTTGCAAGACCTGATTAAGGATGGACAACACTGTTTTGCTATCCAATGGGCCGTGCACACCGTAACAATTAAGAGTTTGGTTGCGGTCTATTGCCGAGGTCACCAAGTAGCACCGTTCACCAGATGAGTCAGCGATAGCTTCTAGCGGTAGTACAACTCTGGCATCCTGAACTCTGCCATCGGCTAAGGATAGTCCTGCCAGGTTAGTAAACGCTTCCTGGTACTGTTTTTGTTCCTCTGGACTAAAGTACTTTTCAGGCAGTAAATATTCTTGGATAATAATGGGATCTTCAGAACTAATACGAATTCCCTCATAAAGTCTGCCAATCCCTCGTCGTCCAAGGGAACGACCAATTTTATATTGGCCTTGTTTACCCAGGAGTTGTCCCCCCTCGGGCAGGATAGCCGGAAAGTAACAGTGTTGGCAGCTTGTTTGCTCTTTTGCGGCAGGTTCCCGGCAGCTTAGTGGATTACCCTGTGAACAACGATATTGATGGTAGTGAGGAATAGGCGGTTGGATCAGCTGTGGAACAGACTCTTGTTGAGTCACT
>JBCCJR010000408.1:0-4749 GCA_039045805.1 Cyanobacteria bacterium P01_C01_bin.118
AGCCAGCAACAAAATCTCAATCTGCGCAACCTCAACAGTCTCCAGGACAACCTCCAAACCTTAGACAATGCGGTGCTGGTGTATCCCCTGATCCTGGATGACCGTCTGGAACTGGTGTTGGTCAGCCCCTACTCCCCACCGCTGCATCGCACAGTGGACGTTACCGCCGATGAACTGCAAACCGCATTAGAAGCCGCTCGTCAGGCCCTCAACAATCGACGACGCGATGCCCGCCCAGCAATGGAGCAGCTCTATCGCTATCTGGTGCAGCCCATTGAAGCCGATCTGGCCCAGGCAGACGCAAAAACCATTGTTTATTCCCCCGATGGTCCCCTACGCTATGTCCCATTAGGAGCCCTTTACGACGGCAACCAATGGCTGATTGAGCGGTTTCAGGTCACCAATATTACCGCCGCCAGCCTCACCGACTTTGCCACGGTTCCGAATCCTAACCCCAGTCTTTTAGCCGCTGCCTTTAGTGAAGGGGAATACAGTCTGCGGGTGGGCACTCGCCAAATCAGTTTGGCGGGACTGCCCTACGCCAAGGTGGAGGTCAACACCCTGGTGGATAAGTTCGCCGATGCCACCCAGCTGCTAAACGACGCCTTTGATCGGCCCACCACCATTCCCCAAATGGACGATTACAGCATTGTTCATCTGGCCACCCATGCAGAATTTGTCTCAGGGCAGCCGGAGGAGTCGTTTATTCTCCTGGGGGATGGTGACCGCATTAGCCTAAGGGATATGTCCACCTGGAGTCTGCGCAATGTGGATATGGTGGTGCTAAGCGCCTGTCAAACTGGCGTGGGGGGCACCCTGGGCAACGGCGAAGAGATTTTAGGCTTTGGCTATCAAATCCAGCGGGCCGGGGCAAAAAGTGCGATCGCATCCCTCTGGTCCGTGGATGATGGCGGCACCCAGGCCCTAATGACAACGTTCTACGATAATCTTCGTCAGGGCCAGAGCAAAAGTGAAGCCCTCCGACAGGCTCAAATTGCCTTAATCACCGAAGATCGTCAAGTGCTTGAAAGCCATCAGCGAGGCTTTGCTCAGGAGTTTAGCGGGTCACTACCAAACCTGCCCAGCTCCTACAATCATCCCTACTACTGGTCATCCTTTATTTTGATCGGCAATAGTCTGTAGATTGGGCATTGGCTTAAAAAATTGAAGAGACAACTCTTACCCTTTTACGGTGCGGAGCGAATGCGCAGCAGCGTAATTCACCCAGCCGTAACCTTTTTCTCTGCGCTATTCAGGATTACCTGATGCGAGGGGTGTGGGGGAGTTGAGGCCCCCACGAATGAGGGGGTTTCAGGGGGGCAAGTCCTGAGCGGCCCCTTTGCCCCATGGGATATCCCAAAGATGGTGCGTTAAAACGGCACCCTACTGGCTGGCAATTGGAAAAACCGGCTGCTTGGGGTCCCTCCGAGTTCCCCAAACCCCCATGGCTAGGGCGCTTCCGCTCGCCCTAGAACCCTACGGAAAAATATTAAAGATATCCCTGAGAAGCGGTTGGGGTGATCGGTGAGGTGGTTTAGAATTTTGCGCGCTGCGACAAAATTCTAAAAACATAGGCTATCTAGCTTTCCGCAAGCAAACTTGGCATAGCTGTAACTGTGAGCTTAATTTTCAACAATTCCATAGTTTAAATATTTGCTGTAAAACTCAAAATTCAAAACTTGCATTAGCTAGTTTCCCTTTTTCAAAACTAACCGTATGATGAGCCAGAGTTTCATCCCCTTGAGTCCATGCGCTCCGATACTGAGCTGACCAAAGCCTTGACTAGTCCTACCGAATCTTTAGCTAACATCGCCCAACAATTTGTTAGCACCACCACAATCAAAGAAATCACACCCCTCGGTAACGGCAATATCAACGACACCTACCTGGTCAATACAGACCCAACCTTTGTTCTCCAGCGCATCAACACCGACGTGTTTCCCCAGCCCCGTCTGGTCATGGATAACCTCTGCCAGTTTGTTAACCATACCCATCAGCGTTTACGCCAAACTCCCCTGGACCGTCGTTGGGAAATCCCCACTGTTTTGAGAACCCACAACAATCAGCATCATTGGGAAGACCATCAGGGAAACATTTGGCGAGGTCTTAGCTTTGTTCGCGGTACCATCACCTTTGATACCATCCAAAACTCTCACCATGGCACTGAAATTGGCTATGGTTTAGGCTGTTTCCATAATCTACTCAGCGACCTACCCACGGAGCAGTTAGCCGATACCCTGCCTGGATTTCACATTACGCCCAACTATCTCCGTCAATACGATAGCGTTTTATCTCGAACTGACGCTCTGTCTGAGGAAGAACAATATTGTTGTCACTTAATCGCCACCCATCGAGACCAGCTATCTATTCTGGAAGACGCTAGAGCGGCCGGACACTTGCCCCTGCGCCCTATACATGGGGACCCTAAGATCAACAACATCTTAATTGACACCGACACCGGCCAGGCGACTAGCTTGATTGACCTGGACACGGTTAAACCTGGTTTGGTTCACTATGACATTGGCGATTGCCTACGCTCTAGCTGTAATCCTTTAGGGGAGGAAACTCAGCAGTGGCAGTCTGTGACCTTTGATGTGGACCTGTGTGCATCTGTGCTGCGGGGCTATCTGACCAACGCCAGTGGGTTTCTTAAACCGGTGGAATACACCTATATCTATGACGCCATTTGGCTGATCACATTTGAGCTAGGTCTTCGATTTTTTAGCGATCACCTGGTAGGGAATATATACTTTAAGATCAAGCGTCCTAACCACAATCTTGACAGAGCGCTGGTACAGTTTCATCTGGCAAACAGCATTCAAACTCAGCAAAAATTGATTAAAACCGTAATTCGTCAATTAAAAGCTGATTACTGTACTGAAGCAGGGTGTGCAGACTAGAAATATTTTATACGGGACACGCTCCAGGGGCTCTTGCCCTAGAGCAATATCGTGATCAAGGCTCAATATTCAATTTCTTCTTGTAGAGTCAGATTCCTCTGTGTTTGTTCCCCAAGCAACTATTTATGGCCATTCCCTTTTTATTAAAACCGTTTGAACCCGTATCCGATTTAGTCATCTCTGGGCGCGTGGTGAGATCGCAGTCCTCCCTGACGGTTGAATACACCCTTACTGGCGCAGTGGAGTCGCTCAAAGTACCTGCAGCCTCTGATGAGCACCCCACCCGTCGAGACCATCTTTGGGAAACCACCTGTTTCGAAGTGTTTATCGGTCTGCCTGACTCTCCTCGCTACTGGGAGGTGAATACATCCCCCAACGGCGATTGGAATGTCTATCGTTTTGATGACTATCGTCAAGCCATGGTAGCGGAGCCTGCCTGTAAAACAGTCGCCAGTACCTGGCAGCCATTGACTAAAGGTTACTTCCTGACCGTGGAACTACCCACAGAAGAATGGATAGCCATCGACCAGCCTCTGGAGTTGGGGGTCAGCACTGTGCTCAAGACTGAGAGCATCTCCCATTGGGCCCTAGAACATCCTGGCGAAAAACCTGACTTCCATCGTCGTGACAGCTTTAGCCTGGCGCTTTAAGCCATAAATCAAGCGTTAGTTCGATATCAAAACAGCCGTAAGCCCTGAATCAGCTGGTTCAGGGCTTACGGTTAAACGCGAATAAAAATCGACCAGCTACACAGTCGCCATGGCAGTCAGCTCACCTAATGTGTAAAAACCATTCGCAAATGTAAACTGCTCAACATTGGTCAAGTTCATTGTTGAACCACTTGCTAAAATGACTTTGACGAGTGCAAGTATACCTGTTGAGTGGGATAGGCAAACTCAATGTTGGCCTGTTCAAATTGTTCTTTAATGGCTAAATTTATCTTTTGTTGCGCATCTCGGTAAGCGACAAAGTCATTGGTTTTTACCATATAAACCACTTCATAGTTGAGACTAAAGTCACCAAAGCTGGAAAAATGGGCGCGATCAAAGGTCACGCAAGGAATTTCTTCAATGACGTTACGAACGATTTGGGGAATCTGTTCTAGCTGAACGTTGCTAGTTTCATAGGTCACCCCCAGGTTAAAGGCAATCCTCCGTTGCATCATACGCTTAAAGTTCTGAATGCGGGAGGCTGTCAGATCGGTATTAGCCAGAATAAGTTGTTCTCCATCCAGACTCTTTAAACGAGTTGTTTTAATACCTACTTGGGCAACAGTCCCTGCCATATCACCCACAACAATAAAGTCACCAATCTCAAAAGGGCGATCTAACAAAATTGAGAAATAGCTAAACAAGTCCTGCAAAATCCCCTGGGAAGCCAGGGCAATGGCGACGCCGCCAATCCCCAATCCCGTTACAACAGCCGAAATATCAAACCCCAGGTTGTCTAACACAAAGACAATGCCAATGGCCCAGAGGACTACTCTCACTGCCGGGATCAGGGCATTGAGGCTTTGGCGCAGGTTGGGCTGGTCACGATGGAGATATCCGTAAATGCGTAGGCTATATTCCGCCACAGACCCCACTAACTGCAGCAGCAGCAGGGTGGCTAAGATGACGCCCGTTGCCGTCACCAGCTGGGCGACTGTGGGATAGAGGGTAAGGCTTTGCAAACTGACATAGCAGGAGCCCAGATAAAGCAGCCACAGGGTGGGGCGCTCGATCAAACGGACGAGCTGGTCGTCAAGTGTGGTCGTCGTCCGTTTGGCCCAGCGTTTAAGCCGTCGCAGTAGGAGGCGTTTGAGGAGATGTGCGATCGCAATACCTAAACCAATATTAAGTAAGGCAAT
>JBCCJR010000409.1:0-4742 GCA_039045805.1 Cyanobacteria bacterium P01_C01_bin.118
CAGCCACAGCAGCGGACCCACTAAAAATAGCAAGGCTACCGCCGCGTCTAACAGTCTGGCACTCACAATGCTGCCGAGGGCGATCGCAACGGGCACTCCAGCCCGACGTTTGAGTACCCCTACCCGTACTAACTCCCCTGCATTGGCCGGTAGCACACAGTTACCCGCAAACCCAATAAAGACGGCGGTGATCCTGGTCCCAAAGGACACCTTAATCCCCGGTAACAGTAAGCCCCACCGATGGGCTCGTACAAAAAACGCAGATAAGAACGTAATGGTTGCCAGGACAATCCATCCTAGATGAACTCGCTGTAGCGTCTGACCCAGGTGACGCCAGTTCACATCGCGCCAGGCCCAAAGCATCAGGGCAACGGCGAGGACAAGACCGATAAAGCTAAGCCAGCGTTTGGAGGACATGGGGTAGAGGATGCAGGGGAGACAGGAGGAGTGGGAGAGCGGGAGAGAATTGTTCTAACTCATCTCAATAATTGGCATCCCAAATTTAGGATTTTGGCTTTGCTTTCCATTTCTTTGTCCCTTTGCCTGGGCATGTACTCCCATGGGGACCACGTTAAACTGATGCTTCATCATGGTCAGGGCCCGGCGCAAAATCTGTTGTTTCTTACCAGCGGGGAGCTTCATGGCTGGGAAAAATCCCAATTCTGGGACATCGTTGAGGTCTAGAAAATCCAGAGGATGGAGTAACAGCGAAGGCTCTGTCCGCGTTAACCGACAAAGTAAGAGGGCGATGCGAAAATATAGCAGGGCAATCGGTGGTGAAAAACAGGCTAAATAGAGAATATAGCTAAAGTGAATCGGGACCTTGAATAGCGGCATAGTCGTCACTGGAATCTCCATCAGACGCCGATCGGATAGTAACCACTGGTAGCGTTTTAGGGGTTGGAATCCATCTTTTACACCGCCAAACAAGGCTTTGCGCTGTTCCTTTTCTTCGGGAGTGAGTTTGGTGGTCATAAAGTAATAGGCTCTGGCCAATGGCCCCAGGAATGTGGGAAATGTGGAGGCGTCATATTGATAGCCTCGATGGGCCAAAATGGTTAAGACTGATTTAGATAGACTAAAGCCGGGACCACGAAATCCTCTGGGGCGCTGACCGGTGGCCTTTTCTAAATGGTCTTCTGCCATGGCGAGTTCGTTTTCGATCTCGTCGGGACTGTAGAGATGGAGCCAGGACTCGTGGTTAAAGGAATGATTGCCGATTTCATGACCGGCCAGGGCAATGGATCGGAGAGCTGTTTGATTTTTGGTTAAGGCCGCATCCTGACCAACAATAAAGACTGTTATTTTTAAGCTTAAATCATCTAAAAATGAAAGAAATCGAGGCACAACAGTATCCAGATAAGATGGGAAATCTTCCCAGCCTGGATCGCCATGGATTTTCATATAGGACCACTGGTTATCCAAGTCTAAGGAGAGACTTGCTAGGGGCTTGGATGGATTGTTGTTCATGTTCCGGTCATGTATAGAAATCGTTTACATATGGCTATTGTGAACAGGCTGCTATAGCCCGATTGAGGATGTTTTCCGTAGTTCAGGGCCTTTATCTTTATGGGCCTCTGCCAACAGAGACTCTATATGACGTTCTGCCAGCTGAATGGTGTCGTTCACATTTAAGGTGCCGTTGACAATGTGGGCAGAATTGAGAATGTGTAAGCCTTTAACTGAGGTGTGAACCGGTGGCAGCTGGGTGGAGTAGTTAAGTGTGGACAGTGCCATAACGTACTTCACCCGAGAGATCTGAAATGCGGATACCTGGTCCCTTTGAAAATCGGGGTACATGGCTTCTAAGCCCTTTAAAAACTCTTCCTTAATAAATTCATCGGAGAGCTGCAGAGTATCATCTTCTGCTGGCACATACTTAGGTAAATAAATTAGATGATGACCATTGAGTTCTGCCTGATCTACCAGAGCCGTCATCTCAATCACCCCGGTAAACGGAGCATCATCGGTGATGTTAGTGACGTAATAAGGCGATAGAGGACGTGTTAACAACAGGGATGCGCACACAATTCCCTGATACTGAATATTGAATAGCTTAGCTAGTTCATTTTGGTGCAAACCCTGGCAAATTTTGGCGGCAATGGGAGCAGCAGTGGTGACGACCACCTGATCAAATTGGCGGATGTCTATTGATTGGTTGCCTTGATTGTCCGAACGAGACTGTACAACTTGCATCTGGTGGGAGTCTTCGCTGCGGCGTACTTGTTCTACCCGCACACCCGTCAAAATCTCTACGTTTTCAGCTTTGAGACGGTCTCCAAAAGTTTCCAATAGACGGCGATAGCCACCTTTTAGATAGCCAAACCGTTCTTCTTTGAGGCCATTACGTCGGGCGGCATATAATCGGGCGATGGTGGCCCAGATAAAGGCGGCTGAGGCAATCCGATAGTTGTCTCCCAGCTTTGCCCGCAGCAGTGGTTTCCAGAATTTATTTAACGTTCGTTTCCCGGACCAGCGCTTTAGCCATTGGGTAACAGGAATTTGCTCTAGGCGTCGCCAGTTGGTGATGCGAGCTCCGTAGAGAATGGTGATAGCCAGCCGAATTTTGTCCAGTAGCCCCAGGGGCGGAAACTTTAAAAACTCAATGGCATTGGAGACAGAATATAGCTGACCATTGGCATAGACGCCTGTTTTGGTAATCTCCCACTGCATGTCCTGTTCCAGCCCCAGCTCTTGCAAAATGCCCCGCATCCGCAAATCTGAGAGTAGGGTGACATGGTAGTGCTGGTCCCAGACGATATCGCCCAGCTGCCAGGCCGATGCTAAGCCTCCCAGCTTTGGTGCGGCTTCGTATAAGGTGACCTGCTGCCCCGCCTGGGCTAGACGGTGGGCTAGGGTGAGACCTAGCATGCCTCCACCGACAATGGCCCAATGTTTGGGCGGCATCTGGGTCGGCTGGTGCTGGGGAGATGGAATGGTCATACTACAGACTCTATGGAGGTTTCGGGTACGGGTGATGTCTGTCCGTGGCCTAATTCGGTCACGGTTTGATCGTGGATGTGATAAGCGCGATCGCAGGCTCCACATTTCACCACAGCTTCCTCCGATAGCTCGTTAAAACGGCCCAGGGGTTGACCACAGCGACAGACACATCCTACGGAGCGCGCCGGACTGCCATAGACCAGATGAAAGTCCGGCACCGATTTGGTCACCACTGAGCCCATGCCCACCATGGCAAACCGGCCTATTTCCAGGTCATTGCCAATTACACAGCGGGCTCCGATGGTGGCCCCTTCCTTTACTAGAGTAGGCAGGGTGTGCTCATCGGGGGCAGAGGAGTAGGGGGCCAGCAGATCCGGTGTGGTGGCCCTGGGAAAACGGTCGTTGGTAAAGATCGTGCCAGCGCTGATCATCACACCGTCTTCGAGGGTGACGGCGTTGCAGATATAGGCAAAGGCATTGATCTTGACTCGGTTGCCGATCACCACATCGTAGGCAATGTAAGCTTTACCACCGACGATGCACTGTTCTCCTAAGGTAGTGCCATGGCGAATGTGGGCGTTGTCCCACACTGAAGTACCGTCACCCAGGGTGACATTCTCTTCCACCATGGCTGTGGGATGGATCCGTACGCTCATGGTGCCTCCTAGGCGAGGGTAGCGATTTGTTTACCGTTGCTGCTGGCACCTTGATTACCCCGGGCATAGAGAGCCAGGGTTTCGCTAAGGGTACCGACATTGGTCCAGCGGCTCTGATTGAGGGATTCGTAGGCGGCGTTGATCACCTCGACCGATGCGATCGCATCTTCCGCCGTAATCCGTAAAGACTCTTCTCCTCGAATCGCACGGGCAACATTAGTCAATTGGTTTTTGAATGATTCCAGTTTGCTATAGCCGTTACCAAAGACCACCCAGTCACGGCTAGATGTTTGACGATATTTGGACTCTTTCCAGCCGATGGACACGGTGCCGTGGGAGCCATAAATCCGTAAAAAGTAATCCAGTTCTTTGTTGATACTCCAGGAGAGATCAATATTGCCCATCACTCCCTGGGCGCTCTTTACAAAAATGCGAGCCGTATCTTCCACCTCTAAACCCTGGATACGCTTGCCTTCAACCGCCTGAACCTCGGTCAAATTACCCAGGAAGTAGCGCATGATATCAACGGAGTGGGTGCCGTTGTCAATTAAGACACCACCACCGCTGACGGCCGGGTTAGCATTCCAGCGACTGCCCATGTCTACACGGGCGGTAAAGGCATTTTCACACAGCACAATGTCTCCTAAAATACCCGACTGAAGAAGACTTTTGGCCTTGACCATATCGTCCACATAGCGAAACTTAGACGCCATGGTCAACAACACATTGTTTTGTTGAGCGGCGGCGTACATTTTTTGAGCATTTTTCAGGTCGATGCTCAGAGGCTTCTCACAAAGGACATTGACGCCCCGGTTAAGAAAATAAAGAACAATCTCGGGATGCGTTATGGGGGGAGTGCAAATAATGACGGCATCCAATTCCTGGTCTGCTGCCATCGCTTCATAGGAGGTGTAGCTGGCACATCCAGCACTGTCGGCCATTGTCTGGGCGGCTTCAAGCCGAATGTCAGCCACACCCACCAGGGTGGCAACATCGACGTGCTCAAAGGATTGAGCGTGGGTCTGGGCAATGGCTCCAGCGCCAATCAGACCAAACTTTACGGGCTGAGTAGTCATAGGAAATATCTTGTATAGGGCTAAAGACTGTGGGAAAAATCTGAATTTTGAACGGGACGACCCTGTC
>JBCCJR010000410.1:0-4741 GCA_039045805.1 Cyanobacteria bacterium P01_C01_bin.118
CTGACCAATTGCAGGACGATACTGATTTAGCCAGCTCATGGCTTTATCAAATTCCTGAGTCATTTCTAATGTCTCGCGGTCAGTAGGTAGCTCGCTTGAACAAGATTCGAAGGGACTGGGGGTGAGATCTTTGAGCTGTGCTCCAAAAACAAGGCATTCCAGTAAAGAATTGCTGGCGAGTCTATTGGCTCCATGGACTCCAGTGCTGGCATTTTCTCCTACTGCATACAGACGAGAAATGGTAGTTTGACTTTCTAAGTTAGTGGTAATACCTCCCATCCAATAATGGGCCGCAGGAGATACCGGGATGGGTGTCTCAAAGACATTGATGCCTGCCCACTTTTGACACTTGCGAATAATGTTGGGAAACCGGTGCTGCACTCGGTCAGGATCAATCACCCGTAGATCGAGATAAACTACCGATTCTTTTGGGTTTTTCTGTAGGTGGTTAAAAATAGCGCGGCTGACTACATCTCTGGGGGCCAGTTCACCATCGGGATGATAGTCGAAGGTAAACCGGTATCCGTTACTGTCTACTAGATGAGCGCCTTCGCCCCGCACTGCTTCGCTAATTAAAAACCTTGGGGCACCTGCTTTGGTGAGGGCGGTAGGATGAAACTGCATAAATTCTAAATCCCGCAGTTGGGCACCGGCTCGCCAGGCCATAGCAACGCCATCCCCTGTGCTAGCTGCAGGATTAGTTGTTTGAGAATAGATTTGACCACCCCCACCCGTTGCTAACACTACAGCCTTGGCCTGTATCCACATAATTTGTTGCTCATAGGCCAGTTGTACTCCTCGACATTCGTTGTCATGAACCCATAGATCCAATGCCATGGCCTGGTTAAAGACGCAAATATTATCCCGTTTGAGCACTTGTTCTGTCAGGGTGGTGACTACAGCTCGACCAGTGGTGTCAGCGGTATGGAGAACTCTTCGCCGGGAGTGGGCGGCTTCAAGGGTCATGGCTAGCTGCTCGTCCTTGCGGTCAAAGTCAACTCCCATTTGAGTTAGGGTTTGGATGCATTCTCCGGCTTGGCGCACCAGTACTTCGACTGCTTTAGGTTCACAGAGTCCGGCTCCTGCTTTCAGGGTGTCGGTGATGTGGAGTTCTGGTGTATCGTCTGGTGCGATCGCAGCCGCAATTCCACCTTGAGCCCAGTCGCTAGCGGATAATGACAGCGTATCTTTGGTAATCAGCCCCACCTGCAGTGTGTTTGGCAGACATAGGGCCGAATATAAACCAGCTGCTCCACCACCGACGACCAACACATCAAACTCTGACGGCAATGAAAAAGGGGAAGAAGAAGAGTGCACCAATAAAAATTGCTCCTGACAGAGGGATTAATCCACTCTATCAAGAGCAATGTCAAATCAGATAATACCTGAGAATTCAGCTTCTAAGGATCTGTCTGCAATTAATGAAGGACATCAAAGGAATAAACTAGCCATGGCTCATTAAATGATGTCAGGCAGGCTCACCTATTTGTAAGCACCATTGTTGTATCGATCATCCCCTTCAACTAACGCAGGGTTAGGTGGGGAAATGGTAAAAATATCCATGTTGTCTTGAATGCGGGCTTTCTCGACGTCACTTAGCTCAGGAATGTCAAGAATATCCTCTAAGTTGTCATAGGGAGCATTCCGAATGATTTTGCCCGCAATTGTCGGAAATAAACCCCGGTATTTTGTGAACGCCGCCACGTTGGTGTTATTGATATCAATCTTGTAGCCGTACTCAGTGGACAGCTTATCGTCCACCGCATTGCGAGGTAGGTCAGCTATGAGCATAACACCGCTATCCAGCATACCTGCTAATGCGGGCTGCGCATCGCTCACCAAAGTACCAAATACCAGTCCAAGCGCCATTAATAGGCCAAAGAATCGTTTCATCTCTCCGACGGATTTATTCAAATCTAATACACAGCATTAATGAGCAGCCTATCACTTTCACTGTGCCAATGTTGAGGAATGATGAGAATCCGTTGCGGACCGTTACGCAAACTACCCTATTGAGGATGATTTGACTGTCATAGATGCTTTACGGTCGTAGCTAATTAGAAAACGGTCTAAATCTGAAAATGTGCAGGCGTAAGTGGTTAAAGGTTTGTCATACCCCTTTAACAAAGCCGAGTAACGTTTAAAGGTCTGCTCGTTTGCACCCAACTTACTCAAGTATTTGTAAGTTTCAGCGCCAAGAGCGACATCCAACCCCAGCTGTTTGGTGGAGCTTTCAAAGCGAAACGCTGCATTTACGGTGTCTCCTAACGCTGTGTAGTCAGGTCGATCACCAGTACCGGTATTCCCCACGACGGCATAGCCAGTATTGACGCCAGCCCCAACACGCAGTGGAAAGGGCAAAGGAAACTGCTTATGGAGTTGCCGTGTCATGTCATTTAGAGCGCTAATGGCACGGCTGATTTTTAACATCTCTTCGGCTTCGACTTCCTGGGTGCCGTGAATCCATACAGCCATAACTGCATCGCCAATATATTTGTCAACCCAGCTGCCATATTCGCCGATGATATTGCCTGCATGTCGGAACCAGGTGCCAATCACTTCAGACAGGACCTTTTCATCAAGCTGGCGGGTCATGACGGTAAAGTCGCGAATGTCTACCACCATGACCGAAATTAAGCGGCGTACATGTAGCGTTGCCGTAGCAGTGGAATCGTGGGAGCTAATCGAGGTGCTTTGATTATTGCTGGGCTCTGGCGCTGGACAATAAAATTGTAATTCAGTTTGCCCAAAGGTGAGGGCGTCTCCGTTGCGTAATGTGACCGGTACACTAACCCGGCGGCCATTGACGAAAGAACCATTGCGGCTACCCAAATCAATCAGATAAAACTCCCCACTCTCCATGAACTGCAACATGGCATGGTTGCGAGAAATCCAACGATCAGGCAGAACGAAATTATTATCGTCGCTACGGCCAATAGTCCAGCAACTATTGCCGATCAACGATAAGTGACGTTGACCTGAGTCTGTTTTGAGGACCAAATAAGGTCCAACTTGAGGGGTCTTTTCAGGGAATAACACTATACCTCGATGATTCGAGTCAGCTATGTCCTATACCTTAACGCTACTGCTCCTAACAGCACTATAGCCTTTGTGCTTATTTATTATGTGCTAAGTACAAGATACTGCTGATTTTGTACGGATGTGCTCAAAACAACATACGTTATTCAAATCTTCAACCGTATCAACGTCTAGCAGCATACTTTGAGGCTATCTTAGTGATTTGTCAACAGCTGGGGCTAATGATGACGCGTGTGTCGGAGTAACATGAGCGGCTAGGCTAAGGTCGCTGCTAATAAAAATAGGGCATCTACCAGAATTGTGCTCAAAACAGCTCCCGAAAATGCCCACCAATGTGACTTTGGAAAGCGCATGCCAAATAGACTAATGGCTACTAAGAGGCTGAGTAGCCAGAGTGCTCGAATAGCGGCTATGGGATTTTGAATTTGATGTAAAGCGGCTTGAAGTACAGCCCCGGCATCCGATGGAGGGACCTGCATCAACTGTTGCCAATAAGGGATTAGATCTACCCAGTAGAAATAAAGGTCGGTAATAACAGTGCCCAGTAGTGAACCTAAATAAAAGTAGCTACCGACCTTCAGTCGATTTTGGCTAATTAAGATAATGACAATGGGTAGGCCAATCGCTTCGACAGGTAAATGTACGTAAGGATTAGACCTGAGCCATCCCCAGTAAATACTGCCAGCCAGCCAGGTCCATGAAAAGCCAATAGCCAAGTCGCCCCA
The DNA here is from genome assembly GCA_039045805.1 of Cyanobacteria bacterium P01_C01_bin.118. GTDB lineage: Bacteria > Cyanobacteriota > Cyanobacteriia > Phormidesmidales > Phormidesmidaceae > Leptothoe. The sequence continues at coordinate 3,765 of JBCCJR010000410.1, forward strand.
CAGCTTGAGTGTCGGCTTTTTTAACATGTAGACGCCCCCCAGCAACCAGGAAAAAGTCATTATCAGACTTACCCAGGGTTGTAAACGTACTAGAGGCGCTTGAATAAAAACAGGAACGCTGACTAAAAAAGCAGCTACTAGAAAGGCAAAAATTCGATGATGCCCAGTGGAAATGACGCTTAAGCGTTCAGCGAGTTGAGGTTGAGGCGTAGTTTCGGATAGCAATGCTGCCTGATGAATTCAATAGAATTCTGAGAGAGGTTAATTATTGTTAACATAACATGCTATTTCAGCCGCTCAGGAACCGTAGCTTTATAAATGGCGACCTAGATACTATTACAGTATGTAAATATTTTATGTGTGCCAGTTGTTTGGAAACACTGAAACTAAATCGTTGCGTTCTATTGCACTGGCCTTATTAAGGTTAGTCATTACGGGATACGGGATATCAAAACTTCAGGTTTTCTTTGTATATGGTCATGATCGAATTACTGACGCCATTGAGCATCGGTATGCGTGTTTATTGATACGTATATTGTGACGATCTGGCTATGGTTTGATGGATTTTCTTGTTTAAAGACTCTGTACTTTTGGTGGTTTAGTTGAGTCAAATCGGTGATGGGACTGCCCATGTAATCCGGATCTGGGCATAAAGTCTGCGTGTCCTTATATCAGATAACTACGTCATACCGATTGATAACGTTTGAGCTTTGGAGCACTGTTAATGTCTGTTTGCCAATCATTTGAGCTTTTGGCCCAAGCGCCGACCAGTCAGGCGGCGCAAATTAATTTATTTCAAGCCATTGTGATTGGCATCGTTCAGGGGCTGACGGAGTTTTTACCGATCAGTAGCACAGCCCATGTCAAGGTGGTGCCGGTTGTCCTGGGTTGGGGAGATCCAGGTGTGGCGTTTACGGCGGTTATTCAGCTGGGTAGTTTGGCGGCTATTTTGTGGTACTTCTGGGACGATTTGACCA
>JBCCJR010000411.1:0-4740 GCA_039045805.1 Cyanobacteria bacterium P01_C01_bin.118
GGGCTATTAGCCAATATTCTGTAAACCTTTTTTGAAGGGGCTGGCTGAGGAGCGAGGTCTGTTGCTTGGGGTCCCTCCGAGTTCCCCAAACCCCCTGGTTAGGGCCGTTACGCCGCCCTAAAACCCAACGTACTGGGTTATCCCCAATCGCACTAAATTGGGGTTACGGCTGGGTCGATTATACATCTCTCAACCTGTCTCCTGCAGAAAATTTAGGGTGTGAAACTCAAATTGCCTTGTCGGGGGCAAAATCGGTGTCAAACAGACATCACCGCCGGAACCTTAGCTACTCCCTGAGCTGCCATTGCTCGATCCCATACTGACCGCCCGGTGAGCAACTCTACTACTTCCATGCCATTAATAATTACCCCTGGCACGCTGGGATAGCCAGCAGTGGCTCCCACCAGGAACAGATTAGACAATTCAGTTGTATAGCCCATGCGATGGAGTCCCACCTGTTTGGGAATTAGCTTCGCGCCATAAATATTGCCCTGGGGCTGACCTAGATAATATTCGCTGGTGGTAGGCGTTCCATAGACCTTCATGCGGGCATAGCTGTCCACATCGGGAATCAGGTCGCGGACGCTGGTCATAATGTGCTGATAGAGTTCGCGTTTTTTGGCCTTATAACACTTTTTGTCGCGGACCAGCAGTTCACCAAAGGGCTCATAGGGACATACGGTGGCAATTTCTAAAATATGATGTCCGGCTGGGGCCATACCTGGTTCACAGGACTTCATGGTGGGACAGGAGAGAAATATCCAGGGATGGCTTAGATCTCCCTTTAATTGTTTCGCGTATTCTTGGTTTAGATCGCCGGTCGGGTAGTACCAAATATTCCAGTTACCCAAACCATAGCGTTCCGGCTCAAACCGACTATCTAGCCCCAGGTATAGGTTAAAAGCACTGGCTGAATATTCATAGTCTGTCAGCCGCTTTGTTTCTCGCTGGCTCAGCCCATCGGGAATATGCATTAGCTCCACCGTCAGCTTTGGATCCAGGTCGCTGATGTATGCTTTGTCAGCATGGTAGATTTCCCCCTCAGCGGTGATTAGCTGTTGTACCCGGTGATTGCTCACTTCAATATGCTCCACCGAGTCCGATAGCTGCAGCGCCCCGCCACCAGCCGTAATTGCTTCGACAATGGTGTCCACAAACTGCTTGAAATGATGTTTAGGGTAATAGGCCCCTTCGGCATAGTCTGACACTAGAGCTGTATGGGTCATCAGGGCAATTTCATCGGGGGGGAGGGCATAGTCCCCGCTCTGACCTGCCAACAGATTTTGTAGTTTAGGTGATAGCCCCACCTGGTCGTACAGATCCTGTAAGGTCCAGTGGCGCTTACTGTATAGCTTCCAGTATTTAGGCAACTTTAACCAGTCGGACCACTTGCGGTCATACCAGTTAACTTCCTGGGTGAGACTGCGAATGTCTGCATGAAGATGCAAAATCTCATCACAGTAGCGATTAATGGCCGTTTTCTCATCGGGAAAGGTGTTGATCAGACGAGTTCGCAAATTCTCCCACCCTAGCGGAATCTTAAAATCCACCTCTGGTGTAATCACCCGATCAATGCCATCTGGGTCCAGGGAGTTAAACTCTACCGGTCGTTCAATGTAGTTTAGAAACTGACCGATGGCCTGATGGGAAGCACATTGAGAGATATAGTGCACATCGGCACAAAATCGATAGTTGCCATAGTCAAAGGTGTGACAACAGCCTCCGGGTAAATAATGTTTTTCTAAAACAGCTACTTTATGGCCTTGGCGGGTCAAACAAGCTGCAGCAGAAAGCCCGCCTAAGCCTGCTCCTAGGACAACATAATCAAAGCTTTCCATAATGGCCTCCTGATGTCAGCGTATTTGGTATTTAGTTGTTAAGCAGATGAAGGGAAAAGAGAGAAAATGTTGTTCTCTTGGTGTTTCTAACCACAGAGAACGCTTGAACCATGTCTAGCCAGTTGCCCACTATCTATAGTGTTATCGAGGATAAAGAAATTGGTGACAATCTCTACACATTTCCTCACCAAATATCAGGGGCTAAAACTGACATGTGTTTTCAATACCGTCTGCTTCAGGCTTATTTAGAATTGAGTGTTCGCTGATGCGATCGCACCCCCAATCCACCCAGTCTTCAATTGCGCCCCCTTCCCAACGCCGCAAAAGGCCGTCACTGTTGGCACTCAGCAACCATTGCCCGTCGCCACTAAACAACACCGTGCTGGCAATGGCATTATGGCCCGTCAACGGCTGACCGATGGGTCTTCCCTGCAGGTCCCACAGCTGTAGTGTCTGGTCACGGCTGGCGCTGACAATATATTCTCCGTCAGGGCTAAAGGTAACGGCTACGACATCGCTGAGATGGCCCCTAAAGGCGTCGGCAATGGCAGGGGTACCGTCGCGGTTCCAGAGGCGCAGGGTGCGATCGCGACTGGCACTGACAAACAGCTGACCATCGGGACTAAAGGCTATGGCGTTTACATTATCCGTATGCCCATCCATCGGCTCTCCCACCGGATTTCCCTGCAGGTCCCACAACCGCATCGTGCGGTCATCGCTACCACTCACCAGCAGCTGACCATCGGGACTAAACACCACCGTATTGACCGCATCTTCGTGGCCCGTGATGGGTTGTCCCAACGGCTTGCCCTGGAGATCCCACAGGCGAATTGTCCGATCCTGACTGGCACTGGCCATGATGGACTCCGTAGGATGGATAGCCACACCATTCACATCACCTTGATGTTGGTCTAAAACAGCCAGCCCATAGCCCTGACGATTCCACAGCCGCACTGTGTTATCGACACCACCGCTGGCAATGGTTTGCCCATCCTGGCTAATGGCCACCGACAAGACTGAATTTGTATGTCCCTGCAACGGAGGCGTGATCGCCTCTCCACTGTCAGTCCACAATCGCAATGTCCCATCCTCGCCACCGGTCACCAGAACCTGGCCATCACCGCTGACAGCCATGCCATGCACCGCCCCCTCATTTACCCTTGAAGACTTACGCTTAAGCACATCCTGCAGGTCCCACAGGCGCAGCGTTAGATCCTCACCACCGCTAAGAATAGTCTGACCGTCGGGACTCACGGCAACAGAATACACATAGTACTCATGACCAATCAGGGGAGGTCCCACCGGCAAACCGTCTCGCCCCCACACCCGCAGCGTATTGTCATCACTACCACTAATCAGCCACTGGCTATTGGGACTAAAGGCCAAAGACATAACATTATCTGTGTGGCCCTCTAACTCACGCAGCAGCTTACCCTGACGGTCCCACAGACGGATAATCTTATCGGTGCCACCACTAGCGATCAGCTGTCCATCGGGACTAAACGCCACCGCAATCACTGCCCCTTTGTGGTCCGATAACGTTTTGATCAACTTACCCTGGAGAGTCCACAGGTGAATCAAGCCATCGTCTCGACCAGTCACAAGCTGAGTACTATCGGGGCTAAAGGCAATTGACCAAAGCACACTCTCACCTTCTGCTTGAAACGCTCGAGCTTTTCCTTGACGATTCCATAGCCGGATAGTCCCCTTTTGATCGCCACTGGCTAATTGTGTTCCATCAGGGCTAAAGGCCACTGTCTTAACATGACCGTCATGGCCTGGGTAACTCCCCAGCTGATCCCCTTGTAAATTCCACAGACGGACCGTGCCATCAGAGCTGGCGCTAGCAATAATTTCCCCATCGGGGCTAAACGCCACCGACCAAATCTCATCCGTATGGCCCTTTAAGGGCTGCCCCATGGGGTTGCCATTGTTATCCCATAGCCGAATTTCCTGGTCAAACCCGCCACTGGCAATAACTTGACCATCGGGACTATACACCGCTGACCAAACCGCATCGGTGTGACCCTCCAGACGATTTTTCTCCACGGTGAGACCAATGGCATTGCGCAGGGTGGAACGTACGGAAGGGCGCAGTTCCCACAGCCGAGCCCGACTTTTATTCACTAATTTGAGAGACTTTAAAAGTCCTTCCACCGGCTGGGTAATCAGGGAACGACTAATCTTTCCTGCGTTTTCATCCAAGGCCAGGCGGTTTCTGCTCTGAAGAGCAAAAGCTCCAGCTCCCAATGCAATTAAAAACAAAACACTCATCCCTGCCAGCAGAGATTGGGTAATGACTATGCGGCGTTTATCTCGACGGGTCTCCGCTTCAACTGCATCCTGACTGGCTGTAATAAATGTCTGTTGACCCTCGGTGACGGCAGGGGTTTTCTGATATTTTTGGGAGTCCTGGAGCCATTGGGTTGCGATCGCACTTTCTGCCCCCCGCAGTAGCAGGTCCGGGCTCTGTTCTTTTTGTTGCCATTCTTGCGATCGCTGCAGCCATTTTGTATGACTTTGCACATGCTCGCGATCTGTATCTAGAATCCGGATAAGGTGATTAAAATGGGTGGTGAAATTTCCCCGCTGCTGACTAAAGTCCAACCACTGCACTTTGGCCAATTCTGGATGTAAATCTGCCGTATCCACCGGCTGATGTAAAACAGTCACAAACCGCTTATTAAAACGAGCGGCATGCTCTACTTCCAAGGCACAGTAGGGGGAATTCACCGACCGAGGCGACAAAATAAACAAGATGTTATCGGAGATCTCAATACCGTGATAAATCTCTTGTTGAAAGTTCGCCGTTCCCGCTGCGATACTTTCTTGATCAAACCAGGTGGTTTTACCCTGACTCTGTAGCGCCCCATTCAATATGCGGGCAATATCCGCATCCGCA
>JBCCJR010000412.1:0-4726 GCA_039045805.1 Cyanobacteria bacterium P01_C01_bin.118
GATAACATTGAACCCTGGGTCACGGTCACCGAAAGAGATAATCCATCTTTTAATACAGTCAATCCAACCGAGACAGTGTTATCAGACTTAAAACAGGTTTCACAGTAGTTCAGGCTTAGTGTGAAACCACGTGAGGTCGTAATCGACAAAGACGAACAGCCCGTCTGAAGACTCGAACTTCAAACAGCTTGACGCCTTTCTCGGCCAGGTGATGTTAAAGCCCAAACCAGCGTAAATGCTTATCTGACATCAAACCGATGCTTTAGTTGCATGATTGGGCTTTAACAACAATCCTGATTGTTTTAATATTCAAAGTAACATCCTCAACAGATGACAATGCTGTGTCAAAAATTTTGACACAGTTTGCACCAACGTCTGACACTTCATCCCCGTGGAAGACGTTGGTCTGTCATATGACAGTAGCCGTGCAATCCATCACTCTCCAAGGAATCAGGACAGTTGCGGTTTAAGTTTTTATCGAGTTCAAAATATCTGTCACTATTATTACTAAGTCATATACTACTTTTGAGTTTTATCCAGACGGTGACTCAATCTGTTGCACCTGCGGCTAAGCCACCCCCAAGACCAATCACCCGAACAATTAGAAGAAGAAGTATTCAAAAAAAGAAAGAGTCTATCGAAGAGTCGGAGACTCAGTTAATGGCTACCAATCGGGTCAGCGATGTCATACCAGATTGGCAAATAGTCCGGACCAGTCAATGGCAACAGGACGACTTCCCTGGTTAATCATTTCAAAGGTTTGATTTTTAGCGGAGTCATAGTTGAGACATTCCACGCAAGCTGCTGCCACATCCTTGCGACTGGTTTGTCCCAGTAGCCGATCTCCCTTGCCTAAAACCACACCCTGTTTGCCATCTGTGGAAGCCTTGATCAGGGTGTTGAGATCGTAGGAGGTGTAAGGGCCATCGATTAAGCGCCCAGGTCTGATGATGGTATAGCTCAACCCTGAACTATGCAAAGCACTTTCTGCCAGGGCTTTAGCATCAAGGACACCAAAGCTATTGAGAATGCTAAAGGGAATATCTTGCTTACGCTCCACTCCCAAAGACGAGACTAGGACAAAACGCTGCACAGGATAATTTTTAGCGGCTGTAATTAAGTTCTGCACACCCTGGCCATCTGCGATCGCAGGAGAATTTTTTGCCTGCTGCTGACGATAATCGGCATCTACAACTACACGTCCCCAGGTAAACAACTGTTCCAATGGCTGCGCTGGCAACTCCACCTGCCACTTGTCCGACGGGAACGCCGTAGTGCCACTGCAGCACAACACAGCATCAATATTGGTCAGAGGGGCTGCTAAAGTATCTGACTGTCGTAAATCTCCCTGCACTAGCTCGACACGATCATCAAATAAGGATTGAGCTTTGGCGAGATTTCGCGTTAACGCACGCACTGTATAGCCCTGATTAAGCGCATAGGCCACCGCCAGCTGCCCCACGCCTCCTGTAGCTCCAGTCACTAAGACCTGCTGAATATTCGCCATAGCGATCCCATAGATACCTCACCCATCAGTTAAGCGTAAACGACTCAGTCACTCAAGCACCTGCCTTGACCATAGCTAGTCTTGGTACAGCCCATTAGAATTTAGAAAACATCTGCCCCTTCCACCAAAGCCATGGTTCAACTGCGTCAAACCTGGGATAACAGCCACTTCTATACCGACAGCACCGATCCTCGCATTGCCAATGATATTGAGCAGCTAAAGGCCGATATTACCACCATCGCCACAGCCTGCGAGCCCTTCACTACATATATCGACTCTGCGGAAAAACTGCCTTCCGATCAGTTTCAAGACCGGATTAGCCAGATTCGAGACATCCATTTGCAGCGCACTGAGATTAGCAAACGGATGGGGAATCTTCGCACCTTTATCTCCTCAATTCTCAGTGTTAACACCCGTGATGCCAGCGCCAAAACCTGGAAGCCAACCCTCCAACAGCTCAGTGCTGAATTGAGCCAGGTCACTACGGCCCTTAATGTCTTTTTGATGCGTGCTAGTGAAGAATTTATCAATGCCCTGGTAGCCGAGCCAGCACTGGCAGAGCTGGAATTTTCAATTCGTCATCAGCGCAAGCTCAAAGACCAGCTACTCACCGTGGCCGCAGAACAATTGGTTACCGGTTTAGCCGTGAATGGCCTCCACGGCTGGGGCAATCTCTATACCGAACTGGCAGGCACATTGCAGTGTACGGTCGATGGCGAAAGTATGGGATTGGCCAAAGCCTTTAATCTCCTCAGTGCTCCTAAGCGCGATCTGCGCTCCCAAGCATGGCATGGGATCAATACTGCATGGGAAACTCAGGCGGAGACAGTCACTGCCATTCTAAACGCGATCAATGGTTGGCGACTCCAGGAAACCAAACAACGGAGCCAGCACCGCATCCTCCACTATCTAGATGCTAGCTGTCACCAAAGCCGGATTGACCGTCAGACGTTAGAAGCTCTGATGGCTACCACCTACCAGTATCGAACCATTGGTCAGCGGGCGCTCACTGCCATGGGCAAAGTATTAGATATCACTCCAGAACCCTGGGATTTATTTGCCCCGGCTCCGGCTGTGGATCAGGACATCACCTTTACCTTTGACGAGGCTATGGAGCTGATTGCCAATGCCTTTCGACAGCTCACCCCTGAGATGGGTGACTTTGCCATGATGATGGCAGACAAGGGATGGATTGATGCTCAACCTACTGAAAATCGGGCAACGGGAGCTTACTGTGGCGGATTTTCTCAACCGAGAGAACCCCGCATATTTATGACCTTTGAAGGCACCATGAACAATGTGCTCACCCTTGCCCATGAGCTAGGCCATGCCTGGCATTCTTGGATGATGCGAGACATGCCCCGATATAAGACGTTTTATTCGATGACCCTGGCGGAGACGGCCAGTATTTTTGGCGAAACGCTAGTGCGGGATGCTCTAGTGGCCAAAGCCAGTACTCCTGCCCAAAAGCTGACAATTGCCTGGGCAGATGGCATGGCAGCAGTGACATTTTTACTCAATATTCCCGCTCGATACACCTTTGAGCAAAGACTGGTAGAAGCTCGCAAACAGGGGTATGTGATTGCCGCCAAACTTAAAGCAATGATGCGTGGCAGCTGGCAACACTGGTATGAAGACAGTCTGGCTAGCTATGACGAGATGTTTTGGGCCAGTAAGCTGCATTTCTCCATATCGTCCCTTAGCTTTTATAACTATCCCTATTTATTTGGCTATTTGTTTAGTCTCGGTATCTATGCTCAAAAAGAGAACTATGGTGAGAATTTCAACGATCTCTACACAGCCTTACTACGCGATACCGGTAGTATGACGGCGGAGGATTTAGTACAACAGCATCTGCAGCAAGACATTCGTAAACCAGAGTTTTGGCATGCGAGTTTGCAGGTGGTTGACCGTGCTGTAGGGCAACTAGAAGCCCTGGCCTTGGAGAGAGCAATTTGACGATGGCTCAATCGGCTAATTCGGTCAACAACGTGCCCAATGGCGTTAATCTAATGAAGCACTCCCCACCGCGCGGGATAAAAAGCAAGATTCACCATGGTTCCCAGCACGTCTCTAGACTGGATTTTTTTTGATTGCTTCAACACCTTAGTTGACGATTTTGATACATCAGGCCATGAAGCCGGGCTGGCCCCGATGTATCAGGTACCAGTTACTGCTGGTCTGTACGACACTATCGAAGAGGTCCGGGCTGACTACCATCGCTGGCGGCTAGAGCACATTGCTGGCAAACCCCATGAGCAATCTTTGCAGGAACGGTTTCGTAATCTGCTAGCCACCTTTCGTCCTGACGCCGATGCCACCATTGTTCAACAGGTGTTAGCAGACATGGAAGTGCAGTTTATGGATTGCTTTCCAAACACACTGCGATTGCCTCCAGGTGTGGAAAGCATGCTACAGCGCTGGCAAGGTCATGTGTCCATGGGGGTGGTGTCCAACTTTTTTCTAGCCAGCTGGCCAGCTAAGATGCTTGAGCGCTACGGCCTGAGACAGTATTTCTCATTTGTGGTGGACAGTGCTGAGTGTGGCAAACGTAAACCAGGGGATGCGGTGTATCAAATTGCCCTGGAAGTGGCCGGAAACCCAAAACCAGCCAGAGTAATGTTTATTGGCGATCATCTGACGAACGATGCGATCGCACCCCAGCGTCTGGGAATGCAGTCCATATATTTTGATCGCTCCGCCGAGAGAGTATCATCCTCAGCGGCACCATCCCAGATGATGGCCATCAACCACTGGGACCAGTTCGTACCTAATTCATAACCCTGTGCTCAACGATTACCTTGCCAGTGAAATTAGTCTTGAAGTTACTTTTAACTTCATGTATCGATAACCCACGGGTAGACTTAGTAAAAACCGGATCAGTGAACAACGCCATGTACAGTGCAGCACCCTATAATGGAGCTACTTTACAAAAGTAAACTAGTATTCTCAATCGATAATTAAAGGCAACAGTTAACCATAAATTACTAACAGGTCAGCTTAATCAGCTGCCATCTACCAATTTAATTATTGAAATTTATATGTCCCTGAGTTCCTCAAAACTTTTCTGTTTGGCATTATCCAGCCTGATGACGGCGACGTCTTTTACAGGCATTGTTGGGCATCAGCCAGCCAGTGCGGCAGATCAGAATAAAGCAGCCGCAGCATCCACTACAAAAAAAGCGGAACCCAAGGACGAAAAACCTGATAGACCGTCAA
>JBCCJR010000413.1:0-4725 GCA_039045805.1 Cyanobacteria bacterium P01_C01_bin.118
GACGAGATTTTTTAAAGTGGGCGTTAGCCACGGGATTTTCCACAGCTCTCCTCAACAAAGGAAGCGCCTGGACTCAAAATCCGGCTGATGGCACCGCCAGCCTGATTCTACACAATGGTCGCATTGCCACCCAGGACGGCCGACAGTCCTTTGCAGAAGCCGTCGCCATTAAAGACAATCGCTTTTTGGCAGTAGGGTCTGAGAAAGAGATTATGGCCTACCAAGGAGAGAAGACCAAACTGATTAATCTCAATGGTCGTACAGTTATTCCAGGTCTGAATGATACCCACACCCACCTAATTCGCGGCGGCCTCAACTACAATATGGAGCTGCGCTGGGATGGGGTACCCTCCCTTGCCGATGCCCTGCGTATGCTCAAAGAGCAGGCAATCAGAACTCCGGCTCCTCAGTGGGTGCGAGTGATCGGCGGCTGGAGTGAATTTCAATTTGCTGAACGGCGCATGCCCACCCTGGCTGAGGTTAACGCAGTGTCTCAAGATGTGCCGGTATTTATTCTCAATTTGTATAACCGAGCATTGCTCAACCGGGCGGCGCTTAGGGCCCTGGGCATCGATCGCAATACGATTCCCCCAGCGGGCTCCATAATTGAGAAGGACAGCCAGGGTAATCCTACTGGTATGCTGATTGCCAAGCCTAATGCCACCATTCTCTACGGTGCGATCGCACAGGGTCCCAAACTCGGTCTTGACGATCAGCTCAACTCGTCCCGCCACTATATGCGTGAAATGAATCGTTTAGGCATTACTGGGGTGATCGATGCGGGCGGCGGCGGACAAAACTTCCCCGATGATTATCAGATTATTCAAAAGCTGCACGACGACAACCTGCTCACGGTTCGAGTTTCCTACAATCTATTTACCCAAAACCCAGGGGAAGAAAAAGCTGACTTTGAGCGATGGATAGACATTGCTAACCCTGGACAGGGAGATGATTTTTATCGACTCAACGGTGCCGGTGAAATGTTGGTATTCTCCGCTGCCGACTTTGAAGACTTTACTGAGCCCCGCCCTGACCTCGCAGCTGGTATGGAAAGCCAGCTTACCGAGGTGATTCAGCTGTTAGCGGAAAACAACTGGCCCTTCCGCCTCCATGCTACCTACGACGAATCCATTACTCGGTTTTTGAATATTTTTGAGCAGGTCAACCGTGATGTGCCGTTCGAAGGCATGCACTGGATTTTAGACCATGCGGAAACCATTAGCGATCGCAACATTGAGCGGGTCAAAGCCCTAGGGGGCGGCATTGCCATCCAACACCGCATGGCCTACCAGGGGGAATACTTTGTTCAACGCTATGGCTTTGATGCGGCCAAACATACACCACCGATTAAAAAAATTCTGGCGGCAGATGTGCCCCTGGCCGCCGGTACCGACGGCACCCGCGTCGCCAGCTATAATCCCTGGGTAGGGCTGTACTGGCTAGTGTCGGGTAAAACCGTTGGCGGCACCGCACTATACGCAGAAAACAATCGTCTGGATCGGATGGATGCCCTCAGGCTGTATACTGCTGCTACCTCATGGTTTTCTAATCAAGAGGGCAACAAGGGGGCGATTGTCCCCGGTCAGCTGGCTGATTTAGCAGTGCTTTCAGAAGACTATTTCGCTGTACCAGAGGAGCGCATTAAGCATCTAGAATCTGTTCTGACCATTGTGGATGGCAAACCCGTCTATGGATCCGCCGAATTTAGCAACTTCTCACCGCCGCCGCTGCCCGTTAGCCCTAACTGGTCACCGGTTGGCTACTATGGCGGCTATCACAATGATTCGGGCATAGTTTACACTGGGCTGCCCTACGCAACATCTGGAATGCGAACTGACAAGCCATCTCTATGGCAGTCTCAGAGCCAAAGGCATGCTCCTAAACTATCGTCTCTAAATAAGTTAGGCAGCGTATCTCATTTTTGGGGCGGATTAGCCTGTGCCTGCTGTTAACAGCGTTGCCGCTATTTCCAAGGGGCTGCAGATGGCCAGGATTCTTCATTGCGCTTGCGGTGAAGCTACTGAATTCACCGCAAGCATAGCCCATCAAGAGCCCTCTGTGGATGTCTCAACTCCGAAACACATTTTTTTGGAGCGCTGTCCTTAAACTTATTTTGTAATAGAAGCCCTATGATAATTGCTCATAAGAGATTAGGGATAACGACTCAAATATCCTCTAAGAAAAACTGGCGTAGCTGCTCTAGAATTAGCTCTGCACCAATGGGGCCATTGAGTCCATTCCACTTGTAAAAAGTGGCAAAGTAAACGCGGTTTTCTTGACTGGCGGTGAGAGATTGAGCAATGCCATTGGTTTGCCAATCTTGTTGAATTGTTTTTGTCTGGTGAGTCTCCAGCAAATCTCCCATCGACGTATCAGCAGATGGGGCTGAATTTTCTAGTCCCTCACTAATATCAAAATTCCAGCCCAACACAATAACGCTATCAGCATCATTTAGCTCTGGTAACGCCTCAATTGACATCAACGGAGTAGAGGCATTAATCGCAGCAGTCGGTGGCGGTATCAGCTGAAATCCGACTCCAGCCAACAGTTCTCCCAAATAGCTATCAGGTTTAATAACAACAAAGCCTTCGTCTAAGCGACTAGCCCCCAACAGCAACAGTTTAGGGTGGGCAGTCACCACATCAACTAGATCAGCACGGGCAGACACAATATCAGCCTTATACTGCTGAATCAAAGTCTCTGCCTTTGCCTCCATGTCTAGAGCTTTGGCCAGATCTCGCAGACTCTCTTCCCACTTTCCTAAAGCCGTTCGATCATTCCATAAAAGCGTAGGGGCAATCTCGGACAACAGTTCATATTCATCGGCGTTACGTCCCCCTTCACCCACAATTAGATCTGGCTTAAGGGCTACAAGTGCTTCGAGAGAAGGGGTATGATCGCGGCCCAAATTGATAGGTTGACCCGTGAGTCGCTCGCCCAGATAAGGAATCTGCCGGGCTGGCTTATCAAACACCTCTCCCGTATGAACATTGAGAGTTAGTGTACTAGCAAACGGTTGCACATCCAGCGACAGCAATAAATCAAGGATATGAGCACTCAGGGTTACTACCTTCTGCGGTTGGCCACAGACCTCTGTCTCACCAAGATCGTGTTGAATTACCCGACAACCTGAGGCGGGCTGAACTGCAGCTTCAGATGTCGGGTTTGCCGAATCATTCCGAGCAAGACCACAGCCGATGATAAGGCTGACAGCCAGCACACTTAACAACAGCCAATTTGCGACTCGCTTTAGCCTTGACATCAGTTCAGAACTCAATTGAGAAAGAGCCAACAATGGTAAAGTCCTCACCAGGGTAGATATTTCTTCTACCGCCGCTGGTACTTTCGATATAGTTTATATCAAACAGATTGCGAATATTCAGACCCGCCTGCCAATTGTCACGTTTATAGGAAATGGCGGCGTTGGTGAGAAAGTAGTCATCTAACATAAAACTGTTGGCATTGTCACCAAAGCGTTCGCCCACATAGTTCACCCCCAGGCCAAATCCTAGCCCTTCTAGAGGGCCATCCTGAATATCATAGGTAGTCCACAGGTTGACGTTGTGCTCAGGCACGTTAAATCTACGATTGCCTTCAAGACCAGAGTTATCTTCTGTAATTCTGGCGTCGATATAAGCGTAGTTGGCAATGATGTTCCATCCTGGTGAAATTTCGCCCGCCACATCGAGCTCCACTCCCTGACTGCGTTCTCCCCCGATAGCGACAGAAAAGAGTGGATTATTTGGATCTGGCGTCGATACATTTTGTAGAGTGACGTCAAAATAGGCCAGGTTAGCTGACAATCGTCCGTCCAAAAGTTCGGCTTTTACTCCCACCTCATACTGTTCTCCCTCTTCAGGGTCGAGAAAGTCAGTACTAAAGCTTGAGGCAGGATTTGGACTAAAGGAGCGGCTATAGCTGGCAAATAAAGAGACTTCCTCAATCGGTTGGTAGACCAGGCCTACACGAGGGCTAAAGGCATCTCCCGTTTGGGTTGAGTCCAAACCAGGAAAAAAGGGTGAAGGCTCAACCACTCTTTCCTGTTCAAAGGTCTCATAGCGGATACCGGCTAACAGCTTAAGATTGTCAGCAAAGGTAATTTGATCTTGCAGGTAGACTCCAAGGAAATCTAATTGAAAGTCTCCATCAAAAAATGCTGGTATGGTATCAAAGTCTGGTCGTGGTGTTTGACCGTAAATTGGATTGAAAATATTCAGCGGTGCGGGAGTAAAAAAATCCCCCCCCGCAAGGGTAAATTCGTCTCGCCGTCTGAGATCAATTCCAGCCAGGAGTGTGTGGTCGATTGATCCGGTCGCAAACTTGCCCACCACGTTGGTTTGTAACTCGAAAAACTCCTGTTCAAATTCAAAAAATTGAAAGTTACGACTCAGATTACCGGTTGTCTCATCTAGTAAAGTGGACCCAGCATTAGTCAGCCTTTCATCACGATTAGCGTAGCTAAAGGCATTGCGTACTTTCCAGTTGTCGCTAAATCGATGCTCGAACCGGTAGCCAGATCTAAGATACTCAGCGGTGACAATATCCTCCGGTTCGCCCAAGCTGCGATCGAAGGGAATGTCCGCTACTTCGTCACCAATGGCGGCTATGCCAAAGTCCCCTGGGTTCTGCTGGTCAATATATTCAAAATCAACGGTGAGGTCGGTGCGATCGCTAATGGCCCAGCTCACCACTGGAGCAATAAAAAACCGCTCAACATCGGGGTCA
>JBCCJR010000414.1:0-4724 GCA_039045805.1 Cyanobacteria bacterium P01_C01_bin.118
CACTCTCTAGTAACAACACGGCTGCACCAGCCACAGAATAAGCAGTTTCCACAGTCGATAAACCATGGGCATGGGCAGGATAAAGGGCTTGTTAAAAATTATAATCATGGTTTTGTTCATCAAAGTCATGGCTTAACAAGCCTTTCGGGCTTTTCCCATGAAGTAGTTCCTTAACGGCTCCAAACACTGTGACTTCTTCCAACGGTTCCAATCAACTAAAGAGTTCCTATACCGACATCGCCACAGAGAATGCCATTGAAGCGTTGCGACAACATTCTCTGACCGCCTGGTGGCGATTAACAATTGGTGTGTGGCTTACTATTGGGCCGTTAACTCTGTGGCAGCTCCGAGAAGAAATCAATCTTCTGTTTGACTATTTCACCTGGACTGCCGTTTATTACGGGCTCAAATATAACTTTTTAGGAGCGTTAGGTTTCTTTTTCTGTGTCGGCTTAGCAAGTACTTTGCTGATTCGTGAGATTCGCCATTTAACCCTGGGTCTGTCCCCTATTGAGCGTAAACGGCTGGAAACTCAATTATCAAAGATCCGCCGACAGGGCGATTCTCATCCCCTATGGTCGTTGGTTAATCGGTCCTAGGTATACGATATTCTTCTAGCTCTACACCCCCATGGAACTCACAACGGCTCGATTACTTATTCGCGATTGGCGTCCGCTCTACGATGCGCAACAAGCCTTTGATATTTATGGCGATCCAAAGGTTGTACATTGGCTACAGGGCAGTCCCGACAGCTCTATCCGAGCCACCCAGGAAAGACTAGAGCGTTACTGTGCCAGGAGTGTTGACGGTCTCGGCATCTGGGCGGTGGTTGAAAAAGCGAGCGATCGAACCATCGGCAGTATTTTGTTAGTTCATTTACCCAACAGTGACAAAACCAGCAGCGACAAAATTGAAATCGGTTGGCATTTTCGCCCGGCCAGCTGGGGCTATGGCTATGCCACTGAGGCTGCCCACGCTATTTTGAACTATGGGTTTAGTCAATTACGGCTGCATAATATCTATGCCGTTACCACTCCAGACAATGTGCGATCGCAGCGGGTGATGGCCCGCTTGGGGATGAGTTCTTTGGGGTTTACCGATGGCTATTACGATCGCACCCTGCAGTTGTACCGTCTGACTGCAGACGACTATTCTTCAGGCCAGCTGGCCTCAATGGCCCCTAGCACCGTATCGACATCGGCACCGCTGACATAATTCATCATCTCCGTCCAAAATGTCCCGGTCCCCACCGCTGCAGGCATCAAGTCCGAGCCATCAAATCGAATGGTCTCCGCCTCAGTCAAAATGGTTGCCATTTGCCGAATACCCTCATTGGGATAGGTGGCTAAATCCACCTGCTGGTGAGGACTAATGTAACCGCGAGCGGCCCAGCTTTCGTGGGGGGTAGCGGTTGTCAGATATTGCATTGCCGCCCGCGCCGCTGGCGTATCGTTAGTCATGGCAAACACTAGCCCCCCCGTTAACAAAGGAGCCTTAGCAGCCTGCCCCGGCAATAAAAATACCTGGACATCTTTGCCCGGCTCAACGGTATCGGGCAAAAAGTCAGTAATAAAACTCGCCTGACGGTGCAAATAGCAGCCCGGCGGCTGGTCAAACATAGCTGCAGGGGCATCCCCAAATGGTGTACTGATAGCTCCCACGACACCACCACGCACATAGCGATCATTGCGAACAATTTTGCCAAATGTTTCTACCGCCTCTTTTACCGGTGGAGCATCAAACGGAATTTCATGGGACACCCACTGGTCGTAGACGTCAGGACCAGCCGTCCGCAATAGAATATCTTCTACCCAGTCCGTGCCAACCCAGCCGCTGGCTTCACCGCTTTCCATGCCAAAACACCAGGGAGTATTGCCATCGGCAGCAATTTTCTCAGTTAGAGCCATCAACTCATCCCAACTGGTGGGAATGGTATATCCTGCCGATTCAAATGACTCGGGAGCATACCAGACCAAGCTTTTAGGATCAGACCGCATCCACAGACCGTACAGATTACCATCCACTGACCCCAAGTCCACCCAGGCAGAGTCAAAAGCTGAGTTTAAGGTGGACGAATCGACTACATCGTCTAATGGGGTGAGCGCACCTTCCCGTGCTAAATCTGCCATCAGTCCCGGCTGTGGAAAAAGGGCCAAATCTGGCACATCACCGCCTGCCACACGGATAGGCAGCACTGTAGTAAACGCATCTGTCCCTTCATAGACCACCTCAATTCCAGTCTCGGCGGTAAAGGAGGCAAAAGCCTCTTCAACAATCTCCTGTCCCACCCCCGTTAGAGAACCCAAAATCACCAACGTGTTCTGATCACGGCTATTTTGAGAATCACCGTTACAGGCTGTTAACAACAACAGAATGCTGAGAAGGCTAGCTGGACGTTTCATAACATCAGGTTCTGGGCTACCTGAGATAGTGTATCGCTATCCTGTAGGGGCATTGCATACAATGCCCTTACAAAGGCATGACCTTAGCTAGAAGCGCTGGTGTAAAACCGTAGGGCAAATTGCCAAAACCAACGGGATATTTGAAACAGGCCAAATGCCAATAGGCAGGAACCCGCTAACCAGGTGTAGTCAATCCGATTGAGAAAAACCTGAGCGGGCACAGTGGTTAAAAAAGCCACCGGAATGACAAAGGTAAAGAAGATCCGAAACGCGGCTGGATAGGCCACGATGGGAAATCTTCCAGCCTCCAGAAAACTACGCAGTACCTCAGTGACATTGTAGATTTTGACAAACCAGATGCTGGTGGCTCCCAACATAAACCAGAGGCTGTACAAACTGATAAATCCCAGGGTCAGGGGAGGCAACGCCGATAGATAGTTGCCCAAACCCAACCCTAACTGTCTACCCGCATAAATTACCATTGCTAGGCCCAGCGCAAAATCTGGCAGCCCCCAGGGTGAGATGGTCCGTGTAGATAGCCAAAACTGGGAGCTAATGGGCTTGAGCAGAACAAAATCCAGGGTGCCTTCTTGCACATGTTTGACAATCCGGTTGAGATTGGGGCTTAAAAAAGTGGCGGCAAACCCCTGCAGCATGGTGAATATGCCTAGTACTACCAGGGCTTCTTGCCATTGCCAGCCTTGAAACTCATAGCCAGTGCGATAAAACAAAAATAGCCCAAATAAATTGCCACCCAACGCCGTGAGGCTGCTGAGGGTGGCAATAAGAAAATTTAAACGATATTCAAGCTCGGCTGCGATCGCAACTTCCCAAAACAGGCGCAACACCCTTAAATATCGCTGCACCGCTGTTAACTCCCAAATCGTCAGTCCTATCGTAACAATACAACCTGGAAGATGATTTTATCTGTATCGATGTACAAGGGTTCCATGGAACGCCTCTGCAAGCTTCAATTAGGCAGAATGTTGGCCATCTACATAGCGCTTAAGTTCACCCTGCAAACGATAGCGAGCCCGAGCGATGCGAGACTTAACAGTACCCAAAGAAACCCCCGTAATCTCGGCAATCTCTTCGTAGGGTAACCCCTGAATCTCTCTCAGTACAATCGTAGTGCGAAAGACTTCAGGCAGTTCAGCAATCGCTGCCTGGAGGCGCTCGTAAAACTCATGGGTCATCATGGTATCAACGGGACTAGGATCTTCCGAAGCAATTTCCCAATCGACCTGCCCATCATCCAAATGACGAGGCGCATCTAAAGATAACGTGCCAGCGTGACGCTTACGCTTTCGCAACTCATCGTAAAACAAATTTGTGGTAATACGACTCATCCAACCTTTGAATTTCACCGGTGACTGCAAACGGCTTAGATTTCGATAAACACGAATCCAAACCTCTTGAGCTAAATCAGCCCGATCAGACCAATCGGGAGCAAGATGATAAAGCTGACGATCTACATGGGACTTGTAACGCCGCATCAACTCTGAGAACGGTGCCTGTTCTGGATAGCGCTGACGCTGACATAAATTGATTAATTCGGCTAAATCCAACTGATTAAGCTGCTCAGCAGCAAGCTTCTGACTGTTGGACGAAATTGCTTGTAGGGAAGAAAGTGTCGTTTTAAGAGTTTCAGTGGATAAGGAGCGCGCGTCAAGTTGGATAGTAGTCATAAAAAACAATTCAGGAAGTTGTTAATACCGGTAGCTGAGTTACTTAGAGATTGCAGCTAAATCTAGACAGCCAAAACATAGTGTTCTACTTCAATAAGGGGCAGTATCTCTATAAAATTCAATGAGTCTGTACACCAACGAAACAAACTTCATCTCTAGCAAACATAAGCCATCTACCGGGGGTTTTGCGGTTAAAAATCGTTCAATACCACTTTAGTCTGTACTCAATGGGTAGTCCGTAAAGTGTTAGTTAAGAACGATTTTTGTCTGATAAAAAAAATCAGTTAAATAGGTAAAAATAGGGAGCTCATAAAGAGAAGATAATTGGATTTAAAGCTATTACAGAGACACACATATTAACTTTGCAGAAATAGGATCGAATTCACATTTTCTACACATACTTAAGTGGTCTCTTTGTGTATAAAAACATCTCAACACCCTGAACAAAAATAAAGTTCCAGGTGTTCAGGGATATAGGGGACAGACCGCCATAGCAAGCCTAAGCCCCCATGCCCGAATAACGTTTAAGTCCCTGCCGCCATAGCAGACGATTGAGCCCCCAAAAAATCAAGCACCAGCCTACGGTGATGGCCATACTTTTACCAATGTTGATCGGTAAGCCAACTATTAGGGC
>JBCCJR010000415.1:0-4723 GCA_039045805.1 Cyanobacteria bacterium P01_C01_bin.118
CGGATGGTGCGAACGGCGGTGAGACGTTCCTCCAGTTCGAGGGCCACAAAGATAGCATTTTCTGAATTGAGAGATAATCGCTGTCGATGTTTTGCAAAGGTTTCGATGCCACTATCAAATTGTTTGCCAGCTTTGCACTCAATCAGTAACGGCTGACCCTGAATCATAAAAAAGATATCGAGCTCAAAGTGATCTCCATTGCTATAGGTGATGTCCAGATTTCTTAGCACCTGATAGTCGGCACCTTTAGAGTCAAGCAAAGCAATAATCTTGTCGTAAACAAAGCGCTCAAACCAACCGCCGTCTAAAAAGAATTTAACGTCTTCTCTGTTTTGGGTGGTGGCGACAATAATCTTGTCGGATTTATTGTAAAACCCCTTTGAAAGCAGGGAGCTATCTTTTAGCTTCTTAAAGAGAAGATTGTGAATAGAAATTTCTTTTTGACTTTTCTCCTGTAGTGGGAAAGGACATCCCTTACCCAGGGAGAATTTTAGCTTTTTATAGAAACGCTCTAGAACGGTATAGTTATCCCCTAGATAGACGGCTAAATCATCTAACACGTCGTCCAGGGCTGGTTCTGGCTGATGATAGCCCTGGATCTCCACCTGTCTTGACTGAAACCATTTATAGGTATTGGTAAATTCACTCCCTTCGGCTTCGTCAATGCTGAGTTCACTGGCAGAAAAACTGGTGTTCTTCGTTGGGGAGGCTTTAGCTGGGGGCACCGTCACAATTGAGGCCCTCTCCGCTTTAAGGGCGTCAATCTCTTGTTGAAGAGTCTTAATAATATCTGGTTTGTGTTTAAGGAGATTTACCTGGGTCGATAGGGCATTGACGGACTTAGAAAGCTCGGTATACTGCGCAGCTAGCTGGGCCACTGTCTCATCGCGTCTGAGGGAACTAATGTCAGTGCTGATTAGTTTTCTTAAGCGGTCTTCTTGCTGACGATTGATTGCGATCGCACCGGCCAATGCCCCAATGCTACTCCCCACTAAAGCTCCGGCTACTTTTTCAGGAACCAACCAGGCAACGAGCGAACCGGTTGCTAATGAAGAAGCGGCCAGCACCAAAATTCCTTTTGTCTGATAGTTCATTGTTAAACCAGAGATATTAAATTGCCAGACGGTAGATGTGCCGAAGCGGTTTTATCAGGGGCGTCAGGTGTGCAATCAGCCACTACAAGTCCCGCTATATTCATTTTTTAAGGAGAGTCCCTATCAAAACTTAGTTTGATATTTCATTGATATATAAGGAACTTCCATTTTTTTTTATAAGCAATAAAAGTTAGCAAAGAATGTCATGACAAACGTCATCCCTGGCCATGACCTATTGCTATGGAATCGCCAGGTCAACGTCACTACAGTTGTCAGTATGTTGCCATTGCTTACAACGATGAAGATCCGTAATGCGTTCACCCAACTTATGGGGATCGGCATTGCCATTAGCTGGGTATTTCCCCCCAATGTATTGGCCAATGCATTGGCCAATGACGCCTGGGACCAGCCCCGTCAATATCTACAGACACCACAGGACATAGCTATGATTGCGATCGCACCGCCCCCCCTCACCGCCAATACCATTGCCGAAATCGACACCTATCTCAACGCCTACGATCAAACTGGGCGTCTTTCCGGCAATGTGATTATCTCCCAAGGCTCCCAGACCGCCTTTACCCGCAGCTACGGTTTAGCCAACCACGAACACAGCATCGCCAATATCCCAGATACCAAGTTTCGCATCGGTTCCATTACCAAGCAATTTACCGCCGTCGCCATCCTCCAACTCCAGGAACAAGGACTGATCGATGTGTATGCCCCCATCTCCACCTACTTGCCCGACTATCCTCAGGGCGATGTCATTACCATTCACCACCTCTTAACCCACACCTCCGGTATCCCTGAATATCTCAACGGCGAAACATTTCCCGACATTATCGAGTGGATGCGATTACCCTCCACCCTTGAACAACTGGTGGAGCGGTTTCAAAATCTCCCCTTAGAATTCACCCCAGGAGAACAATTTAAGTACAGCAATTCTGGCTATGTACTACTAACTCAAATTTTAGAAACCATCTCTGGGCAACCCTATGCCGACTATATGCAGACCAATATCTTCACGCTCTTGGGCATGAACAACACTGGGTATGAAATCCCCAAAGCCGTTATCCCTAATCTGGCCCAGGGCTATGTATTTATTGGCAAAGATCTCTATCTACAGGCCGAGCCCATCGACATGAGTTTGCCCCAGGGCGCAGGCGGTCTTTATTCCACCCTGGACGATCTTAACCGTTGGCATCAATGGCTCTACGGCACTCCCCGGTTGACCCCAACCCAGCCCATCCTCAGTGATGCCTCCATTACGCTCCTGACCACGTCAGTAGTCAAAATGGATACCCCAGAAGACTACCCCGATACCTTTTACAGCTATGGATTTGTCAACGACACCCACCTGGCCCGACCGCGCATTCACCACAATGGGGGCATCAACGGCTTTCGTAGCTCGCTAATGTATTACCCCGAGGAAAATTTGACCATTAGCGTCCTGTTAAATCTGGAAAATCAGGCCCCAGAAGCCATTGCCGAAGGGATAGCCGCAATTCTTTTTGGAGAGCCCTACAGCTTACCTAAGATGCATACCCCTATCACCCTGGATCCTGTCCTCTACGAAAAGTACGTTGGCACTTATCAGCTTCTCCCCGAACTCCAAGTCAACCTATGGGTAGAAGAGGATCAGCTCATCGGTCAGGCTACAGGTCAAGAGGCATTTACCCTTTACCCCACCTCAGAAACTGAGTTTTTTGCCACTGTCGTGGAGCTGACCATGGATTTTTCCGTCGAAGACGATGGCACTGTAGCGGGGTTCACCTTACACCAGTTGGGGAACGATATCTTTGCTCCCAAGATCGACTAGCGATACAAAATAAATTGAACTAACTCCTTTAAATCAATTGCCTTTAAACCTGGCACTTCAATTAAAATTGAAATAACGATTTCCGTTGCTAGGGTACATAGGGCGATGACAAGGATTGCAATTAACGGCTTTGGCAGGATTGGTCGGCTTGTCTGCAGGGCAGCCTGGCCCCATCTGAACTTTGTCCACATCAATGAAATTGCCGGGGGCGCTGTGACCGCTGCCCACCTGCTTAAATTTGACTCGGTCCACGGTCGCTGGGGGCCTGAGGTGGAGGCTATTAGCGAAGATAGCATCCTGATCAACGGTAAGTCTGTCGGCTTTAGCACCTATGGTACCCCTGGCGAAGTGCCCTGGGATGATCTCGGAGTGGATATCGTTTTGGAATGCTCTGGCCAGTTTCGTACCCCAGAATTGTTGGAGCCCTACTTTAAGCGAGGCGTGCAAAAGGTAATCGTGGCCGCCCCCGTCAAGCAAGGTGCCCTCAATATTGTCTACGGCATTAACGATCATCTCTACGATCCGGCGGAGCATCATCTGCTTACGGCAGCCTCCTGTACTACAAACTGTCTTGCTCCCGTCGTTAAAGTGATCAACGAGGGCTTAGGTATCAACCACGGGGTGATCACCACCATCCACGACCAAACTAATACCCAAACCATCGTTGACAAACCTCACAAAGATTTGCGCCGGGCCAGGGCCACTGGCATGTCTCTGATTCCTACAACAACTGGATCCGCTACCGCCATCACCATGATCTACCCCGAACTTAAGGGTAAGCTTAACGGTCTGGCGGTGCGGGTGCCGTTGCTAAATGCGTCCCTGACGGACTGTGTGTTTGAGGTGTCGCGCCCCACCACGGTAGAAGAGGTCAATCAGCTGTTTAAAACCGCTGCAGAGGGCGACCTCAAGGGACTGCTGGGATACGAGGAACGGCCTCTGGTTTCGATTGATTATAAAGACGATCCTCGATCATCTGTGATTGATGCGCTGTCCACCATGGTGGTGGATGGTACCCAGGTGAAGGTTTTGGCCTGGTATGACAATGAGTGGGGGTATTCCTGTCGGATGGCGGAGTTGGCGCAAAAAGTGTCTGGTGCTCTGGGTTAGGGCGGTGGGCCGTGCCTGATGGTGGGCCGTGCCCACTCTACGACAACAACAACATATAAGACGGTGGGCCGTGCCCACCCTACAACTTTTCAAAATCTCCTTTAAAGATCATGGATTCTTCTACCACATTTGATAAAACGGGCGTTCGCAATTATGCCATTGTTACCGCCGCTTACTGGGGGTTTACGATTACCGACGGGGCACTGCGAATGCTGGTGCTGCTGTATTTCCATACCCTTGGCTACACTCCGTTGGAAGTGGCGATGTTGTTTCTGTTCTATGAAATCTTTGGCATTGTCACTAATCTATTTGGCGGTTGGATTGGGGCTCGCTTTGGCGTCAAGCTAACGCTGTATAGCGGTATTGCCCTACAGATTCTGGCGCTGCTGCTGCTGACGCCAGTGAACGATACCTGGGCTGTTGCGCTGGCGGTTCCCTACGTGATGGTGGCCCAGGCAATTTCGGGAATTGCGAAAGATCTCACCAAGATGAGTTCTAAAAGTGCGATTCGTCTGGTGATTCCTCAAAATGCCCAATCGTCTTTGTTTAAGTGGGTGGCTATTTTGACGGGGTCTAAAAACGCGCTTAAGGGGGTGGGCTTTTTTGTTGGTAGTCTCTTGCTGGGGATGTTTGGCTATGTAAATGCCCTGCTGATTATGGCAGTGGGTTTATTGTTGGTGCTGATTTCAGGCCGATGGCTACC
>JBCCJR010000416.1:0-4719 GCA_039045805.1 Cyanobacteria bacterium P01_C01_bin.118
AAACGTTACGCTTTGTTATCCCGCCTTAGTATCAATTGAGTTGGCTCCATGGTTTCCTTATCGCGCATTCTTCAACCAGGTATGTTCTCTTTATTGGGAGCATCGGCTAGCTTCGTGCTGATGTCTGCCCCAGTGTCTGCAGCTCCTACAGTAGAGACTGCTCAGCCAACCCTATTGGCCCAGTTAGATGATGGACTGGGACTACCTGCGGGCGAAATCTTACTTGCAGATGCAGAGGCCGCCATCGATCAGCAAAACTATGACCTGGCCATCCGTAAGCTACAGGCGGCCAGAGAGAGTTTAAACCAAACCTCCACAAGCTACCAAAATATTGCAGCTGCCTTTACAGGGATTGACGCCGAGATTAGCGGCAGTTTACGCACCAGTGCTCGGGACGCGGCTCAGCTACGTGACCAGGCAACGCTACGTCAGGCGCTAATTTATCGAGCCCAGGACCAGGCAGAGCTGGCTGTGCCGCTATTGGTGGAAATCGTTCAAAGTCAAGGTCCCGCGCGTGATTTGGGTCTGGATGCCTACCAGCAACTGTTTGAGCTGGGATTTGTTAGCCGTCCCTATCGGCGCACGGGGTCTGAAGACCCCAGTGCTGCAGTTGCCGATGTGGCCCGCCCCCTTAATCAGGACGATAATCCCACTGGCATTAGGGCAGCTGAGCTGTTAATTGCCGAGGCTGACGGAGCCTATGCCGCTGGTGATTACGGTACTGCTGTAGACCGTTTTCAAAGCGCTCGGGAAACGTTGAATACGTCTTCCAGCTACTATCAAAGTCTGTTTACCACCTTTACTGGTATTGATCGACGGGTGAGTGACGAGATGCGTCAAAAGGCACTGGAAGCAGCTGAACTTAGGGATGCGGCCACACTTAAGCAGGCTCGTGCTTATCAGGCACAGCAGCAGCCGACGTTGGCTATTCCTCTGTTAGTAGAGGTGCTAAGTAGTCAAAATCCCACCCGCGAGCTGGGTAAACAAGCCTACGATCAGCTATTAGAGATTGGCTTTGTCGCGCAGCCCTATGTGGTTACTGAGGAAACTGCAACATCTGTCGAACAATAACAATGAGAGGGTAGGCAATACTGACTGTCCAAGGTAGGATCAAAAGTCTTCTTAACAGCTAAGCCCATGATTCCTGCTGATCAAGTAGAGCAACTTATCAAAGCTAAACTGCCCGATGCCCAGGTCACTATCCAGGACCTGACAGGTACCCAAGATCATTATCAAGCCACAATTGTATCCACCTCTTTTGAGGGCCTTAACCTTGTGAAACAGCATCAGCTGGTTTATGGCAGTGTGAATACAGCCATGGCGTCTGGCGATCTCCACGCCCTGACCCTTAAGACTTATACTCCCGAAGAATGGGCCAATCAAGCTTAAGACGGTGGTCCCAAAAAGTCCCAGAAAGGTCAATGGGCAGTGTCTAACGGCCAGGCAGTGGGCATGGAGCAATGGGGTAATGAGGTTTTTGCTCTGTTTCGGCGATGCTTAGCGAGCCCAGTCAGCGAACTCCCCACAATATGAATTCTGCTCGCCATAGATTATTGTTAGCCTGATAGATAATTAGCTTAGTAATTGAGTGCTGTAGCCATGTCTCCAGAAGTCAAAGAAAAAATCGACAGCTTGGTCACATCCAACAAAATTCTTGTATTTATGAAAGGCACTAAATTGATGCCTCAATGTGGGTTTTCAAATAATGTTGCGCAGATTCTAAATTCTCTGGGTGCTCCTTACGAAGCCATTGATGTCCTGGTGGACTATGACATTCGTCAGGGAATCAAAGAATATTCCAACTGGCCCACTATTCCTCAGGTATATATCAATGGTGAGTTTATTGGTGGTTCTGACATCATGATTGAGCTTTACCAAAACGGTAAGTTGCAGGAAATGGTTGAGGTTGCGTTAGCGTCTTAAAACAGCGTAATTAGCGTCGTCTGGGTTAATAAAAAAAGGGAGGCGTCATTTAAGAAACGCCTCCCTTTTTTTACTGGTTACCTAAGCCGTAGCTGCAGGCTTAACGGTAGTCAGGCTCAGGCTGGGGCTGAGCCAACGCAAAGTTGGATGAATCAAACATAAAGCGACCTACTTCTTCCTCTAAACGATGGATAAGATAGGGCTCCATGGCATCAGCATGACGCAGTGCAGCCAAATATCCGGCAATGTATCGCCGTAGGTCATCGGCACGATATCCACGGTTCCACTGATCGACTAGCGCATCTGTAATTCTTTGGTAATAGCGAATGGATTTTGCATCTTGAAGCATATTGTGTGGGCCTCCTCTAATACCGCTCACTCAGGGTTTATCTGCTATCGCTATTGGTTGATCAAGATAATGGGACTATGACTAAGCAAATGTCTGCTAAATAACCGACATTTAAACGAAGGGGCAGGGTTGTGGGGGTGGGTGACGAAAAAACAGGGGGCAATGAAAGAATTGAAGGGGTAGATACGGGGTAGATACTTAAAACATCTGAGACCTATACTCAGAACATTATGTAAACTTTTTTTGTTTTTTCCGTATTCTCTCTAAGATTTTATCAGCTTGACCCAGGGGATTCGTAGTTTCTTTTGCAAATGTATAGGGTTTACCTAGTAAATGTTACGTTAGCAGCAAATAGCACTGTTGTGTTTGATAAAGGTGACTACACAAAAAGTAGATATAAATACGGACGCGGTGCGAACTGTTACAAGCGTTGATCAGCCAGTTGTTGTTGTCTAAAGCGTACAAGGGCATAACCATTTTTTGAACTGCGAACCCATCGCTATATTTCGAGCCCGTAGCCGCAACTACAAAATAATATTGGGGTCTTTGATACTCTTCTACAAAGTGTCATGAAGCCTGGGCTTCTTATAGTTAGCTGTGGCCTCCACATGTATTCAAATTATTGAGGGTAATCCCCACTTGCGATCGCTACTTAGCTGGCATCTTCAGCAGGCAGGGTATCGTGTTAACCAGTCTGCTGATATTGTGCGGGCCAAGGAAACCTTTCAGACGGTTCAACCTAATCTGGTGATTCTGGAAACAGAGCTGTCGGATGGGAATGGGTTAGAGCTATGTCAATGGCTTCAGCAACGGGGTCGACCGTTGATTATGATCCTGTCGGCTAAATCAAGCGAGCCCGATGTGGTAGCTGGATTACAGGCTGGAGCTGACGACTATCTGAAAAAGCCCTTTGGCATGCAGGAATTTTTAGCTCGGGTTGAGGCTTTAACTCGCCGCAATCGTAAAATTACAGCTCCTGTATCCCTGGCCTATGGGGATTTGAATATTGATCTGGTGCAACGTCGGGTGAGGTTTAAGGAACAGTTTATTGACCTCACTCCTCAGGAATTTAGTTTAATTTATGTATTGACCCAGGCCGAGGGGTCTCCCCTGAGTCGGGCCGACCTGTTGCGGCGGGCCTGGCCTGACGCCATTGATAACCCCCGGACCGTTGATACCCACGTTCTCTCTCTACGGAAAAAGATTGAGGTGGATCCTCGTCAACCGAGCGTTATTCAAACGGTACGCAATGTGGGCTATCGGTTAAATATTGAACGGCTAAATAACAGCAATGGTCATCAGCCGGTGGGGGTGGTTGCCCCCCATACAGTGCCTAAGGCCGTCAATGTGGTTTAGGAGCAAGCGATTGATAGCTTCTAAACATATTTAAGCGAAAGCGATGCTCCATGGAAGGCCCACACATCCAAAAGTAGAATTTAATTGATTTTGCTTGCTTAGGCCCGTCAAATTTTAAACTCATCGTCCCAGCCGTCGTATTTCTGGGCAGTGATAATTTGCTGCTTGAGTTCTTCCCAGTTGGCTTGACTGGCAGTTTGGTAGCTGAGCAGTTTGCCTTGCTGTAGATACATTAGATGGGTAGCCCAGTCAGCCATCAGCTCTAGCTGATGGTTCACCATCACTACAGTGATGTCCATACTGGCCAGCTGAGATAGGACATGGGTGGCATAGCCTACATCCTGGGCTGCGGTGGGTTCGTCTAGCAGCACGATGTCAGGGGTGGTGGCCAGGGTGCGGGCGATCGCAACTCGCTGACGCTGGCCCACGGATAGTTCCACCGCCTGCCGCCCCAACCAGTCTTGTGGAATTTTTAACCGTTCTAACCAGGGCTGCAGAGTGCGTCGGGCCGAGGCTGCACTGGCTCCTCGCAGTCGAGCTGGATAGCACAGGGCCTCTTCGACAGACTGTCTCAAGAGGCGACTGTCCTGCATTACCAGACCAATGCGCTGACGCAGTTCGACCACTGGATATTGGGACAGGGGTTGCTGTCGGTAGGTGATCTGACCGCTGGTGGGGTCGCTTAGACGATTCATTAGCCTGAGTAGCGATGTTTTACCGGCACCAGAGGGGCCAATGATCGCTAGTCGGGATTGGGGTGCGATCGCAAATGAAATCTGATCTAACAGCAGCCCAATCCCGACGCCAGCGCGGAGGGACACATCTTTGAATTCTAAGATGGGGTCATTTTCCATTTATTATTGGTGGGCCGTGCCCACCCTACAAGACTGGAGAAGGATGGTCGGCCGTGCCCACTCTACCCGATGCCGCCATGGGTGGCGGTCCAGACTGCCCAGGCATCCATCAACAATAAGAAAATCGTCATCACCAGCAAAAACAAATACATCCACGGCTGTGCCAATGGCGTTACATCCTGGGTATCGATACCGGTCTTGGCCTCCACTGTCCGTACCATGCGGGCAAAGCCTACC
>JBCCJR010000417.1:0-4704 GCA_039045805.1 Cyanobacteria bacterium P01_C01_bin.118
AGCCTTCAATCTACTAACGGCATTTGCGATCGCCGCCTGCCAAGCCCCAGCCACTCAACCATCAAACGAAACGGTCTCTACCGCAGCGGCTGACCATGCTGATTGCCGCACCATTCAGCACGCGATGGGAGCAACCGAGATGTGCGGTCAACCTCAGAGAGTTGTCGTTTTGGGTCCCTTTCTCCTAGAACCCTTGCTAACCCTGAACATTCAACCTGTTGGGTACGGTGATCATGTAGAGTTTCATCAAGGCGACTATACCGACCCTAGTCAACAAATCCCCTATCTGGGTAATCGTATTACGCAGCCGATTGCTAATGTCGGTTCAGCGTACACTCCTTCTGCCGAAGCTATTCTCAAGCTTCAGCCCGACGTGATTCTAGGCTTTGAGGGAAATGATTATGAAACCTTGTCTAAGATTGCGCCCACAGTATTGCTTGAAGATAGATTTGACGCAGAACAAAATCTGAGAACAATTGCTCAGGCGGTTAACGGCACGGAACAAGCCGAGCAACTGTTAATGCAAACCCAACAACAAGTGACGGCAGCACGGGAGACCTTCGCCTCTCTGGTGGCAACTCACCCTAAAGTGGTACTGCTCAGTTCATCAGAATTACGAGATATCAGATTAGCAAACCCTAATGAGCCCTGTGGTACGTTAATTCAAGCCTTAGGATTTCAATTTGTATTGCCACCTAGGGTGAACAAAGATAAGACTAGCGCTTATACGCCCATTTCTCTCGAAACCTTGCCTCAATTGAATGAGGCTGACTTAGTTATTCTCCTGGGCCACAATTTTAGCGACCTTGAGCAGCTCGACAGTATAGAACGCTTTGAAGCGCAACAACTATCGAAATTGAAACAGGCATGGGAGGAAAATGCGATCGCCCAATCTCTCGATGCTAGTCAAGCCGGGCGAGTCTACTTCATTCCAATCTATTTATGTCGGGGCTTACCCGGTCCCATCGGCACTGAGCTTTACCTGGAAGAACTCAAAGAACAACTACTCGCACCAAAGTAGCAGAGACGGGGGGACGCGGACATAACTGCTTAATAACGATCTCCGTGTCTCCCTTTCTCCCTTTCTCCGCATCTTTTGAACGTGCAGCCCCCTACGTCAGGAGAAAACAATTATGTCTAACAAAACAGGTAAGCTCCACGCCCATCTCTATGACTACCTGCTCTCCGTTTCTCTGCGAGAGCCTGAAATCCTTACCCAACTGCGTCAGGAAACTGCCCAGCATCCCTATGGGTATATGCAAATCTCTCCCGACCAGGGACAGTTTATGGCTTTGTTAGTGAAACTTATGGGCGCTAAAAAGATTTTAGAAATCGGCACCTTTACTGGCTACAGTGCCCTGTGGATGGCCCTAGCCCTCCCTGCTGATGGCACCCTAATCACCTGTGATATCAGAGAAGAAGCGCGAGAATATGGCCCATCCTACTGGCAGGCTGCTGGCGTCGCCGACAAAATTGACCTGCGCATCGCTCCAGCCCTCAACACTTTAGATAGTCTCTCAATCACAGAGCAGGCAAACACCTTTGATTTTGCCTTTATTGATGCAGACAAAACAAACTACCCTCAATACTACGAAAAATGCCTGGAATTGTTACGACCGGGGGGACTAATCGCTATTGATAATGTGTTGTGGGGTGGAGCTGTGGCCGATCCAGAGAAAACTGATCCCGATACAGTGGCATTGAGAAAGCTAAATCAAGCCCTCCACCAGGACCCACGTATCGAATTAAGCATGCTACCCATCGCCGATGGCCTCACCCTGGCCCTCAAGCGAGGTTAACCTGCTTAAGGATATCAATTCTACTTGCAACGTTTACCATTTCTTCTTCTAAGTAATCGAAAAGTCCATTTTGCAAAGAAAAAACTCCGCCTCACGAAGAAAACAAAACCATTAAACCAGTACGATAGCTTTGCCCGTGTTCTAAATTCATCTGGTGCGTACGTTTATCCTTCTCTGGCTGGGTCAGATTGCCTCTTCTGTTGGCAGTCATATGACCTATTTTGCCCTGACGCTCTGGGTGTGGCAGCAAACGGAGTCAGCAATGGCGGTTGCGCTAATTTTGTTTTTTTATCAGCTGCCCCAGATTGCGATCGCACTTTTCTCTGGTCTCTTGGTGGACCGAGTCTCTCGTAAAACCTTACTAGTTCTCAGCGATACCGCCTCCGCCTGTTGCACCATCTCCGTCGGCATCCTGGCCATCACCCAACTATTGCAGGTATGGCATTTATATGTGATTGCCGCCATTATTGGCTGTTTTAGTCATATCCAAACCCTCACCTACACCACTGTTGTCCCCATGCTGGTGCCCTCAGAACACCACATGCGGGCTGCTGGGATGGGAGCCATGGCGGGCTATAGCTCCGGTATTTTTGCACCAGCCTTGGCTGGAGTGCTGTACCCATTGATTGGGCTATTTGGCATTACGGCCATTGATATGGGGACATTTGCGATCGCGGTTCTCACCTTGCTATTTATCTCCATTCCCTCCAATCATCACAAAGACAATACAGATAACAACAGCGACACAGCTCCTATCTGGCAAACTCTCACCTTTGGATTTCGCTACATTTTTAACCAGCCAGCCCTGCGGGCCATGGTGATTGTTCTCTCCGCTTTTGCGTTTTTAGATCAAATTGGAGAAACAATCTATCAACCAATGATTTTGGCCCGTACCGGTAGCGATGCCAAACTGTTGGGTACCGTTGTTGCTGCTGCTGGAGTCGGTGGGCTTATCGGTGGCGGCATCCTGACCGCAAGTGGTGGTTTTCGTAACCCTAGACGAGGCTTACTTGTGGGCATGCTCAGTGTGGGTATCGGTAAGCTGATCTTTGGTTTAGCCCAAGGGCCCGTTGTTTGGACCAGCGCTCGTCTAGGCACATCCATCAGCGAACCGATTATTTTCAGCACCTACACTGCCTGTTGGTACGCCACAGTTCCTGCTCACATTCAGGGACGTGCCTTTGCTGCCGATCATCTGATTGGTCTGGTTGTTGGAGCATCCGCCAGCCTGGTAGCAGGGCCATTAGCCGACTATGTCTTTGAACCCGCTGCCCAGACATCAATCTTTGGTTCTGTGATAGGTACTAATCATGGCGCAGGCATGGCCCTAATGTACGTGCTAACAGCCATCGGACTATCGCTGGTGGGGATAATCGGCAGAACTCAGCTGCCTCCATTGCGTTACCTTGGCAAACCTGACAAAGAATCAATAATGCCCTGACTGGCGAACAAAGAAATCTTGGGAACTACCGAAGAAGACAATCTGACCAGCTTCGAGGAGAATAATTTGATCGGCACGCTGGAGGATGGCAGGACGGTGGGAGACTGTTAAGTATGTGGGGGAGTGGGGGAGTAGAGAAGTGTGAGAGTAGGAAAAGGAATCAGGTGTTTCTAGGTTTTGGGGTTTAAGCAGACCTTCCCATAATTGCTGTTCGGTTTCGATATCTAAGGCGCTGGAGAGGTCGTCAAAAATGAGGAGTTCGGCCTGACGGAGAAGCATACGCGCAGCGGCAAGGCGCTGTTTTTGTCCGCCGGACAGACGCACGCCCCGGGTGCCGATCAGGGTATTAAGCCCCTCGGGCATAGCTGCCAGATCTTGGTCAAAGGCAGCGGTTGAGATCGCGCTCTTCAGCTGCTCAGCCTCCCGATCGCAAGCCAGCCCCAGCAGCAGATTATCCCGTAGCGAAGCACTAAATAACTGCGGAATTTGCGGGGTGTAGGCGGCTTGGGGCGGTACCAGAAAATTGGCCGGATCCTGAATCTGTTGACCATTCCAAAAAGTTGCACCGAATTGTTGAGGCAACAGACCTAGCAGCACTCGCAACAGCGTGGTTTTACCTGCGCCCACCCGACCTGTAATCACCGTCAGGCTGCCTCGATTTAGAGTAAAACTAATATCTTGAATACCCGCATCGCTGTTGGGATAGGTGTAGGTTAATCCGGTAACACGCAGCTGCTGGAGCGGGGTCAGTGTAGCTGCTTGGGGTTGAGATGCCAGAGCTGGCTCAGCTCCTAGAATAGGCTTGAGATAGAGGGCATGGGGATGGGTGAGCATCCTTATGCCTGCGTTCTCACT
Source organism: Cyanobacteria bacterium P01_C01_bin.118 (assembly GCA_039045805.1). GTDB lineage: Bacteria > Cyanobacteriota > Cyanobacteriia > Phormidesmidales > Phormidesmidaceae > Leptothoe. Next base: position 4,096 of record JBCCJR010000417.1, read on the forward strand.
CTTCGGCTCCTCTATTTGCTCCGCCATCCGCTCAAAGGACACGTCGCTTTGCTGAACGGTGGCAAAAAAAACACCAAGAAATGCAAAAAAATAGGTGATAAAGGCCAGATAGTAGACAAACAGGGCAAAATCACCCACGCTGAGACTGTCCTCCAGGTTTTGGGCTGCGACTAGTAAAATCAAGCCAGTGCCCAGGTTGACAATAGTTTCAAAACTGGCATTGAGCAGTGCGTTAAAAACTTGCTCACGGACCATGAGCTGACGTCTGCGATCGCACCGCTGCTGCAGTTCATGAAGAATAGAAGCCTCAGCTCCAGCTACTTTAAAGGCTTGGACAGCGGTAAACAGTTCACCAATCAGCCCGGTAACCTGCTGGGTGGCCTGGCGGCTGGTGCGGCGGTAGCGTTTGAGTCGGTGTTCGGCCCGCTGGACGAGGAGTGCGATAGCACACAGTGGCAAAAATACCAGCAATGTCATTCTGGCATTGACCCTGAGCAACAGCCCGACCGACACCAGGGCAAAGATCGCCTCTGCAAAAATCTCATTGGTAAAAACAACCGTGTTTTCGATCTGCAGGGCATCATCACGGAAGTAGCTGAGCAGTTCGCC
>JBCCJR010000418.1:0-4702 GCA_039045805.1 Cyanobacteria bacterium P01_C01_bin.118
TTATTTAATGCCTCGTGGTTTGGGGTATCGCGCTACCCCTGGCGTACTCAAGCAGGTAGAGCGCCGTCGTGAAGAAGAGCGTCAGCGTCTGGAGCAAATCAAGCAGGATGCTGAAGCAATGAAAACTGCGATCGCAACCATTGGCCTCTTCACCATCAAGAAAGAAGTCGGCGAAAACGACGCCATCTTTGGTACTGTCACCGCTGAGGAAGTCGCTGAGCTAATTAAGACCAATACCAGCAAAGATATTGATAAGCGTGACATCGAAGTACCACCGATCAACAAGCTGGGTGAGTACACCGTACTTGTGAAACTTCATAGCGAAGTCACTGCTGAGTTGAAACTGCGGGTAGCATAGCCTCCGACGCCAACTTAAAATCAACACAATTGAATCATTCAACAGCAGCCCTAGAACAATCGCTGAATCTAGGGCTGCTTTATGATTTCTAAACACTGCTTAGAACAACGAACATTACTGCTTTAGAAACTGACTATCGCCCAGCTGACATACTGAAGCAGAATTAGCACCAGATAGATATAATACAAATGAACTACTTAGTCGCCACATCAGGTGGCGGCAGAATATCATATCCCAGCAATCCGGCCATCTAAACTGTATGTAGCGTTATGTAGCGTTTTTAGATCAGACTTGACTCTAGATATAGAGATCTAAGATACTGACAATCAGGGAGTGACAGGTTAAAAACCGCGATTACCGGCATGCGCTGCAAACATTTTCCATGCCGCCTGCCACTCCCCTTCAATCCTTTACCCCATCCAACACCAGGTTTTTCCTGGGTCGGGAACAGTGAGTTTTCCCTAGTGATGTGGTTTAAACACCGCACTATATTGCCTGAAGGTTGTCATGGCTCAAGAACATAAATTTCAAGCAGATTTTGACCGCCTACCTCCTCAGAATATTGATGCAGAAGAGGCCATTTTAGGCGGCATTTTGCTAGATCCTGAAGCCATGGGTCGGGTTACAGAAATCCTGATCCCCGATGCGTTCTACATTGGCGGCCATCGTGAAATCTACCGTGCCGCCATTGAACTGCAGACCAAGGGTAAACCAACCGACCTGATGACCGTCGCATCCTGGCTCAAGGATCACAATCTATTAGAAAAAGCGGGGGGTCAGTCTCGTCTCGCTCAGCTGTTTGACCGCACCATCAGCGCTGCCAACATCGACCAGTATGCCAAACTGGTGATGGATAAATATACCCGTCGCAAATTGATCCAAATCGGCGGTGAAATTGCCCAATTAGGCTATGAAACCGAAACCGCTATTGAAAACGTTCTTGACCAATCTGAGCAAAAAATCTTTGGCATCACCCAAGACAGACCTCAGCAAGGATTGACCGCCACATCAGATATCCTTACCGAAACCTTCGACGATATCGAACAGCGTTCCATGGGCATGGTGCTGCCCGGTCTGTCCTGTGGTTTTTATGATTTAGACGCCATGACCCAGGGGTTCCAGCGGTCTGATCTGATCATCGCGGCTGGACGTCCGGCCATGGGAAAAACGTCTTTTGTTTTGAACGTTGCTCGCAATATTGCAGGTGGACATAAACAACCCATCGCCATCTTTAGTTTGGAGATGTCAAAACAGCAGCTGGTCTATCGTCTGCTGTCGGCAGAGGCCAGAATTGAAAGCGGTCGTCTCCGTACCGGACGTATCGGTCAGCATGAATGGGAACCTCTGGGCCATGCCATTAGTTCGTTGTCTCAGATTCCTATTTTCATTGACGATACCCCTAATATTTCAGTGACTGAGATGCGGTCTAAATGTCGCCGTCTCAAAGCAGAAAATGGAGGGGCCCTGGGGTTAATTCTGATTGACTATCTGCAGCTGATGGAAGGCAGCAGCGATAACCGAGTACAAGAACTCTCAAAAATTACGCGATCGCTAAAAGGTCTTGCCAGGGAATTAAATGTTCCGATTATTTCTCTCTCTCAGTTGAGTCGTGGAGTAGAGTCTCGCACTAACAAGCGTCCGATGATGTCTGACCTGCGTGAAAGTGGCTCAATCGAGCAGGATGCCGATCTGATTATGATGTTATATCGTGAGGAATATTACGATCCGGATACACCCGACCGGGGTCTTGCCGAGGTTATTATCGCCAAACACCGTAATGGTCCAACGGGCACAGTCAAACTGTTGTTTGAACCTCAATACACATTGTTTCGAAATCTCGCCAAACCAAACTCCTAAATACATATACATAGAGTGCTAAAGCGTTTGCATCCAAATAAAACACCACCATTCTCCAAGGCAATAGGTAGTTCTCTACGCTGGACAGTTCGCTCGCTCTGTGAGTCTTCTCACGCCCTCGCTGGGCAATCGGGTATGACAACGTTCTTTACAGTCTATCTCCAAACACTACTGCCTATTGCCCACTACCTGTCTTCGCCCGGGATGTTATTTCTGTGCAGTTCCCTAAGGTTGAGCCATCCAGACTAAAATTCCCAGTAGCTGATTAAGCGGATTCAACAACCGATCTTCTAAATCGATAGAAATAATCTGGTCCTCCAACTTCAAAAAGCGCCAGAGAATGCCACTACTAATGCAACCATAAATCGGAGCAGAGAATTGTTGCTCTTGCTGATTAAATCGCTGGGCTGCCACCATTTCCGCCATACATTGGCCCATGCCGACATTTAGATCTGCTTTCTTAGCCTCTACAACAACAATAACAGGAGCTTCGATTTCTAATTGTTCTGTTGATTGACTAATAACAAAATCACAGATGCCCACTAAGCCAGCTTGAGCATCTACCGTAAATTCTTCCCCTGAGAATAAACTAACCTGGCGATTTAAGATCTTTCGCACTTCAAGTAAAACAGGACTAATTAACAATTCGGATTTAGCCTTTTCACTTTTGAGTAAGGATGCGAGAGGAAATGCTTCTTCCAAAAAGTCAACCAGCGATTGTGAAGGTTCAATGGTTGGTAAGTCGGGCAAAAAGCGTTGCCCCTCTATCGTTTCAAGACCAAAGGCTTGCTTGACTTTACCTACGGTGAAATCGCTATAAGCCATGTTAAAAAACTGCTCTAGTCTTCAACACGATAGCCTAACTCTGCCAAATGAGTTCTTGACTGTCGCCAACGTTCCTGCACTTTCACAAATACTTCTAGATAAACCTTACCGGCAATCAGCTTTTGCATTTGCTCACGGGCCGCTGTATTAATCGCTTTCATCATCGAGCCTTTTTTGCCAATGAGAATACCTTTCTGAGACTTGCGCTCTACATATACCGTAGCCAAAACATTAGTGATCTTAGGCGTTTCCTCCACTGTCTCAATCACCACAGCCACCGAGTGAGGCACCTCTTCGCGAGTATGTAACAACACCTGCTCACGAATCAACTCGCCCATAATAAATCGTTCTGGCTGATCAGTGACCAAATCAGGAGGATAGTAGTAAGGGCCTTTCTCCAGACGCTCTACCAAACTAGACTTAAGCTGATCCAACCCAGTCTCAGTCACTGCCGAAAACTTACACACAGGCCAGCCCTGTTCATCCGCAAGGGCCTGATAGCTAATGTCGAGCATCTGAGCTCTAGTATCCGACTGCAGATCGGCCTTATTAATCCCTAAAATCACGGGTACATCACTGCGCTTGAGCAGATCGGCAATAAACAAATCCCCTCGCCCCAGCTCACTGGAACCATCCACCACAAACAGAGTGATGTCTACAGAATTGATGGCAATCCGAGCATTTTTTACTAGGACCTTACCCAGCTCATGGTGGGGTTTATGAATACCCGGCGTATCCACAAAAATCACCTGAGCCTCAGGCAGTGTCATCACACCTCGCAGGCGATTGCGGGTGGTTTGGGCAATGGGCGAAGTGATAGCAATCTTTTGCCCTACCATCACATTCATCAGAGTGGACTTACCGACATTGGGACGTCCCACAATACCCACAAAACCAGAACGAAACCCCGGTGGCGGTGTTGGGGTTCCCCCCAGATCAATGGTCATTTTTGTCACACACCCGTAATATGAACCACGACATCACGGCGATAGCCACGACTGCGGTGTTCCCATAGATAAATGCCCTGCCAGGTACCTAACGCCAGCCGTCCGTTCATAATCGGAATTTGCTCTGATGTATGGGTTAGGGCCGTACGCAAATGAGCCGGCATATCATCAGCACCTTCTGAACTATGGCGATAGTAATTGCCTTCGGGGATTAGCTTGGCCAAAAAGGTTTCCATATCCAATAAAACATCAGGATCCGCATTTTCCTGAATCACTAAACTGGCCGACGTGTGGCGTAAAAATAGACTACACAGACCAGTAATGACCCTAGATTCGCGGACGACATCCTGCACTTGCATCGTAAAGCGCTGTAGGGACTTCGCACGAGTTTGCAGAGTCAGTACAGTTTGATAGTGCAACGATAGGGAAGTAGTAGAACTCATGACGATGTCCTCTAGGTTAGAGACGCACAGTGCCAGCATAGAACAGGACTCCTCCTTGGTATAACAATGTTTGTTGCGAGCTCGCCAACTTTTCGCTGATGGACGTTGTATCCATTGGCTAATGGGGCATCTTGAAGTAGACATTCAATGTGCTTTTTTAGACCTTTAGAGGTTATCTACTACTGAGTTCTGCGCCAGCATGCTGCTTCCCAGCCCAATTATTGTCATCATGCAAGGAGTCGCTGCATGGAATCACTGGCGACGCATCCAAA
>JBCCJR010000419.1:0-4696 GCA_039045805.1 Cyanobacteria bacterium P01_C01_bin.118
ACTGCAGAGAAGTTTCAATCTGTGCCAGTAATAGAGCCTGAGCCACCCTTTGGATTGGTGCGATCGCCTGAGCAGATGGCCTGGGTGCCCGTACCTGGCTGGCAGGTGTTGCTCACAGCTCAGAATCCGGTAGCGCTGTTGCTGCCGTTTAATGCTCTGCCCAATCAGGGTGATAGTTCTGTTTCTGAAACGATTTTGGTGATTGTGGATCGGCAGCAGCAGACATGGGATGATAGCAGCTATTTTGTAGTGGCTGGCGAGGATGGTCAGCTGGTGATGGACTGGTTTGATACAGAGCCCGGTGTAGCGCTCTTGGGTAAGGTGATTGTGATTGTACGACCCAAAAAGGTTTTGGATGAAGCCTACACCCAAGAGCTTTGGCAGATTGATGAATAAGCAGGAGGAGCTATGGCCCTAGAACGTCGATTATCGCGAGCCATGTTTGAAGCAACTGAGCTGGTAGAGCTGCGTCAGATTTGCTTTACGCCAGGTCGTGTTTTTGAGCCTGGGAAATATATTACGGGCGATTTGCCTGATGTCGCTTTTACGATGGGATTGGTGGAGAAGCTGCCGCCCGTTCGTGGCAAAAATGAAGAAGTTGCGCCTGCAAGCGTTACAGAGGCAACTAAAGAAGAGGAATAGAACTACTAAGCACTACTAAGGAGTTAGGACTATCTATACACGTCCGTTAGCTAAATTAATTGAGGAGTTTCAGCGGTTGCCGGGGGTAGGGCCTAAGACAGCTCAACGTTTGGCATTACATATACTTAAACGTCCTGAGGCTGAAGTGCGAGATCTAGCTCAGGCGCTGGTGGATGCTAAACAACAGGTGGGACAGTGCTCTATATGTTTTCATCTGTCTGCTGATCCAGTGTGCGATATCTGTCGTTCTAAACGCCGTGATAATCAAACCCTTTGTGTAGTGGCTGATTCACGAGATGTGATTGCGATTGAGCGCACCCGAGAGTTTAAGGGTAAATACCATGTACTGGGGGGACTGATTTCACCGATGGATGGTATCGGTCCCGAGCAGCTGAATATTGGTCAATTGGTGCACCGGGTGAATAAGGATGAGATTGCCGAAGTGATTTTGGCCATTAGCCCTAGTATCGAAGGGGATACAACGACGCTATATGTGGGGCAGCTGGTCAAGCCCTTTACCAAAGTAACCCGCATTGCATTTGGTTTGCCGATGGGTGGAGACCTTGAGTACGCCGATGAAGTGACTCTGGCTAGGGCTTTAGAGGGGCGACAAGCTTTAAGTTAGAGAGGTTACCCCAAGTCCGAATTGATTACATCCGGTGAAAATAAAAAACTTTTGAGGGTATCCATAAAGGGATGCCCTCTGATATCGGATGTGGCTAACCAGAATTTCTTATTAAATTAATCAGATCAAGCCTGATAGGTTACTTAACGCAGCTTTTGTTTGATAAAGGCCAGAATCTTTGCGGTTTGATTTTTGAGCATGGCCACTTCTTTTTGTAGGGTGGCCACTTGCTGTTTCAGGGCTGCAATTTCGGCGTCGCTATTCCCAGAGGCGGCGGCAGCGGCAGGGGAAGCGACACTGGACTGAGGTCTTACTTTCCGTGCCTTGACCATAGAAGCCTTAATCGCTTCGATCAGTTCTTTTTGTTCAAAGGGTTTTTGGATGAACTCAAAGTATTCGAAGGGACCTTGAATTTTTTCGGTGACTTCTTCCCGACGGCCTGACATGAGGACGAGGGGAATTTTTTGGAGTTCAGGAGACGCTTGGATTTCTTGAAATACTTCCCATCCACTCATGCGCGGCAGCAAGAAATCCAGCATGATGAGATTGGGTCTTTGGTTCCGGATTGCATCTAAACCTTCGACGCCGTCGGTGGCTTCAATTACTTCGAAGTTACCTTGGGGCAACATATCCCGGACACGCATGCGAATGACCCGGCTATCATCAATAACTAAAATTTTATGACTGGCGGCCACGACTGACTCCTAATAGATAGCTACAGTTTAGGTGATGGTAAGGTTACTGAGTCTTTCTGAGTTCAGCAACGGTATAGAAAGATGTTGCCCAGGTCGGCAACTATGATAAGTCTGACCCTGACTAGTTTCTAAGAATCATATAGGATCAAAAAGGGATTAGAACGCGGCTAAGCCTTTTCTGGGTCCAGAATGTTAGCTTTACCCTGTCTAGGCAGTATAAATGCCAGATTAGACGTGGTTATGGTGTCACCACCGGGTCTATGCTCTCAGAACTCTGGGGATATCTAGCCTACTTTAGAAACGCTGATTGTGTCATGGAAAGTGTATCTCAAATGAGTTCTGGCGGTGTTGCTAAACCTGAGATTGTTCAGCTGCCGGACTGGCTGAGACGTCCCATTGGTCGGGCTAGCGAACTATCGACTGTACAAAAAATTATTAAACAAAGGCAGATTCATACGATCTGTGAGGAGGGGCGTTGTCCTAATCGCAGTGAGTGCTATGCCAATAAGACGGCTTCATTTTTGCTGATGGGGCCCACATGTACCCGTGCCTGTGCTTTTTGTCAGGTGGATAAGGGACATTCTCCGATGCCGTTGGATCCTGAGGAGCCTCAAAAAGTGGCGGAGTCTGTGAAATTGCTGGGGCTAAAGTACGTGGTGTTGACGTCGGTGGCACGGGATGATTTGCCTGATCAGGGGGCTGGTTGGTTTGTAGCGACGATGAAGGCGATTCGAGAGCTTAATCCAGACACTCAAATTGAGCTGCTGACGCCTGATTTTTGGGGTGGTTCAGATGTTAAAAGGCAACAGCGCGATCGCATCGCCACCATCACTCCCCACAAACCTGCCTGTTTTAATCACAACGTGGAAACCGTGGAGCGTCTTCAGGGACCAGTGCGGCGGGGTGCCAAGTACTGGCGGTCTCTGGATGTACTGCGCTATGTCAAAGAGCTGGATGTGTCGATTCCTACCAAATCTGGCTTGATGCTAGGTCATGGGGAAACGGAGGAAGAGTTGATCCAGACTATGCAGGATTTACGCTCGGTGGGGTGCGATCGCATTACTCTAGGGCAATATATGCGTCCCTCCCTGGCCCATCTGCCAGTGCAGCGCTACTGGACGCCAGAAGAATTTGACCATTTGGGAGATTTAGCCCGTAGTTTAGGCTTTGCCCATGTCCGTTCCGGACCGTTGGTGCGGAGTTCCTACCATGCCGACGACTCGTAGGGTGGGCACGGCCCACCAATAGCGACGGTTAGGCTATCTAACCATCCATTGTTTGCACCGCCAATTCTCGCCATTCTTTGACCGCGTAGGGCGGTACGATAATTTCGCCCGGTGCTTTTCCTTGCAGAGGGACCACCAAGGTTAGGGGAATTGCTTTCTGCAGCTCTCCAATCGCATCCGCCACATCATACTGATTGGTATTGCTGGGTAATGCAGGCGTGGGCGGATCGAGCTTTGGCGTTGCCTGCCATTGCAATGAGGTGCCTGTCTCAATTAGTAGAGGCTTTTGTGGGTCAACCTCTACAACGCCTGGAAACCCCACTAGACGCAGATACATACCTTCCAAACCATCAGCGCGATAGCGTTTGAACAAGATGGCCTGCCATGAACGATCATTGCGATCGCGCAGGCTTTGTTGCGATCGTAGCGTTGTCTGTCCAGGCCGCTCATGGTAGACATGCACCGAAGCCTGGGCTGGCGCGGCTAAAAACACACTAAGAACGAGACAAATCAGAGCGCCAATCAGCCGCTGAATCATTCAAGATAACCCTTGCAAGACGTTCTCTTTAGGATAAACCGAGGAGAAATGTGTTGCAGCTGGGATTATTCATGTCGAGGCCTGCAGAAGGCCCCGACGAAGATTGCTCTACAGCTTGCCGAGGGCGTCTAGCACAATACGATAGCGCTGTGCTTCATTGTTAGTGAGATATAGGCTACCGGCTTTTTCCAGGTCTGACTCTGCCCCGGCAGTATTTCCTAAGAGAGCATTGGTGACGCCACGGTAGTAGAACACATCCGCGTCAAATACATTGGCGACAATAACTGTGGAAAAGTCGGCGTAAGCCTCCTGGTAATTACCGGCTTCGTAATGGACACGACCACGGCTAGAGTAGGCCTCCCAATAACTACCATTTAGATCGATCGCGGTGGTGTAGTCCCCCAGGGCGCTAAACCCTTCCCCTTGATCGGCAAAGGCGTCTCCACGACCTTTATAGGATGGGGCATGGTTAGGGTTGCGAGCCAGAGCGGCGGTAAAGTCTGCGATCGCAGACTGCTGTTCTCCAGCCAGTGCGTACGCTTTGCCTCGACCGTAGTAGGCTTCGGCAGTATCGGGTTCTAGCTCCAGGGCCTGACTAAAACTGTTGATGGCAGCGGGTGTATTGCCGGTAGACGTATATACCTGACCCCGAAGTAAGTAAGCATCGGCATAGCCAGGATTTAGGGAAAGTACGGTTTCCAGAGACTCTAGAGCTGCTTTAGGTCGATTTTGAGCAATCAGCACAAAGCTGCGGTTGTAGTGAGCTTCCAGGTTATTTTCATCTAACTCGATGGCTCGATTAATATCCTGCAGAGCTGGACCCATGGCCCCCAGCTCATAATGGGCCGCCCCGCGATTTCCATAGGCCTCCGCATAGTCCTCATTCAGCTCAATCGCGGCTGTAAAGTCACTAATAGCCAGTTCAGAATAGTTCAGGGCTCTGAATATCAAGCCGCGATGGAAATAGGCT
>JBCCJR010000420.1:0-4681 GCA_039045805.1 Cyanobacteria bacterium P01_C01_bin.118
CAATAATGAACTATTTGTAGCAGGCCGAAAATCATCATCACTGGGCTGCTCTTGCCGTTCTTGATGAACCAAAAAATTTATAAAGTCAGCCACCAAACGCAAACGTTCGCTAGAGAGCTGATCAAGATATTGATTAATCGTTTGACGAAGTTGAATGACATTCATAAGCAATTCAGGAAATCCTGCTTTCTATCTACTACCTTAACTAAAGGGCATTAATACAATATCGCCAAGGCTATATCTCATTGTAGATATTATCCTCCAAGTTATTCCATACGGCAGCCATAACCTATCCCTCCAGATGCTCCCTAAAATACTCGCGATAAATCTCACACAATGGCGATGCCTGATTACCTGACAACGTCACCAACCCCATACTCTCCAATTTAAACGAAGACTCTGCATCAATATCCACCGGACGCCGCTTTGTTACCACCTGCCGAAAAGCCTCTGCCAACTGCGGATAGTCTTGTAGCACATATAAATGTCGCCGCAAATGGTCACTATAGATTCCCGCTTCCGTTGCTGCTGTCTCAGCTAATACCCGAATACTCAAATCATCCCGCCGCAGATGATACAGCGCCTTACGAATTAAATAGGGATGTCCCCCTACTAATTCCATCAGCGCCTCCGTCTGACTAGCACTGGCCGACACGCCATATCGCTGTGCTAAATCCTGCACCTGCTCCGCTGAAAACTCCTCCAGCTCTACATTTTTGCCCACATTAAACGGTGACTGGTTAATATTCAAAGGCACATAGGCTTCGGTAGAATGCACTACCACCAGCCGCAGCTTCTCCCACAGTTCGCTACCAAAGTCCCCATAGCGAGCCGACTCATACCAGGATCGCAATAGCCCAAAGAAATCATCCGCTACCGTCGCATGGGGAAACACCATATCCACTTCATCTAATGCCAGTATCAGCGGTGTCTCCAACTCCTCTAGCAAACACTCTTCAAAGTAAGCAATGCACTTATCCTTACTACCAAAGCCCATCCAATAATCTTCTAGATCTTTGAGCTTTTTTAACCTGCGTCCCACCTGGGAACAAAGCCATTTCAGCAACAGATCCAAATCATTAAACAACTGACTGTCCGCCCGCTGAAAACTCACTGGCACAGTTGCATATCCCAGCTCCCGCCCATGGTTCAGAATCCTTGCCATCAAAGATGTTTTACCCATCTGACGTGGTGCTTTAATGCGGATCAACGATCCTGGCTGTTCAATTTCGGCAAAACAATCTGTTTCAATCGGCGGACGATCTACATATAGCCCTGACTTTAGCGGTACTGAGCCTCCAGGCTCTCGCTGTAGCTCCGGTTCAGCAACTGGTAATGGTGGCCGATCAATGCTGTCAGCCACTGGTCGGAGCGGTATCGACTGCTCAGTATCCTCATCAACTGGATCAGCGTCCTTCTGACCAGGCTGCTCTTTCATCAGTGCCTGCAACTCCTGCAACAAGGCAGACGTATCTGCTGCTGACTGCCATTCCCGCTGCTGAATTTGCTGTAAATACCCCCGCAGTTCATAGTTCAGCGGATCATCCATGGGAAACTGCACCCGAATGGGCAAAATCACTGGTCGATTACGCCGATCTCGCAGACTCCGTGCTCGCTTAACTTCCTCGGTCACCATTTCACTGGTGGCTGATAAGGGCGACAGTAGCAGCAGGAAATAATCACACTGATGCAGCTCAGCACTAATCCGTTTGCGCCAGTCTTCGCCCAGCTTGATACTTTCTGCCGCCATAAAGGCTTCATGCCCTGAAGCCTGAAACGCATCGTAAAATTCCTGGGCTAAGTCCTTATCCGGGGACTCGTCGCGATAGCTAATAAAGATCCGCCGTGTGGCAGCGCGGCTATCTTGAGGGCTAGCGGTACTCCCAAAGCGATCATCAATTACTTTTCCAGCACGAGTCCGTAGAACGGGGGTAACTACCTCATCGGCAATATCTTCCAAATCGATGGCGGTACGCCCCATTTCATAGGCGGCTTCGTAGGAACTGCTATGGCCTAGAGCCGTATAAAATCCTCGCGAAAAGCTGATGGCTGCCACATCGCCAATGGGCTGATTCATGCCGATGACGCAGGACACAAACTGGCTAATGGCCTGGGCCTGACTATCGGAATAGCAGGCATTGAGCAGAACGCACTCGACACTGGATACCTGCTGAAATAACCGGGCTAATGCTCGCGTTGGCACCAGCTGACTGCGGCCTCGGCTATCATCCAGCACCAGTCCGTGATCGCCAACACCATGGCCAATAAAGTGGACAATATGGGGCTGATGGAACATCAATGCCTGGATCAGATCTTCAGTGCGGACGGCCCATTCGGACACGATTTGAAACTGGTCCCGTTCTTTAGATAGCTGAATGCTGCGCTGAATACTACGCACTTCTTCATCCAGACTGAGCTTGGATGTGTCGCCAGGATTGGCAGCAAGTACTAAAATTTTTCGAACTGGCAGTTTAGCGTTCGTGGGCATAGAGTCAGGTATCTGGGCAATGTCAGTAAAATTTATTTCCCTACTTAAAAATTGCACAAATTTTGATTGATGTCTTTGCTTAAAGATAACTTTTTACATGGGTTTCATTATTGAGGGGGTTTGAACAGGTATTTGATGTTCCTTGAAATTTAGCGATTTGTTGTTGTAGAGACCTGCATAACGGGCTTCGTTCATAGTGGCAAGGGGTTTAATAATTTGAGAGGGAGGAGTAAGGTTGCATATATTTTGGTGCGAAGGATGCCGCGACGAAATGATTGGCTATAATGCTGAGCTTTTATTTATGAGGGTTGATAGGGTGTTTAAAGATGTTGCTTGGGGTCCCTCCGAGTTCCCCAACCCCCCATGGTTAGGGCCGTTACGCCGCCCTAAGACCCAACGTACTGGGTTATCCCTAATTGCATTCAATTGGGGTTACGGCGGGGTCAATTATAGATATTTCGATCTCTTTGCCAAAGTAAAGTCTAGATTCTTAACCCCACAAAATTCAGTGTTTTTGATGCAAAATCAATGATCCTGTAGGGGCGTCTCCTTGTGGGTGTCCTTCGATATCGGACGCAATTAACCCGGATTTCCGTATAAGATCATCAGCCAGAATCTCTCGACTGCCAGGTACCGTGGAAGCCGAAGGGGATGATTTCGGGGAGTTCTAGGATGCAAATGGGTCCGTCGTCTAGATTGTCGGCTGACAAAATTTGAATGGTGCTTTTATCTTTGTTTCCGTCAAAGACGGTGGTGAGGAGCCAACCGGGGCCATGGGGATTTGGGGCGTAGATGGGTTCGATGGGATATTGGCCTTGGGTAAATTGCATCAGACTAGAGCGACCACTGTCGGGGTCTAAATAGGCGATACTGTCAAAGAATTCTTCATTAATGATTTGAGATTTATAACAGAAGAAGAGAGATTTGTGATGTTGCCCGACGTCTTGTGGGGAAACAATAGGGAACTCACAGTCCAGGTCAAATAGGGGCTGGTTTGAGAGAACTTTGCCTGCAGCGACATCTAACCGCAAGCGATACAGCTGTGAGGATGCCGGAGTCACAGGGTAGCCGGTGACAAATTCTTTAAGCCACTGGTTGGTATTAAAGTCTTCGTAGCGTACATAGTCAATGATGACTGAACCGTCAGCTGCCTGGTAGCCGTTGCCAAAGTGCCATTGATACCAGGGGTCGGTGTCAAGTCGGGAGACTTCTTGGAGGGTATGGCGATCAACAATAATGATTTGTGTTCCATACTGGGGTTGCCATCGCATCGCGTCGCTAAAGCCCTGGGTACCTAACAAAATGGGCAACAGCGACAGGTTAATGGGGGGGACTAGGAAAATAAGATAGGGACCGGCGAGAACAAAATCATGGACTAATGAAATTCGGAGGAGGGAAATCTGACTCTGTTGTTGAATCTGGCCAGAGGCATTGCTGCGGTAGAGTTGAATATAGTTTTTGCGGCCAAAGACAACGCCAAAGTTGTATATCTCTCCTGTTTTGGGATCTTGTTTGGGATGGGCTGAATAGGGTTGTCCTGGCTGTAGTGTGTCAAAGTCTTCTAAGCCGATGGTTTCTAAAGTCTCTAGATCCAGGGCATGGGGATTGCCCGCTTCCCAAAGGGCCAGCAACTTATCTGGCAGTGCCAAAACCGAAGTATTGGCTGCATTTTTGGGTTTTGCACCCCAGCGTTTCCACAGTGGGCCGGGAGCCATTTGGCTGTAGCCGCCGTACAGGTATTGATTAGCGTTTTCTTCTGCCTGGAGTCCCTGGGTTTGGACATAGCGGTATAACCCGGTTGCACCAGCGTCAGAAAAGTGTACGGCCAGAATGCCGCCATCGCCGTCAAACCAGTGATCAACGCGCTGTTCGTCGCGCTGTAAACGACCGGCACCGTTGCGATATAGGCTGCCGCGCAGCTCGTCTGGAATCTGTCCCTCTAGAACGGGTAATGGGGTAGGGCCAAATTCGACGGCGGGTGTGGCGATCGCACGAGACCAAAGCGGTTTACCCTGACTAAACACATCACGTTCTTGGGTTAGGGTAGGCATAACATCTCTGGGGGCATTAACATCTACCAGTATAGAGAGAGCCCACGGATAGCGCCGTTTTCTTACACTGTGTTAGCAAGTTATTGCAATAACTCATCATCTGAAACACTGATGCAAAGCGATATTTGAGCACATGGCGATG
>JBCCJR010000421.1:0-4676 GCA_039045805.1 Cyanobacteria bacterium P01_C01_bin.118
CCCCTTCTCCCTTCCCCACCCCCCGAGAGTGTTGCAATTTACAAACACCTGCTTGAGTCATCATGAACTCGCGCTAGCGTGGGCAAAGAAAACTATGGCCTGACCTATGCCGATTTTTGGCATGGTGATTGCACTCAGGGGGAGTTGAGGGTGAAAATTCTTCTGGTTGAAGATGACACCGTTTTAGCGGAAGCCTTAGTCAGGGCTTTAAGTGCGGAGCACTATGCTGTCGATGTGGCCACCGATGGTCAGATGGGATGGGGTCTGGCGTCTGTTTCTAGCTATGACTTGATTTTGCTAGATGTGATGTTGCCAAAGCTGGACGGCATTAGTCTCTGCCGCAGGTTGAGGTCCCACGGTATCCAAACCTCAATCCTTTTACTCACCGCTCAGGATGATAGCCAGAGTAAAGTCCTGGGTTTGGATGCAGGGGCTGATGACTATGTGACCAAGCCCTTTAACCTGGCGGAGCTACTGGCTAGAATTCGGGCACTGCAGCGGCGGGAATCCGTTACTCTGCTGCCGGTGCTTACCTGGGAAGCGCTATCCCTGGATCCCAGTACCCGCGAAGTCACCCACCAGGGAAAACCAATCTATCTGCGGCCACGGGAATATGACCTGCTAGAACTTTTTTTACGGAATCCTCAACGGGTGTTTAGCCGTGGGGCCATCCTTGATCACCTGTGGTCCTTTGAAGGGTCCCCTGGAGAAGAAACCATCACTGCCCATATCAAGGGCTTACGCCAGCATCTCAAGGCTGCGGGTGTGCGTCATGACCCGATCGAAACAGTCTATGGCATCGGCTATCGGCTACACGCAGAAAACTTAGCACTGACGCCCCAGGTTGCACAGCAAGCCAATATGGCAACCACTGCCGTTTGGGAACGTGCCAAGCAGCGTCTGAACAAACGTATTTCTGTGATTGAAAAGGCCACCTCTGCTGGGGTCACCAACACCCTGGCAGAAGACCTCCGGCAGCAGGCTGAAACAGAGGCCCACAAGCTGGCAGGTTCCTTGGGGATGTTCAACTTTGATCGGGGCTCAAAACTGGCCCAAAAGGCAGAGCAAGCATTTCAAAACTGGCCCACGCTGCCAGACCATGAACGGACTCAGCTTACAGACTTAATTGGCCAACTACGACAAACGGTGCAAAGAGCGGTGCATAGCGACACCCCCACGCTGTTTTATCCAAAGCCAGCCACACCCCAAGGTAATGCCCTCCTATCCCATGCTGCTTATCTACTGGTTGTGACCAGTGATGAAGACTTCCAAACCGAGTGTGCCTCAGCCCTGGCAAATGTCGCTAAGGATTGGACACTACAGTGCCAAGCAGATCCCGTCGTGGCTCGTACCCTGCTTAGCCAGCAGCGCCCGGATGTGGTGCTTTTAGATCTGACAGCAGCCGTAGACCAGAATAAGGTTCGCCTGACCCCTGACATGGTGACCCTTTTGGCAGAATTACAAGCCTTAACTCCGTCAGTACCTGTATTGCTAAGGACCGATCAAGATAGTTTGCTGGACCGGGTCAAGGCATCCCGTTTAGGCGGTCGGGGGTTTATTCCGTCTACTGTACCGGCAGCAGCGATGATCGACACTGTGATTGATCTGTGGATGCGGGCCCACACAGACACTGCCAAGGTTTTGGTGGTCGATGACGATCCACAGATTCTAGAGGCCGTGGAGCAACTGCTCAAACCCTGGGGTTTGAAAGTATTTACACTGGTAGACCCCAGACTGTTTTGGGATGTGTTTAATGAGATCCAACCCGATGTGCTGGTTCTGGATGTTGAAATGCCCTATATCGATGGTCTAGCCCTATGTCAGGTTGTGCGCAGTGATTTACAGTGGTGCCACATTCCGATTCTGTTTCTTACCGCCCATGCCGACGCCAGCACCAAGCATCAGGTTTTTGAAGTGGGGGCAGATGACTATATCTCGAAACCCATTGTTGGTCCAGAGTTGATCACCCGCATTCTTAACCGCTTAGAACGCTCACGGCTGAGCCAATCCCAGATAGAGATTGATGCCCTGACTCGGTTGGCCAATCGCCGTCATGCCATTCAAACAATTACTCAGCTCTTGGATAGGGGACAACAACATCACCAACCGGTATGCATTGCCATGCTGGCCGTCGATGATCTAGACACCATTAATCGCCACCATGGGTATGAGGTCGGTGATAAAGTCCTGGTTCATTTTGCCCATCTCCTTCATCAGACATTTGTGGGTGATGACGTGGTGGGTCGCTGGGGAGGTCGACTCTTTATTGTGGCTATGTACGGTCTTAGGGGGGACGAGGGTATGCAGCGTTTGCGAAGCGTGCGCAAACAGCTACGTCAGGTGCCCCTACAATGCCTTGGAGATACTCAGCAACCATTCATTAACTTTAGTGCCGGATTGGCTGCCTATCCCTCAAAGAATGAAGAACTATCCGACGATTGGCCAGTGGGAAATTATTCCACGCTGGTCATAGAGGCAATCAAACGCTTAGATCGAGTCCAACCGGGCCATAGCTTATCGGTCTAGGATTATCGGTCCAGGATTATCGGTTTAGGAAGTCAGGGAGACTCCCATGCAGCCCTCAAACAGACGATTTCAACTCTGGAAAGCAACGTGGCTGCCAACCGTAGTGGGAGCAAGTCTTATTGCCGCCACATTAACCCTTTGGCAATCCCTCAAGGTTCAGGAAGAAACCCAAATTCACCGACGGGTTGACTTCGCCACCGTTAGCATTGGCCGAGAGATTCGCTCCCAAACGGATAATCGGATACAGGCGCTGGTGCGTATGTCTCGCAGATGGGCTGCCCAGGGAGGACAATCGCAACAGAGTTGGACCATTGACGCCGAAAGTCTGCTACATGATTATCCTGGTCAACAGGCAATTGAGTGGATCGATGCAGATTTTTATGTCCGTTGGGTTGTGCCCATGGAAGGTAATGAGGTCGTTCAAGATTTAAATCTAGCAGCAGAACCTAACCGTAAAGAAGCGCTTGACTTTGCCCGCACCGACCGCAGCGTTGGTGTTTCATCAACAATGGACCTGATACAGGGTGGGCCAGGTGTGCTGGTATACTCCCCCATTTTTCTAGCCTCTGATCAGTCCTTTGACGGGTTTATTGTGGGGGTATTTCGGGTGCAACACTTGTTCGAGACTATTTTGAATGAACAGGTTGCCCCTAACTATGCGATCGCAATTCAAGAGAACGGCACCGAAATCTACCGTCGGATTCCTGCTGCCCCATCCCCCGCTAATCTCCAAACCCGCTGGAGCCAACATACTGAAATTAACCTCTACGGCACCGTTTGGCAGATTGAAGTATGGCCCACAGCAGCCCTTCTGGCCCAGGAAAAGTCTCCCTTACCCACCGTTGTTTTAATCAGCGGTCTGCTGCTGTCCGGACTAGCCACCTGGGTTGTCTGGCTTATCCAAAAATCTCAACAGCGCCATTCCCAGCTAGTTACCGAAACCACTGAACGCAAAGCTACCGAAGAAAATCTTAGACAGTTTAGTAGTCACCTTAAACATCTACACCGAATCAACACAGCTCACTATAAAACGTTTGATCAGCTATTTGCCGATTGTTTAGAAACCGGTTGTCAGATTCTTGGTTTAGAAACCGGCATTATTAGCCAAATTCATGACCAAAACTACACGATTCGATCAGTACAATCAAATCTGATATCACTAGCTGCCGATCAGGTCTTTAAACTTGCCGATACCTACTGTGCCGCTGTCGTCAGGGAGCATCAAACCATTACCTATAAACATGTGGGCAATATCGATGCCATGAAAGGCCACCCCGTTTATCGCATGCTGCATCTGGAAACCTATTTGGGTACCCCTATTTGGGTGAATGAAGAGATCTATGGCACCCTCAACTTCTCATCCACACAGATTCGAAACCAGGGTTTCTCCCGCCATGAACAAGAGATTATTGAACTGATGGCCCAAAGCATTGGTCGGTTTCTCTCCGCTGATCTGGCGCAGCAACAGCAACAGCTCATTGAAGAAGCCTTGCGCGAAAGCGAAGCCCGTTTTCGCACCGTCGCCAACAGTGCTCCTGTTCTTTTGTGGATGACGGGAACAGACCATATGTACACCTTCTTTAACCAAACCTGGCTTACGTTCACTGGTCGTCAGCTCGATCAAGAAGTGGACAATGGATGGACCGAGGGCATTCACCCTGACGACCATGACCGTTGTCTTAAGATCCATGCTACAGCCTTTGAAGAGCGGCGCACCTTTGAGCTGGAATATCGCTTACGCCGCGCCGATGGCCAATATCGTTGGGTCTTGAGTCGGGGTGTACCCCGCTTTAGATCAAATGGCAGTTTTGCCGGGTACATTGGCACCTGCATTGACATTAGCGATCGCCACGAAGTGGAAAAACTCAAAGATGAGTTTATTTCTGTTGTTAACCACGAGCTACGCACTCCGCTCACATCGATTTTGGGCTCATTAGATCTCCTGGCCAGTGGTGTGTTGAACACCAAGCCAGAAAAGGGACAGCGAATGCTGCAGATTGCCGCCAAAAATGCCGATCGTTTGGTGCGTCTGATCAACGACATGCTCGATATCGAACGGATTGAGTCCGGTAAGATGACCCTCAATAAACAGGTGTGTGATGGTGGGGAACTGATGACCACCGCTGCTGACGAAATTCGTACCCTGGCTA
>JBCCJR010000422.1:0-4670 GCA_039045805.1 Cyanobacteria bacterium P01_C01_bin.118
ATTAGAGGCCCCCAACACCAACTCCACCGGCTTATTCATCGGGTAGGGCTGCCCCTGGCCAATAATTGAATGCCAACCATGACAATTGTTGCGCCGATCCCAAAACCGAATGCCATAACCGTGGTATAGAAAGTCCGTCAGCGTTACCTGCTGTAGCTGCAGTGCCCCTGCAGAAACTGCTGTGAATGGGCGATCGCAACATACCCTAGTGCCATCAAATTGCCCGTTAATCCAGGTCTGAATTGCTGGAATTTGGCTGGTGCCGCCCACCAGCAGTACAGCATCGATATCGGCCGCATCTATCCCCTGACGCCGCCCCTGCTGAAGCACCTGGGTGACCCGCTCATCCAAACGTTCAAAAAAGCCCTGCTGCTGCAGAATCTTTTCAAATTGCTCCCGAGTTAGGGTGAACTCATAGCTATCAAAAGTTTCATCATCAAAATAGCTTTCACTGGCGCTTACCTCCTTAGACAGCTGGATTTTGAGCTGTTCCGCCAGCCGTAGTATCAGTGGCGAGATGGGCACCCCTTGCTGGTCCGCCAGGTATTGAGCCACCCATTGATCAATGTCGGCACCGCCTAAATTTTCTCCCGCTTTGGCCAGAACCTTGGCTGTGGAAACCTTTTGAGCAGAATCGCCCATAGCTTTTTGATCCCACTTGAGAATGTAGCCCAGAGCCTGGGACTGTTTACCGCTTAGCTGCACAATGGCAAGATCTAACGTACCGCCACCAAAGTCCACCACTAACACCGTTTCATCCTGCTGAAGGCCGTACCCCAGGGCAGCCGCGGTGGGTTCATCAATCATCCGCACCCGATTAATGTCCCAGGTTTGGCACAGGGTACCTAGCCAGCTGCGATAGGATTCAAAACTATCCACCGGCACTGTTAGCACCACTTCGTCCAGAGCATCTTCTTGCTGCTTAAGCTGTTCAATCACCTGGGTTAAGAACCATTCTCCGATCTGTTCAAAGGTAACCGTACAGCCATCAAAATCCGGCATAAACCCCTGGATCGATGTGCCGATGCCGCGTTTAAAGTTTTTGAAGCAGCGGTCTGTTCGCTCTAGTCCCCGATCTCGGACCGGCTGACCAATTAACGTCTGATTTTGCTGGGCATTCTCCACATAGACCAGACTGGGTATCACCGCAGGCCCAGCCTGGCGCTGGGAAACAGCATCTAAGGAGAGGACTTCAGAAGAATTGGTAGCCACATTCCACCGGCAGAGCACTGTATTACTAGTGCCAAAGTCAATCGATAAAACCATTGAAGAGAGCTGTAGTTATTATTCTGTCAGATTTAATTTGATTTGAACGTCAAATCAGCGGGCTATCGCATCAATATGTGATGATGATCCGTCAATAGCCCGTCTGTCTCCTCTCTAATGTCGTAATGCCAATCCTACGGTTTGACGCTCTTTAGCAAGTCGCCGCTAGCTTGCGCTTGCCAGACCCAATGCGCCACCTATAAACAACCCTAGAAAGCAAAAACTAAGAATGAGCATACCACCCCGAAATCGGCCCATCCGCACCAATAACCGATCGCCAATATAGGCAATCAACACACTGCAGATCGCTGTCAAGACCAAGACACCCAGGTTAATGGCAAACAGCGTCCCCCCAATTTGGCCAAATCGAATACTGTCAATATCATTAGTGCCGCCAAACCCAATGGCAACCGCCAGGGACACCACCGATAACGCCACCCCCAAACACGTTAGCGATCGCATCAAAATGATGCGAAACCCACGAAATGCCGACAGTGCCCTTGGTCCAGCCAGAAAAAAAGCTTGAATCAGCGTACCGCCAAACGCTAAGGGCCACACCCAAAAAGGCGGAGAAAACACCGATAAAAAAGTTCCGACTACCCCATGGAGAACTAACGTCAACGCCATTAGGGACCAAGGTATGGCTGGCATTAGACGAGGGTTACTCACTGGTCTGGGGACTCTAAAGTCTCGCCTATTTAGCGGATTGTTATTCATACAGTGTAAAAACGATAGGCTGGGCCATGCTGCTAATGATTCTATAGGGCTGTGTCCAGAGTTCAAATAGTGGGGGGAATGTACGGTAATGACTATCTATGGCGCACTATGACGTTGCCAGGCCAAACTCCTCCATCGCCGGTACAAAATTACGGTTCTCATGGCTGGGGCGACTGAGCTTAATCAAGGCGAATCGCTGGGCTGGTGACAATGACTGCCAGGCTTGATCAGTCAGGGTCATATTGTGAGCAGTTGCCTGCTGTTTGACCTCTTCGGGCGGCAGCGTCTCCAACCAGGGAGGATGGACCGGCACCTCGATTTCCTTGGCTGGCTGACCTGTGTAGTGAGTCACTAAAGCTTGTAAATGCCGTTGATAAGCCGCCGCCTCTTCTAGAGAATCACAGGCCATCGTCACTAAAGTTTGGCGCTCAGCCTGGGTGAACTGGTTCCAGTGATTGAGCTTGAGTTTGACTCCGCAGGTATCTAGCTTAAGCCTCACCAACATAGGGATACAGCGTAACGACCCAATAAATTCCTGCTCAAACTGAAAACCACCAAATCCCATTAACATTTACCTAATACTTGATTGCCAATGTTTCTAATCATTACTTAAATGCTGGCGAAAGCTTGATTGAATCGTGACCGGATAGTTAGCTTTAAGTTACATAGATAACAAAATATCCTTTTAATATTGATTTTTGTAAAACATCAACGACAGTGAATGATCCCTTCAACCCCTATTCTTGACTGCTTTAGGAAGTTGCGCGACACTAAATTTACGATCAAAGTAAGCGCTCCTAAAATCAATGCTCCATATTAATTTTCTATATGGATTTTTAACTATTCGTTAGTTATGGTGTGTTTATTATTGTGTTTATGATTTAGCGTTCTCCATGAGAGGTGAATCTTTTTGGAAACACTGGAATTTGTAATTTATCCTGATGGCCGTGTTAAGGAGCTAGTGACTGGCATTGTTGGTCGCTCTTGTTCAGAGGTAACTGCCGCCGTTGAGGCTCAGTTAGGTCAGGTTCTTTCCCAGGAAAAAACGTCTGAGTTCTATGCTCAGGATAATCAACTTGCTTCTGAGCAGACAGATTCTCAGGCCAATTACAGTAGCTGGTAGGCTTGTTTGCCATAGGCAGCTAAACTTGGGCCAAACGGCCACGTTGTTAACTTCGATTAAATACAAGGTTTAAGATGTCGCACTTTAGCCAGATCAAAACCAAGATTCGCAATCTTCCTGCTCTGCAGGCTGCGTTAACTGACATAGGTGCCGATTGGAAAGCCGGTCCGCAAACAGTTCGTGGTTATCAGGGTAAGACTGAAACTGCTGAGGTCGTTATTGAGCAAGACAATGGCTATGACCTAGGCTTTAAGCAAAATGCTGACACTGGGGACTATGAGCTGGTTGCCGACATGCAGTACTGGCAGCAATCTCTTTCCGTAGACGGTTTCTTAAATAAGGTGACTCAGCGCTACGCTTATCACACTGTTTTAACTGAAACTGAAAACCAGGGTTTCCAAGTAGCTGAACAGAAGACTGCCAAAGATGGTTCCATTCGGTTGGTTCTGCAGCGTTGGTCTAATAGCTAAGGAATTTAGCAATATGTTCTTTTGCAGGCGGCCCTAAAGCTTGATGCTTTGGGTCGCCTGTTGACTTAAGGGGAGTTGATTGAGGTCTTCCTGTACGACTGGAGTAGGAATCGATGACGTTGCCAACCGACTCATCCGACCAACGCTCAGGCCTGGAGCCTGAATTGGGTGGTTTACTTAGGGATGCAAACGATCGTAGCGGTTTAGAGCCTGAGTTAGGGGGAGCGTTTCGTCAAAAGGGGGTCTATGTCGATGAGGTCACCTGTATTGGCTGTATGAACTGTGTTCATGTTGCTCGCAATACGTTTTATGTGGAGCCACTACATGGTAGAGCTCGGGTCGTACGTCAGGATGGGGACCCAGAAGAAATGATTCAGGAAGCGATTGATACTTGTCCTGTGGACTGTATTCACTGGTTGGACTATACAGAGCTAAAGGAAGAAGAAGAGAAACGTCATCATCAGGTCATTCCAGTGGCAGGATTTCCGGTTAATCAAGGGTTGATCGGTCGTAAAAATCGTGCAGCTAAGAAGAAAAAGGACAGACCTAGAAAAGGTAGATCTAAATAAGATAGATCTTAGGGTTGTAGTCCCAGAATTGTAGGGTGGGCCCGGTCTAAGGCCTCCAAACCCCCAATCCTGGGGGCTTTGAGTCGTATCACAGCATTGTAGGGTGGGCACGGCCCACCTATTCAACCAATTCATTAGCCATAGGTCGATTAGCGCCAGTGTAAATTAACTCCACCTGTAGAAACCGACCAGGAGCTGGGTTAATGGCCTGTTCGGGGAGTGCGATCGCAGGCGCATTTTCACTAATGGGTTCAATGGTGGTAATGGTGCCATCTGGTGTGACCTGTAGGTGATATACCAGTGGGTAAGTTACGTCTGTGGGTTGAGCAGTTGCGAGTTGGGTTGCGATCGCAGCTAAAGTTTCCTCCATACTCCCAGAAGACTGAACCCGAGCAGCGCGCTCAGCCCCACTCGCAACCGAACTATCAGCAGCAAAATCGGTGCTGTCTGCTTCAGCTAAATCTTCAGTATCTAACTCAACTGCAGACCCTTCAGCAACTCCCGCTATTTCAGGGGTGACTGCCG
>JBCCJR010000423.1:0-4657 GCA_039045805.1 Cyanobacteria bacterium P01_C01_bin.118
CGGCGCAGTTTAGTCTATCCGTTTTATCTCACGCCGGAGTAGCTGTCATGGAATTTGACTTTTTGCCTAAACTCCCAAACTCTAACCTGGACGATCGCCAATTTAAGGATCTGGTAGAAGAATGTTTGTTGCGGGTGCCGCGCTACTGTCCAGAATGGACCCATCATAACCCCAGCGATCCGGGCATCACCATGGTGGAGTTATTTGGTTGGCTCACTGACCAAATGATGATGCGGTTTAACCAGGTGCCCCGGCGAAACTATGTGGCCTTTTTGGAATTGTTAGGCGTTCGCCTGCAGCCCCCAGCTCCAGCCCATACGCCAATCACCTTTTACCTGGCGGCTAGTCTACCGGAGCCATACCAAATTCCAGCGGCGGTGGAAGTCGCCACTGAACGGACTGAAACGGATGAGGCCATTGTTTTTAGTACCGATCGGCCATTGACCATTGGCCTACCCTATATTCACCATTTACTAACAGCAGATACTGCGGAACATATCCCCAATGTATTACGGGATCGTTTATCGGTGCGGTGGACTCGTCAAACTGATGGGCACTGGCGTGGCAGCGAGCAGGCTATTTTTAACCCCACCCCCCGGGCTGGTAACAGTTTTTATTTAGTGCTCGACCCAGACCAGTTGCTAGAAGGAAATGTTGTTGCCCTAAATTTTGAAGGAGAAACCGCTACACCGACTGGTATTCGACCTGAGGCTCCACCACGTAAATGGGAAGCTTGGGACGGCCATAGCTGGGTGTCAGTGCTAATGCAGGAAAGTGATGATGAGACTCGGGGATTTAGTTTTTATGATACGGGTAGCAGTAGCGATATTCAGCGGGGAGAAGTCGTCCTGCACTTGCCTCAACAGTTTCCTGTTACCGATTTTGCTAGCTATCGTGGTCGATGGTTACGCTGCGTTTGTATTGAACCTGCTGAGGGAATTGCAGCCTATAGTAGCTCTCCCCGTCTGCTGAGTGTTGCGGCGCGCTCCATTGGCGGCACTATAGATTCTAGTCAATGTACCTTGATCCAGGATGAGCTATTGGGAGAGAGTGATGGCCAGCCAGGACAACAGTTTCAATTACAGAACTACCCAGTACTCCCCCGCGACAGTACGGAATATTTAACAATTATTCTACCTAATGGTGTACAACAAGATTGGCAAGAGGTGAATGATTTTGCTGATTCGGGGCCGGAGGATTATCACTACACGATTGATTCACTCACAGGAATGTTACAGTTTGGCCCGTTGATTCGAGAGCCGGGTCAGTTAAAAACGACGACAAGAGTGCGATCGCAACAACAGTCCAACGGGACCACCGTTCTCACGGCTGCTCCCCAATTATTAGAACGCCAGTATGGCGCTGTTCCCCCCAGGGGTGCAATTATCACCATGAGAGCTTACCGGACCGGCGGTGGCCAGCGTGGCAATGTTCAACCCCACACCCTACGGGTAGTTAAGTCCGCTGTCCCCTATGTGGCTTCAGTGATTAACTATGGTGCTGCCTGTCATGGCGCTGATGCCGAATCGTTGGATGCCGCTGTCTTGCGAGTACCGCGATTGTTGCGTACCCGAGATCGCGCCATTACCCCAGAAGATTTTGAAACCCTGGCCATTGAAGCGAGTCAGGGGGCTGTGGCCCGTAGTATTTGTCCTAAGCAAATAAACAATCAGCCGGGAATAGTGACCCTAATGTTGGTCCCCCAGGCCAATACCACCAGTATTGAAACCGCCATGGGAATCTCACCAGACGCCTTTGACCTGACGCCCCAGCTAACGGATCAAATAACTCAATACCTAGACGAGCGTCGGCCTTTAGGCGTACAGGTAAAACTACATTCACCCGACTATGTGGGGGTGACCGTCAAAACAGAGGTGGCCATTGATGCGGCCTATAATGCACCCGAAGCACAACAGGTGATTCTACACGATCTGCAGGTGGCTCTCTATCGGTTTCTCAACCCTCTCGTGGGCGGTCGAGAGGGCCAGGGTTGGCCCTTTGGTACGGCAGTCCATCCGTCGGACATTATTACCCTGTTGCAAGGGGTGACCGGGGTGCGGTATCTCGGTGCCGTCATGCTCTACGAAGTCAGAAAACAGTCTACTGGCTGGGTGCGGCAACTGGCCCCTGACAATATCGTCAAACCAGGGCCGTTGGGGTTAGTGTGCTCCTGGGCTGATAGTCAGCTGCGTTCGGGGCACACCATTAGTCTCATTAGTTAGCGAGTGCCCATGTCACGAATTCAAACCGGACAACTCATGAGCCTTGAGCTGCAGCCTCTGCAGGTGCCAGAGGCTGCACCAGAGTCAGCCATTGTGTTCTCGCGGCAGAGCTTAATGCCACAGTCCTTACACACCAGGCTGTTGCTGCGGCCAGGAGAACTTAGCGAGCTAGTGGTGCGGATCAAAAACCATTCAGATGCCCCCCTAGCGCTAAGGTTTTCCGTGACTGGAGATATTCCTCTGGACTGGTGGCAGTTGCGTACAGAGGGAACGACGCTGCCAGAGCATCATCAAATGGAGGCGGTGGTTTATTTTGCGATCGCATCCAACTTCTTTGAACAGCCTCTTTCTCCCGATCAGCTTCCCCTCACATTGGACTATTCTGGTCAGCTCACAGTTACGGCCACTAGCCCAAGGGGGAACAGCCAGGAACAGGTTAATCCCTTTCAAATACTGATTCGACCACCCAGTCGCTATCTCGATCATTTACCCGACATTTACCGCAGCGTTGACTTTGTCGGTCGTTTTCTCAAAATCTTTGAAACCACATTTGAACCCACCGTCGATATTCTCAATCATCAATGGGCCTACCTCGATCCATTAACGGCTCCCCAGGCCATGTTGCCATTTCTCGCTCATTGGGTTGGCTGGTCTTTTAAAGGACCCTTAAGTTTAGCCCAACAGCGAGCTTTAATTCGCTATGCCATGGAGATTTATCGCTGGCGGGGTACCCGACGTGGTTTGCGCTTTTATCTGCATCTGGCCAGCGGTTTGCCCCTGGATGACCATTTACTAGATGAGACGCAGAAATCCATTGGTATCCATGAGAACTTTAGCCAAGGTCATGTACTCGGGCACACTGTCATGGGTGAATCCACTATCCTCAGCGGCAACATCCCTTACCATTTCAACGTTCGGCTGCGCCCTCCAGAAGATTATCCGTTAGATGAGACGTTGATTCACACCATTATCGAACAAGAGAAACCTGCCTTCTGTACTTATAATCTCGCCGTTGAACCCAGGGTGGTGGCTGACGGATAAATTATTTTCTCCCCCTCTCCCCCCTCTCCCCCTCCTCCCCCTCCTCCCTTTCTTCCCCCTCTTCTGTTGGGTTTCGTTCCTCTACCCAACCTACGGTTCTCTCCTTCTCCCCTTCTCCTCTTATCCCTCTCTCTCCATCCCCTAACCATGACACCTACCCCTCCCCTCCAACGCATCCAGGTCAACGACGGTATGCTGATTACCGCCGACCACTGGAAAATTGCCCACAGCTATCACCAACAGCGTCAGGCCATTTACTATGAGGCCCTGCATCAGAGCGGTATTGTTAGCGGCCTAGGGGTGAACGTGGGACCTGTGCCTGAGAACGCCCCTAGCAAATATCGTCAGCCTCGCTGGCTTACCATTCAGCCAGGATTGGCGATGGATAATAAAGGCAACCCAATTTTGGTAGCCAATGCTGAAAGCTGTTATCTGTCAGCACAGCCCGTGACTGAAACAACGATTTATATTGTCCTAAAGCATTCAGAGAAGTCGTCTCAGACTGCCATTGTTCAAGAAGCCTTTCAGATTTTGGAGAAGGATGTGCCAGCAGAGGCGGATGAGGTGGAGCTGTGTCGTGTGCGTCTGGGGGTGGGAGATGTGGCCATTGCCCCACCGGATGATGTATTTGCTCCGGCGCTAAACCAGCTTGATTTACGCCATCGCCAGCGGGTGCGTCTGCGATCGCAGCTAACCGCCAGTATCTCTGCCTGGTCGCACCGGAGTCCAATTATTTCTCAGTTTGAAGCTCTTTTTTCCACACTGCCAGGGTTATACCCATCGCTACTGGGCCAAGTGAGAACAAAAGCCCTAGAAAGCGATCTTACCTATTTCTGCTACGAAGACTTTTGTCAACTAGCTCGGTCTGATCAACGCCAAATTGCTCAATATCTTCAACAGGGTGGTGTGGTGTTAGTTGAAACCGTCTCGGATCAACTGGCTGACCTGTATCAAGTAGACGTGGAATTGCGCAGTGCCCTGACTGCCAGTCGTAGGGGGGTAGCCCCATCGTTGCAGACATCTACCGAACAGGAAATCACCAAAATTCAGGCCTGTATTGCAGAGGCTGTAGCGGAACTAACCGAGCCACTGCTTGCTTTTATGGATGGCGAAGGATTAGATTTTCAACCGTTGTCGATGGACTATGTGTTGAGGCTACAGCCCTTTAGCTTTAGTCGTCTGCCCACACTCAATGGTCAGCCTATTGGGCTTTACGGTTGGGAAGGCCTGTTGTTACTCATCGGTCCATTGCCGCGAGCCTGGTATGTTGACGAAAGTCTCGATCTTCCCCGTGAAGAAATTCGTAGTGCTCAGGAACTAGGGGTGAATCTTCTCAATTTTGCTGCCCAACGTAGGAGGATGCACCAATGGTTGAAATCAGGCGAAGATGTAAG
>JBCCJR010000424.1:0-4646 GCA_039045805.1 Cyanobacteria bacterium P01_C01_bin.118
AGGGCCAACTGCCGTTACTGGAGGCCCTTTAGGTAGAACGTTTAAGACACTGGGGGCAACGCCAAAAGGACATTTAAGCATAGCCCCTGCAACAACTTGTATTCCCATAGAGTTACCTCAATCAATTCAATTTCAACAAGCTTCCGGCTACTTTTGTCATTCCCGAAGACTGTACATTTACCGTCGCTTTTCCTTTCACATCCACCATGGCCCCCTCCATCTTCGCAGTTGCATTGGCCTTTACATTCACCTGTGTCCCTGAAATATCTACGCCCGTATTACTCAAAACCACCTTGCTACTACCCACCTTGAGGGTGATTTTAGTTGCTCCTGTGAGGGTGATTTCTCCCCCATTGATATTGATTTTTTCGCTTTTACCACTCTTTCCTGATTTCGCATTTAAACTGCCCGTGGAGATAATATCCACTTTTTTGCCACTGTCATCCATGGAGATCTGATGACCGCCCTTAGTCTTTAGATCTATTTTTTTGTTTTTATCGTCGAGTCTAAGCTGGTGTCCGTCCTTAGTTTTTAGTTCTGTGTACTTCTCAGTGTCGTTCAGGTGTAGCTGATGCTTATCCACTGTCGTCAAATAAACGCCCTGCTTGCTATCACCCTTATCTTCTTCTACAAATTGCAGCGTATGTCCCAGACGGGTTTTAAGCGTTCTCAAACGGACTTTACCATTGACGATTGTCTCTTCCGTTTTCTCCGGTGGTGCATCCTTACCATTCCAAACGCCTCCTAAAATATAAGGCCGATGGATATCGCCATGTTCAAACACCACCAGTACTTCATCGTTAATCTCAGGTAGCCAGTCCAAACCTCGGGTCGGCCCTGCACCCACTGACACCACCCGCGCCCAGTTAGTCATATGCTCTTCTGTCAGGGTGGGTAGCTTGACTCTCACCCGCCCCCATCCTTTAGGATCCTTGTTGTCAGCGACAATGCCTACCATTAAAGTTTGACCAGGCTGCAGCGTATTCTTTGTTTCTAAGGTTTGTAGAAGATCGCCGCCCCGCAGCCCCCGTACCGAAAATTCAGTTTTATAAATACGCTCATGCATGACATGGCGTGTTTCGGTGACATAGTAGCTGCCGCTGTAACTGCCCATACCCGTTAGCTTTACCACTCGTCCTGGACGAATAGAGGGATCTCCCTCACTGCGAGCATCGGCCTGGACAAACTCCCCACCGACTTCATCGTAGAGGGCTTGGGCCATGGCTTGCGCCTCTTTTGCCTGGGAAATTGGCTGGTCTACCATGACCAGCGTTGGTGTTTTGGGCTTACCGTCAAAAACGCTAACGGTCTTGCTACCATCGCCGTTATCCGTATCGGTCAGCACCTGTTTTGCTTTACTAATGGTCTCGGCAATCACCTCTTTACGGCTATAGTCCCAGCCTCGCACTTCGACACTTTTTACCTGGTCGGCACTGCTCACTCGCACCCGAAAGCTATGGATATCCTGGAGCCACTCCAGAGATAACGTGCTGTCCTTGGTGGGCTTGCGAAAGTTAAGCTTGCCATCTTGAACAAATAGCTCAAACCCGTGGCGAGCAGCTCGCGATCTCAAGAACTCCATATTGGTCTGGTTTTGCTGAAATACATAGCCGCTAGAGCCGCCAATGTCTCCATAACCGTAAGGACCACCCGTAGAATCCACCTTACCAATGGAGATACCCACCTCTGAGGCAATAGATTTAACAATGTCAGAGTCAGTTTTATTTTGAAAAGAACGGCTATGACGGCCTCGGTGCAAACGATGGGATGCATCATAGCCGCGAATAATAATGGGAGCCTGGGCTTCAGTGGTGAAATGAGTTTCAATGGCCGTGATTTCTCCCTTAATCACATTGCCCTTATTTTCCTCATCAAACTCATCTGAATTTGTAGTGCTTGATGAAAACCCGATTTCTATAGATTTACCAATCTCAAACAGCTTTTCATGTTTCCAGACTTTGTGATCCTCTCCACCCCCGTAATAGTCATTTTGAATCACAAGGGTAAACATACCTGGCAGATGTAAGCTCTCTTCTACTACGATCTGTAAAAGATCATCCATCAGCTCACTGGATGCAGTTTTGCCGTCAATCTTGAGGGTGGGGGTGGCGACAAATTTAGTGGCAGCCATAGGGTAGGAGGGGGAGGAAGGGGGAGATTGGGAAGTAGGGTAGGAGGGAGAGACAGGGGAGACAGGGGAGATAAAGGGAGGATTTTTTATAGACAATCCTGTGGAGCAATTTTTGTGGTTGCTCTGCAATATCGGAAAATAGGCAGGCAGAATTTCGTATTACAAATCAAACTTGATTTTAATAGGCACAGGTCGAAGAGAACATGGAGACAATTACAGAGCTAAAAGGAAAAATAAGTTATCACTCTTCCGTATTCTTACCCCTTACTTAATAATTTCCAGATTCTATTAAGATTGCCTTGATTTAGTGAAATTGATACCTTAGAGCTTCCACCTGGTAGCACTAACCCGCCTTGGGTTCAAAGTCGCAAGGCTAATTGGACCAAAAGCCGCTCAAGGGATTCATTCCTTTAACTAAAGACATTCCTAATCGCACAGTCTCCTTGTCGCTTGAGCGACAGCACTCAGTTAGCGTGGGGTTTTGAACCCGGCGCGGGGAATGGCACTTGAACAACATGTGTTTGAACCGGGCATGAGTCTGAGGCTCGTATCCAACATTAGTGCAAAATCTCGGATACCATAAACGATGACCTGAAATATCCTACCCTCAATGACTCTGCTACAGCGTTTTACTACAACAACCATTACCCTGCTAGCAATCACCATCTACCCCATCGGCACCGCAACAGCCCAAGCGATAGTGAACAGACCGTAGTGACTCGCCTCACTGCCCTGTATCAACAAACCGGTCAGCCCGCTAAGGCCCAGGCATTAATAGCCGAATACGATAACCGTATCTATGGCCTCAGCCCCCTGGTGTCACGCTTGCCGCTGGTCACCCCCGGTTTTTACCTGAGCGATTTACCCTACCGTACCTGCGACCAGCCGGACGAAGACCGCTATGGTCCAGCCGCCTACACCCGGATTCACCGTCGAGGACATAACCCATACCGTCGCCCAGCCTCAGCGCCCAGCCTCCCCACAGCACCTGCCAGACGATTCCCTCCGATTCGCACGGTTCCCCCCAGCCCCAGCCTGCCCCCGCTACCAGAATCGGAGCCAGTGGAATAATCCTTCCGACTTCCGACTTCCGACTTCCGACCTCCGACCTCCGACTTCCGAAACTGGCATATTGTAATATTTGTGCTTGCCCTGTGTTCATTTGCCCATGACCCAGCCCGTTCGGCTTGACCGACTTGTCTATTTGATAATGGCCGTAGTCCTGGTGGTGCTGCTGCTCAATGTGCATCTATGGGTCATTACCACCGGTACAGAAGGGGCCATTGCCGATATTGCGCGGGAGATGCTGGCCCGTGGAAATTTTATGCATCCCCGTCTGCTGGGGGTGGATGACTTTAGCTATTTGCCTGTGCCCCTGTGGCTTACCAGTCTGGGGATGAAGCTTTGGGGCATTAACCCTTTTGGGGCACGTTTTTTTGTACAGCTTTGTCTGGTGAGCCAGGCGGTGTTTACCTATCGCATTTCCATGCGGCTGTTTGGGGTGCCCCGCATGGGTCTGCTGGCCGCACTGGTGTATCTATCCTGTCCCCTGGTGCTGGTCTGCAGCCGCTATCTGGCCGCCGATATTTTTGCTGCCACCTTTGAGCTGGGGGCCATCTACTGCATTTTGTTTTATCACCTGGACAAACGTCCGGTGGGGTTATACGGTCTGGCGGTGATGCTGGCCCTGGGGGCATTGTGCGGTGGGGTGGGCACCGTGCTGCTGCCGCTGATGGTGGGGGCCTATGTGCTGTTGTTTGGTCCGGCCAACTACTGGGTCCATTGGCGACATGCGATCGCAGCTGCCCTGTTAACCATAGCCCTGCTCAGCGTTTGGTTTATCCATGCCAGTACCCACATAACAGACTTTTGGGTTTACACCCGTAAGATCTTCTGGCGCGATGCCTTTTGGGGGCCACCTTTCCATCCCCGCTGGCAGTATGGCCTGGGGTTTGTTCTGGGGAGTTTACCCTGGTGGGTGGTGGTGGTGCCCAATCTCACCGGGCCAGTATGGCAAAATCCCACTATGGGTCAGGTGTCGATTTTGTGGCTCGGATTACCGCTGTTGTTTTATATTCTCACCGGCAGTATCTCCCTGGCAGGGCTATTGCCTATTCTGGCAGGATTTGCCATCCTGGTGGCCTATTTAATTCATCTGTTGTCACAACAACAGCTGTGGCAGTATAGCCGCTGGTTTGCTCAGCTGTACGGGGCATTGGCAGTACTGGCCCTGGTGATTCCCATCGGCTACCAGGTATTAGCCCAGGCCGCCGAGGTCACCTGGCCCATGGCCATTCCTGCTCTGCTGGCCCTGGGAACCGTATTTTGGCTCTATCGGTTTGTCCAGGTCAGCCTCAGACTTCGGTTGGCGGCCATGGTGTTAGTGCCGTCTCTGCTGTTGTTGTTATATGGCGGCTACCATGTCCAGGCCAACGGTCCCTGGAAAGAGAGTACGGATATTGTCTCCCAGGTGATTCAACAAAGACGACTGGAGAAACTGCCGGTGCTGGTGTAC
>JBCCJR010000425.1:0-4607 GCA_039045805.1 Cyanobacteria bacterium P01_C01_bin.118
ACCATCCCGCCCCCAGGGCCACCATGCAAAAACACCACAGGTTTTCCCTCAGGATTACCCGCCTCTTCAAAATACAGCGTATGCAATTCAGAGACCGATAACCGTCCCTGGCGGTAAGGCTCAATGGGTGGATAGGATTGACGCATAGAGAGCTAACAACAATTGCCCCGCCATTGTCGCACCCAAACTCCCGATCCTCCAGCCCCCCTTGGATTAAATGTCTGCATAACACCCAAGGACGATGGAAATACAGTCAGCCAGAAAAACGGCAAATACCCATACCGATTGATCCATGCATCTTTGGCGACACATTACAGCGCCAAACCTACTTTACAGACGTCGGCTTACGAACAACATACCAACGACCTGTCTTCGGATCACGGTAAGTGTTAAACGGCTGCTGCTTAAGCGGCTTCGTACAAGTTTTGGGCATTGATCTAGCGACTTTCACGACTCTTTGTATAAATTAATTCATTCATTGTGGCCTGGATTCCTGCAAAATTTTCGTGATCGATCTTTAAGCACTGTGTGATTTTTGTCACAAAGAAGCAGAGAAACCTGTTGATTTCGCTGTTTTTTATCCTGTTTATTGGGTGGGGCGATGTGTCAATCTACACCATGGGCAGCCTCAAATCTAATCATCCTTTCATCGCCATCCCATCCTTTAAGGTGAAAATCTATGGGCCTCAGCTATAGCCTTCTAGTTTTAACGTAACAGCTAAAAAATTACGGGGCTTACTATATAAGACAGTTTTGACAGGTTTCACCATGTCGGCAGAAATATGGCCCGGACGTTCTCACCCTTTGGGAGCCACCTGGGACGGTCAGGGGACAAATTTTGCAGTTTTTTCGGAAAATGCAACCGCTATAACGCTGTGTCTTTTTGATGCGGAGGGCAATGAACGACAGCTCCGTTTACCAGAGGTTACTAACCATGTATGGCACGGTTATTTACCAGGGGTAGGCCCCGGGCAACTCTACGGCTACCGCGCCTACGGTCCCTACAAGCCCAAAGACGGTAAACGCTTTAATGCGACCAAACTCTTGCTAGATCCCTATGCCCTGGCCATCAGCGGGGAAATGAAATTTAGTCCCAATATTTTTGGGTATCCCATGGATCGCTTTGCCGATAGCAATCGCGACTTAGAAAAATCAGATTTAGATGACCAGGACTATGTGCCCAAGGGCATTGTGGTGGACCGTAGCTTTGACTGGGAAAATGACCGCCATCCCGACACCCCCTGGCATGAAACTATCATCTATGAAGTCCACGTCAAAGGCTTTACCCGTCAACATCCCAATATTCCCTCTGACCTACAGGGCACCTATGCCGGTCTGGGACATCCAGCGGCCATTGACCACCTCAAGTCCCTAGGGGTTACAGCGGTAGAACTGCTGCCAGTCCATCATTACAATGACTCTCCGGGACACCTGGTGGCGGTGGGACTACACAACTATTGGGGATACGACTCGATTAACTATTTTGCTCCCTTTGCCGGATATAGCGCCACTGGCGATGCTGGTAGCCAGGTGAACGAATTTAAGGCTATGGTCAAAGCCCTTCACCAGGAAGGCATCGAAGTGATTTTAGATGTGGTGTATAACCACACAGGGGAAGGCAACCAGTTTGGCCCCACCCTATCCCTGCGAGGAATCGATAATCAAGCCTACTATCGTCTGGTGGAGCGCACGCCCCGCTATTACATGGACTTCACTGGCTGTGGTAACTCGTTAAATGTGCGACATCCCCAAGTGCTCAAACTAATCATGGACAGCCTCCGCTACTGGGTGGAGGAAATGCATGTGGATGGTTTTCGGTTTGATTTGGCCTCAGCTCTAGCCCGTGAGCTATATGAAGTGGATAGCTTAGCGGCCTTTTTCCACCTGATTCATCAAGATCCGGTCCTCTCCACTACCAAACTTATTGCCGAACCCTGGGACCTGGGGGAAGGGGGCTATCAGGTGGGTAATTTTCCATTGCTATGGTCAGAATGGAATGGGAAATATCGCGACACTATGCGAGATTTTTGGCGTGACCATCATTGTCGTTTAGGAGAGTTTGCATTTCGGTTTACCGGTAGTTCTGACCTTTATCAGGCGAATGGTAAACTGCCCCACGCTAGCATCAACTTTATTACGGCCCACGATGGCTTTACCCTCCGGGATCTGGTCAGCTATAACGAAAAACACAATGAGGCCAATGGTGAAGGCAACCGCGATGGGGAAAGCTACAACCGGTCTTGGAACTGTGGTGTGGAGGGAAACACCACCAATGAGGAAATTTTGAGGTTGCGATCGCAGCAACAGCGCAACTTTTTAACCACCCTGTTTCTTTCCCAAGGCGTACCCATGCTGCTGGGGGGAGACGAACTCGGTCGCACCCAGCAGGGGAACAATAATACCTATTGCCAGGACAACGAACTATCCTGGTTTGACTGGAATCAACGCTACCGCAATAAAGACCTCCTCACCTTTACCCAGCGACTGATCGAATTTCGCAAACAGCACCCCATTTTCTGCCGTCGTCGCTGGTTTCTAGGGCGTGAAATTCACGGTTCTGGTGTCATCGACATCGGCTGGTTTAACCCCGACGGCACTATCATTAATGATGAAGACTGGCATGATGGCAGTTCCAAAGCCATCAGCATTTTCCTCAACGGAGAAGAAATTCCCACCACAGATGCCCAAGGCCAGCGGGTCATTGACGACAGTTTCCTGATGTTTTTTAATGCCTATCCTAAACCCCAGGAGTTCTCCATCCCCACATCAGTCGATCTCAAGGAATGGCGTGTGATGATAGACACTAAGAACACCAGCGGTTTTATCGATGATGGCCCAATCTACGACTGTGATCAAAAAGTTCCCGTCGCCGCTCGTTCCCTGGTTTTATTAGCCTGCCCCCACTGTTTCGACACCAGCACTGACCAAACAGCCGCCTGCCCACTGCCCAAGTAAAGCCCACTACCCCCACCGCTCCCAGGACTCTCCCACTCTCCGTCTGCCAATGCCTAACAGTTACGAGCGCATCTATACAGTTGTTCGTCAAATTCCAGCGGGCAAAGTAGCCACCTATGGTCAGGTGGCCGAACTCGCTGGATTGATTGGCAAACCTCGGGTCGTGGGCTATGCATTGTACAAAGTAGCTCCAGAGGATGACATTCCTTGGCAACGGGTGATCAATGCAAAAGGAGAAATCTCCACATCTGCGTTTCGAGACGGCTCAGATGACTTACAACGAGTGCTCCTGGAAAACGAAGGTATCGAATTTGACGGCAATAAAATTAATCTCAGCCAATATCGATGGCAGCCATCGTCAGAAATGATTAAAGCCATTGACTTTAGTGATAGTGATAGCCGCTAAAAGACGGCCTCATCCAAGCAATTGTCACCATGACTTTTTAAGTCTGTGAACAATGACTTAAAACCACCATAAGGGTTCAGTAAAGATATCCAAACTTCAGGTTATTAGGACATTGCCTATTGAAAACTGATACGTGTGATTCACCAACAAACGTACGCTTCTAACTACATTGTCTTGATGAGTTTCTCGAAACCCGCTGTACCAAACTTCTTGGTCTCATTAAAGTCATTACAGGCTGCCATCCCAAGACACCCATGGCGTGCATTTATGGCCCAAAATCACCACAGGCCAGTCCCTACGTGCATCCATCATCTATTTGAACAACAGGTTCAGAAAACACCTCAAGCCGTTGCCATTACCACAGACACTGAGCAAATTACCTATCAACAGCTCAATCGTCAGGCCAACCGTT
Organism: Cyanobacteria bacterium P01_C01_bin.118; assembly: GCA_039045805.1. GTDB lineage: Bacteria > Cyanobacteriota > Cyanobacteriia > Phormidesmidales > Phormidesmidaceae > Leptothoe. Next base: position 3,774 of record JBCCJR010000425.1, read on the forward strand.
TAGCGTATCAATTATCAACTCTTGACATAGGCCCCCATCAGCGGGTGGGGATTTGCGTAGAGTATTCCATAGATATGATCCTCGGACTGCTGGGGGTGCTCAAAACCGGTAGCGCCTATATCCCTATCGATCCTCACACGTCTGCTATCCATACAGACCATATCCTGAGAGATAGTCAGATTAAGGTGTTACTCACCCAAACCCATTTGGAAGATAGTCTAGCTACCCACCTACCCGGCAAACACCTGACGCTGCTTTGCCTTGATCGAGACCAGTGGATAAGAATGCGATCCTGCCCCGATCTAAACATCCCAGTAACAGCGGATGATTTAGTAAACATCACTTACATCCCCAACTCGACCAATCTACCCAAGAAGGTAAAGACGTCCCATCGCAGCACCTACCGCCAGCTACAAACCAAAGGTTTCTTAGATAATCAAGCTCAAATCTTGCCAACCCTATCCTTGAGCTCTACCTCTTCTCTAGAAAAAATTTGCTGGCCACTGATAACAGGAGGTCAATTGCTCATGCCCCATCGAGATAAACGCTAATCACCAGACACAACAAATTTCACAACAACTCAAGCAGCTTGAGAAGCTAATTCCATGCATTAAGCTCATCCCCTGGCTAGTATTTTTTGCATCAATTCATGACTCTTTACATACCCATCAAGCCCCTAGCTGATAGACCTAAAAGTATGTTACCTGTAGAAATATTTGATGATTTAGAATCACCTGTTTAAACCAGTGTTATGACCGTCGTACAGTATCAATCTGACCTATTCAAAAGATGTAAAGAAATCTATGGATTTTTGTCAGATTGCCAGCGACAGGC
>JBCCJR010000426.1:0-4594 GCA_039045805.1 Cyanobacteria bacterium P01_C01_bin.118
CCCTTTTGCTGTGATGGAGTATGGTGGGCGTTTCCTCCTAATGGGGTGATGCCAGTGAGGATTAAGACCGTCATGGGAGCTCAGAGTCAACGTTTGGTGAAAATTGGACCGATGAGGGTAATGTTGTTGCCCGATGGGTCGATCGTTTAGGAAAAGAAAAAACGCTATAAATAGAAATCGTTGACTGGTTTAGAGATTGATGTTTTAAGACATTGCTATACTATGGCAATCTCGATCAGCTCTCTCTAACCTATTTCCTAAAACAACAAGGAAACATTTCAGTCCCTTCGAAGGGTGCTTAAGCGTCAACAACTCTAAGGTGAAGCTTAGAAGTCCTATTGTATTAGGGCGCTAACTATATTAGCCAGAATTTTAAAGACTCAAACTGCAACAACCTGCCGAATGAATCCAACAGGTTGTTGCAGAATAATCGATGACGAGATACTGCGTGATGCCCGCCTCCAAAAGTCTTTAGAAGGTTAAGTTCACACCAACTCGCACATTTGTGCCAGGCTGTGAATACCGGTCAATGGATGGATCATCTTCTGGTCGATCCCGTACATCAGAGTAAATAAAGTACTTCTCGTTGAAGATGTTGTAAACACCCACGTTCATGCCAAATCGTGGTGTGAACTGATAGGCTCCGATTAAATCCACCGTGAAGTAAGAAGAGGGCTCAAAGTTAGTAGAATCGTCGGCGATTCGGGGTTCACCAACAAATGTACCCACTAATTCGGCCCGCCATTTTTCAGATGGATCCAAATACTGTAACCCTATTACTGCTTTGAAGGGATCAACTTCTCTCAAGGGCACATCATCATCCCCAGAGGTATCATTACCCCTGGCCCAGGCTAAACTACCAATCAGACTGAGGTCTTCTCCAAACTGATATGATCCGCCAAACTCAACACCGTAAATTTCAGCTTCAGCAATGTTCTGGGTCTGAAAAATATTGACTACAGCTGTTCCGCTTGGACCACCCTGGGGACAGGGGGAAACATCGAGCAAACATTCCGTTCCGGCTGGCTCGAAGGTAGCTATAAAGTTGTCATAGGTGTTGTAAAAACCTGTCAAACCAAACTCAAATTTTTCGTAATCTCCCCTGACTCCCAGTTCAAAACTATTGCTGGTTTCAGGCTCTAAATCTGGGTTGGATATGGTGCGATATTTAAAGAAGCGACCGGTTGTATTGGTAAAGCCACTATTAATTTCGCTGTAGAGCGGTGCCCGGAAACCGCGAGCATACTGACCATAGAAAGATAGCTCAGAGGTAGCTTCATACTGAAGAGCGATCCGAGGAGATAGGGCCGACTCATTTAGATTGGCTGATTCAGCTCCATTCCGAGCAAAATCAAGATCCGGGGAAGTATCCAGATCATAGTGGTCAAATCGTAGACCCGCTATTAGATCAAAAGGACCGACTTCGAGTTCGTCCTGCAGGTAAACGCCTAACCGTAAGGTATCCCCATCGGGAAAGTCTTTTACCGGAAAGACATCGGGAGGGATAACGTTGGTAGTAATGCCGGTGGTCAGGTCTGTTTGGACACGATCCCTTGGTCTAGAATTAAATGTAGTAGAAATATCCACACCATAGGTTAATCGATGGTCAACATTGCCGGTGGTAAAGTCGCTCTGCAGCTGAATATCACCACCGTAGCTGTCGGCAATAAATTTGTTTTCCGTATCACGGAATATAGGTGTTCCACGAGAAATTCGGTTCTCTAAATTGCGTTCAACCTCAGTGGCTTCCTGGGAAAAAATCTGTGCCCGAGCGTATTGGATAAAGGAAGGACTATCAGGATCGTCATACTCATAGGCCAAACTAAAACGAGTACGGTCAAATGAGATATCTTCAACAAAAGTTTGCTGGCCAAGAGACGTACTTAAGTTATCTGGCTGTGTTGTTGTACGAACATCTCGATTAAAGTCATCAACAACAAAACTGAGGTTGCTGGTATCGCTTAGCAAATACTGAATGTTTCCGTAAACCGCGTTGCCTTCTCTATCTTGAGGATTTGTCAAATCTGAGCTGGCAAAGTTGTCTACCTCGCGAGAGTCTCGCCGACTGTACACCAGGGCACTTTTAATCTCTTCATTACTGGTGGCTAGACGGATGAAATTATCAAATCCACCTGACGAGCTTGTATAGGTAGAATCAAGTTCAACCGCAAAATCATCACCTGGTTCTAGCAAATCGTCCGCTTCTAGCCCGCGAAAACTGACCACGCCACCCAGAGCGTCACTTCCATAAAGTGTTGAAGCAGGGCCCCTAAGAATTTCAACGGCCTGAAGTGTGGCCAAATCGACATATTCGCCACGGCCAATGTTAAACGGACCAAACTCAAATCGCTCAGGCAGACGGATATTGTCTAGCTGAAACAGGACACGATTTCCTTCGATGCCGCGAATATTTACATCTTGAAGGCCATAGCGTAAATCATTGCGTACAGAAACCCCAGGCTCGTATCGCAAAAGATCCCGCAGGTTTTGGTTTTGATAGAACTCAATATCTTCCAGTTCAAAGACCGTTACCGTAGCAGGTAAATCATTAACCTCACGGGGAGTCCGGGTACCGGTGACTGTAATGCGTAATATTCCATCGTCTTCTGCAGCGTCAGACGTTTCCTCCTGAGCTATGAGCAGGCTTTCTGTCGGAAATGTCGCGTCAATAGCTTGCTCGCCTGCATCGTCCTTAAACTCAGCGGCAATAACAGGGGCAACCAATAACAGTACCAGAGAAGTACTATTGAAAAGAATCGTTCTCAATAAGCGCGTTGTGTTCATCTCAGGGTGATAACTCATCGAAAATAGGCGTCGACATGGGGGCAAAACCATCAGGAAGCTTCCCGTAGTCCTGAAGACTCTAGGGAGAAACGACGACGGTTTCGCTGGGCGGGGTGTGTGAGGATTGACTTGCTGCCAAGGGGCAAATCTGAGGACCGACAGGGGTGTCTAAAATCGCCACGTCCACATCAAAAACCTGGTTGACAATGTCGGGGATCAAGGTTTCTGAGACGGTGCCAATGGCCCAAAGTTTGCCCTCTCGCATAAAGGCCAGCCGGTCACTGTAGCGAGCGGCTAAATTAATGTCGTGAAGCACAGTGATGATGGCTAAATTACGGTCATGGTTTAGCTGTTTAAGCAGTTCTAAAAGCTGCAGCTGATAGTGGATATCGAGGTAAGTGGTGGGTTCATCCAGCAGTAGCACATGAGGCTGTTGGGCTAGGGCCAGGGCTAAAAACGCCCGCTGTCGTTGGCCACCAGAAAGACTCGACACCTGTTCATGACGATAGGCGGCCATATCTGTCCAGGTCAGGGCCTGCTCAATCTGTTGCTGGTCATCGGTGGTTAGGTCCCACTGCCACCAGGGCTGGTGGGGAGATCGTCCCAGGCTGACCAACTGGTATACGCTCAGCCCCGCTGGCAAAATTTGCTGCTGAGGTAATAGGGCCAGCTTACGAGCCACCGCCGTTGACGACAATTGCTGTATATCCTGGCCATCCAGGGAAATCACCCCTTGCTGCGGAGATAAAATCCGGCCCGCTAGACGGAGTAGGGTGGATTTCCCTGAACCATTGGCCCCCAGAATGCTTAACCATTTCCCCTGGTTCAAGGTCAGAGTAACCTGCTCGACAATGGTTTTATCGCCGTAGCCACCCGTCAAATCTTGGGTACTTAAAACCATAGTTATCCCCTTGTAATCGAGCCACTACGACGATAGAGCAACCACATAAAAACAGGGGCTCCCATAATCGAAGTGACGATGCCAACGGGTAGCTCAATGGGACCTAACCGGGACAATAAATCGGCAATGCAAAGCACTAAGGCTCCGCCAACGGCAGAAAATGGCAAAACTAGGCGATAGTCATTGCCTACTAAAAGTCGGACTCCATGGGGAACCAGCAGACCAATAAAGCCCACTAAACCAGCAATGCTGACGGCTCCAGCGGTAAGTAAGGTGGCAACTGCGCCGATCAGGAGTCGCGATCTTACCAAAGAACTGCCCAAACCCACTGCCAGATCGTCCCCCAGGCTTAACAGATTCACCTGACGCGCCAGTAGACATCCCACCAGCAATGCAATAACAACGCTAGGTCCGACAATCCTTACCTCCTCCCAACCGCGACCATTGAGGCTACCCGTGAGCCAGGTTAGAGCAGCCTGCACCCGACCATCCGGGGAAAGCAATAACAGCATTGTCTGCAGTGCCCCAAACAACGCACTAACGGCAACACCCCCTAAAATCAGGCGTGTCACGGATACCTCTCCTTTGGTTCTAGCAAGGATAAAAACGATGGCTACGGCGATCACAGCTCCAAGCCAGGCTCCCAACGGCAGCCAAATATCCCAAATTTGTAAACCGACAATCAGGACCGCCGCCAAACCAGCTCCGGAGGAAATCCCCAGCAGAAACGGACTGGCTAGCCCATTGCGCAACATGCCCTGGAGCAATGAGCCTGCCATCCCTAGAGCAGAGCCCACAATAATGGCCGCAATTACCCTGGGCAGACGCAAATCCCACACGATGGTTTGATTTATGGCACTACCCTCCTTAAACAGAGCTGCCCATAGAGCTGACCGAGATAAGGATACG
>JBCCJR010000427.1:0-4579 GCA_039045805.1 Cyanobacteria bacterium P01_C01_bin.118
AATGTGGAGACGGAAATTCGTAACACCCTGGAACGGGAACGGGAACTCCATGAAATGAAGACTCGTTTTGTGTCGATGACGTCCCATGAGTTTCGTACACCGTTGACGACAATTTTGTCATCATCTGAATTATTAGAACACTATGGTGAACGTTGGGAGCCGGATAAGCGGCGACAGTATCTTCAAAAAGTGCAAACAGCTGCCACCCATATGACCGAACTACTAAATGATGTGCTGCTGATCAATAAGGTGGAAGCTGGACGTATGGAGTTTAACCCACAACCGCTTATGCTCCATGAGTTTTGCCAGGAAATCATTGAAGAACTGGAAATGACGACTGACCGACATCATCTGAAGCTGCGATCGCATCTGTCATCCACCTCTTATCTGATCGACCGCAAACTCATGCGCCACATCCTGACTAATTTGTTGACCAATGCCATCAACTATTCTCCCAGCGGTGGCGATATCATTGTTGGACTACAGTCCACGGACAAGCATCTAAAACTATGGGTTCAAGACCATGGCATTGGCATACCTAAAGAAGCATGGGCAACATTATTTGACTCATTTGTCCGAGGCCCCAATGTTGGCACCATTTCCGGTACTGGTCTAGGGCTGGCCATCATCAAAAAATCAGTCGAACTACACCAGGGTCAACTCGTCTTTACCAGCACTGTTGGGCAAGGCACCACATTCACAGTTATTCTTCCTAAGCTCAGCCAGCCTCCCTTAGGCCACAATGGTGATCACTCACCTCTTTCGGGCACCCTGTTAAAAGCTTGAGATGGCTTTATCTGGGAGAGACAGTTAGCAAGCGACAGTTAAAGATCGATCTATCCCTGAAATCAGCAATCGCAAAAGCTTACAGGTCTGTATCTACCGAGTATTACAATCGCATTTGCCAAAGAACAAGCATGGTAAAAATTCTAATCATTGAAGACGAGGTAGAGATTCGCTCCAATCTGGTCGAACTTCTCGATCTGGAGGGATACGACGTGGTGAGTGCTGACAACGGCGTCACCGGCTTACTGGGTGCAATTGAAAATACACCAGATTTAATTATCTGCGATGTGATGATGCCTGAGCTGGATGGTTATGATGTTTTGCAAGCTCTCCGTCAAGATCCCAAAACTTTGAACATTCCTTTTCTCTTTCTCACCGCATTAGCCGACAAAGGAGATATTCGTCGGGGTATGGTACTGGGGGCAGACGACTATTTAACCAAACCCTTTACCCGAAACGATGTTTTAACAGCAGTAGAAACCCGACTACAAAGGCAGGCTGCCTCACGGTCTCAAACAAACAGTGCTCAACTAACAGCATTACAGCAAGAGATCCAACAGTTCCAAACCGGGCTAGATGGAGAACATGCTAATTTATTAACAGACATCCGCCAACATCTTAAAGACGCTGTGGTCAAGCTAGATATTGTGACCACCATCCTAAAAACAATCCCGCCTGGTGAACAACGGGAGCGCAGCATTGCCCTGGTACAAAATGTCTGCGCCACCGAAATTAAGATGTTGTCAAGAATTCCAAATTTTGAATATTTACTAGAAACAATATCAATGTAGAGTATAGAAAAAACAGCAGACAATCTTCTACATCGATTTTGTGGTCCTGTAAGTATAGCCTTTTCACCTGTAGGAGCAAACGAGTCATCTGATGAAAATCCAATCCGGCTTCAATTCATAGATCAGCTAAACTTAGACGTTACAATTGCAACAACGACAACGACGAGTAGCAATGCGCCTATCATTAGCAATAAAGTAGAGTACATAGCCACAGAAAAATATAGATTCTGTATCAGATTACACTATTTTCGATATAAATCAGGGACAATTTCAATGAGCGCTGACTTGCTGGCACGCAGTTGTTTCTATTGTTGTTTGTTTACAACTGTTTTCTCCTCTTTCAGGGATGCAAAATGTTCTAACAATAATCGATGGATAAATAAGTATCCTCCTCCCACTTTTTGCAAAAAGATGCTGGCGGTCGCATAGTCTAGAAATTTGCTGTAGTTCCAGGGGGTAATACCGGTAGCTGTCAAAACAAGTCGTAAAAGAACGTGTTTGATTAACGCTTCTCCCCCACCGGCAGCAAACCCAAAAGCCAGTCCTGTTACAGCCCAGAATGAGGCTTTGGTATTCCCCAGCAGTAAACCAGGAATAAACAGGATGATCATGGCCACCAGGGCAAATAATGTGGAACTACGGGCCGATTGCCAGATGCCGGCGTTAGGTTGACTAGCCTTACCAATGCGTTTGCCACACAGTCCTCGAATTACACCAAAGGTCAACCCCAGGGTGGTACCAAACGATAGTCCAATGATGCTGTGGTTAGCTAGACAGCTGCCATTTAGTAAACACGTCTTGTCACCAAACACCATCCCCACGCCCACTTTAAGACACCAGCCAATGGGGGGACCAATGGTCAGACCCAGTAATAAATTGTTGCGAGCTTTTTGCCAGGACCAGCGCAGCGTCTCTGTGGGGGTAATCCGACTGACGCCAAAAATACGGCTGCAGATAAGACTGCCGATTAGCACGGCTAAAAATAATCGGTCCAGGGCCAGTACCTGAGAGCCTAACACCGTTGCGATCGCAAAGAAGCTACACCACAGCGCGATCACATAGGCCCGACGTTGTTTAGACGGCAACCAATCGGGCTGAATTCGTTCAATCAAAAAGACGGTCTCCGATGTGGCCACCATCCGCTGGGCCAGCGACGTTAACCAGCGTTTGATATCGGCTCCGCTATAAACATTGGCATCGGGTCGATGGTCTAACATCCGTTGAATGTAAGCATCAAACAGCTGTTGCTGATAATTGGGACGGTCTGTCAGTTTGTTTTCACCATTCACCTGGGGCAAAATCTCTTCGGAAGAAACCCCCTGGTAAGTCAACACCATAATGTTCAAAATCAGCGGCGACCGCGCCAACTCAAGCAGGGACGTATTGGCATCCTGCACAGCGGCATCCTTTTCTAAAAGAGACTTGAGTCCTGTTAGACCTCGATCTGGTCGGTTTAGATAGCTTAAGATTTGCTCGTCCGTCAGGGGACGCAGATACAGTGCCGCTTGAAATTGCAGCTTTTGGGGTAGTTTCTCATAGTCGCGAATGCGGCTACACACAACCATTTCAGGACCATAATCCTGGTGAAACTGATTAAGGGCGGCCACACAGGCCCCTCGACGTTCTTGGGAGACCTCATCCAAACCATCTAGCAACAGCAACAGCTGCTGTTCATCGATCCAACGCTGACCAATGGCTCTGGGAACCTGGTATTTACCGTTGAGTTCTTTGACCAACCACTGCTCGATGGGCTGATTGAGCCACGACGACAAGTTAAAAATAACGGGTAATCGACCCGGCTCAGCCCGCTCCAGTAAATTGCGTGTCAGGGTCAGCAATGTGGTGGTTTTACCGGCCCCCGGCTCTCCTAAAATCAGCAGGCTACGCCCCTCACCAATGGCATTAAATATATGGCTCACCTGGGTACCCGGCGGTAGGGGTTGAGCCGCCTGCCCTAGGGTGGCATAGGTGATTTGCCAGGGAGGTGCGATCGCAGCCGGTCTTTCCTCCAACCCCAGCGTCAGCAGTACCTGACCATGGAGAGAACGGTCTAGCACACCCTCGATCCAAAAGCGACGTACCTTGTTTAACAGCGCTTGGCAGTTGCGGTAGGTTTGTGAAGAATGAGGAGCATAAGGGGCAGGGGAGGAAGGGGAAGCAAGGGAGGAGGGGGAAGCAGGCAAATACGTAGGTTGAGTTGAGCTCTCGAAACTCAACATTTCACCCAAATCCTTGCCACCTTCTCCATCTATCAACGGACCAAACGCCTGCAACGCCTCCATCGCCGTTCCATACCGCTGACGATGGTCCATACATACCAAGCGATCAATAAATTCAGCTAGCCTGGACGGGACCGTAACCCCCAGTCGCCCACAGGTCACCGGCAACTCAAAACTCATGGGATGACGGCCGGACAGGGCCTCTAGCATCACCATTCCCAAACTATACAAGTCGCTGCCAAAACAAGGTCTAGACGCCTGCTGCTCTGGAGCCATATAGCCCAACGACCCAATCGCCACCGTTAGATTCCGGGGCTGAGGCGACGCCTGTAGAGCCTTTACTGCCCCAAAATCAATTAGCACCAGCTGCCCAGAAGTTGACTCAGGGCCCTGACGACGCAAAATATTACTGGGTTTAATATCCCGATGGATGACATTATCACTGTGCACCACCGCTAGCACCGTCAGCAGATCCTGTAGACAGGAGATTACATCCTTCACTGCCATCGGACCTGTAGCAAGTTCCTCTGCTAGGGAATGCCCGATGATATACTCCTGCACCAGATAAAGCTCGCCATCCTCTTCGAAATGGGCCAGTAGCCTGGGGATTTGTGGTTGCTGCCCCAGTCGGTATAGGGTTTCTGCTTCTAGATTAAATAGCCGTTTAGCCGTATCAAAATCGACATGGATCGGGTTAAGCTGCTTGACCACACAGATGGGATGCCCTGGCAATTGCTCATCGTAGGCCAGGAAAACTTTACCAAAGCCCCCCTGACCCAGCTG
>JBCCJR010000428.1:0-4574 GCA_039045805.1 Cyanobacteria bacterium P01_C01_bin.118
AAGATATACCAACTTTCCTGCGACGGTCGTGAAGTGTGGGTGTTCTTAAGGGATCAGCACCGCTGGATTGAGCGCGCTAAGATTTTAAATATCGAAGGCGACCTGGTCACCCTGCGCTACGAAACCGAAGAGGACGATGAGCGCTGCGCTTGGGAAGAAATGGTGCGTCTAGAAAGCATCGGCTCCATTCAGCAAAAGCTCGCTACGGTACCAAAGGGGGATACAGAGCTTGCAATTTCCGATGATTGTCCTACCTCGGAACAAATTCGTGACTAACGGAACGTTACCGGGTGGTGAATTCTGGGCAATAGCCGTCGGGGGCGACTAAGCGGCCAAACAATGGCGACTGTGGCTGTTGACAGCTGCGCTGTCGGTAAAACTGACAGTTGTCACAAACGGCTCGGTCTGGGGCTAACCGATTGGTTATATCCGCTAACTCAGAGGGTTCAACACCCCGCAGTACTAAATTTTCGCCCTGCCAGCGAGCTTCGATGATACCGGTCTCAGCAAAGTTCTGCCAGCGAGCGTCACTGGTTAGCGTTGGAGGTAACTGAACAGACACTTGATCCACATATTCGCTTACAGTGCCCTCAAAGGTCAATTCACGGGGTGGTGGTGGTTGGGAGAAGCGGGTGTCGAGATATAGCGATAGCGGATTACCTGGTAACGGAATGTGGACCTGATATCGACTTTGTAGGGATTCTAAATTGGCCAGGGCGCTGAGATTTTCTAAAGTGCCATGCACCAACACCACATGGCGGGGACGCAAATTATGGATCAGCTGGGTGGTGCCATCTCCATCGCAGTGGCTATAAAGCTGATAGGTTTCTAACTGGACTGTACCGGAAGCAGTGGCATTTTTGAGACTGTCAAACCAGTCATAGACAGGCCCCTGGGTGTTGAGCTCAGCCTGCCAAGCGCGCAAATCTGCTTGTTCTGGTAGAAAGACGGTCCAAGAACCGTGATACCCCTGGCAGTAAAGGTCTACAGGTGTCGAAGGATGTACCAACAGTACAGCAGGCCCTTGGAGCCTTTCCCCTGATGGCCATTCACTTGGCAATTGGGGCAGTCGTTTAATAACGGGGTTAATCCGATCGTCCCAAAAAATTGACTGATGCTTGGCAAAGTTCTGCACATTGCGGGGAAAGGCATCGGGTTGCTGGGCCAAAAGGGCCAGATAGGCATCACAGCTGCGGGCCAGGGCCGGATCAACCCAAATGGTTAATGGCTGACCGGTAAAGTGATAGTGGCTACGCCACAGCATCAGTAGCTCCTGCCCTAAACCAAGCAATGGGACTGGAAAAACGACACAACGGGACTGAGCGAGATGAGATCGCAACGTTGTAATCAGCTGATTTTCCTGCTGTCGTCGATTAGGATATCGGGCTGCCCCCAAGCTACCTTCAATAATGAGTACATCGGGATTTAAACCACGTAGCAACGCTAGGGGCAAACCATCCACCAATCGAGTACTGGACAGAAAACAATCCCCTGTATAAAAAAATTGATAGCTATGGTTGCCGTGGGTATAGGTGAGTAATGCACAGGCAGCCCCGGGTAAATGTCCCGCTGGCCATAGCTCAATAGTTAGGTTGTCTGCGATCGCCACCGGCATCCGCAGGGGCAACACCTGAATAGTCGTAGCCAATGCCCTATCCTGGAGTAGGGCAGCAGTAGCAGCAGTGGCATAGATAGAAACATTAGGCCAGCGACACAGCAGCGCCCCTAAGCCACGGCCATGATCCCCATGAGCATGGCTATAGAACACGCCATGGGGCGGTGGTTGATTCTCTAAAGTAGCTAAATCCTTTAGCCCACAGTCCAACAAAATACGATGGGGGCCGATGGATAACCCTAAACTGACCCCTTCATCACCATGACCGACACCATAGGGATAACAGATGACGGGATCCCCATTAGCAACATCCGCCAATGGCGGGAAAACGACATTAGCCGCCATTAGGTGATCAGATAACGCTCGTTTGACACAGTTGAAACAGTTTAGTGGGCAGAGCCGTTACCGTGGTAATCATCAGAATCATAAAAGCCATTTTGAGTGCCAAAAAATAGGCACGCAGCTGAGAATACAACGGCTAGGACTGGCAAAATCACTTGTATATCCACAGAAGAGCTTTCCTTAGTTCAAGTCTTTGAATGATTTGGCGATGGGGCAATTTTCCCAATCCGCTTTTGGATCGTAGCAAGTTCATTGAGGAATGCAATCATAGACTCCAGGACTGTTACATAACTGTTATTTACTGCAACATTTGCTTGCCAAAGACATTTGCTTGCCAAACCATTTGCTTGCCAACCTAATGCCCCCCGTAATTAGTACTGACTGGTGCGATCGCACCACCCTCCATGTAGCCCCTGACCTGATTGGCTGTACCCTGGTACGCCAGCTCAACGGCGAAACATTACGGGGGCTCATTGTAGAAACCGAAGCCTACTGTCCCGACGATCCCGCCTGTCATGCCTATCGCGGCAAAACCCCCAGCAATGCTGCCATGTTTGGACCACCGGGCCACAGCTATGTCTACTTTATTTACGGCATGTACCACTGCTTCAACATTGTTACGGATGCAGTAGGAACTGGCTGTGCTGTCCTGATTCGAGCAATTGAGCTATCTCACCTACCCAAGGGTCTTGACACTAAATACGTTAAACAAGGAAAACGAGTAGCCGCAGGTCCGGGCAAACTCTGCCGCACCCTATCCATTGACCGTAGGCATAATGCCCTACCCTTGCAGCAATCCAATGAGCTGTGGGTCGAACATCGTACATCTGAGTTTCAAAAACAGCTGGAGCAAGGTAGACAGGCCTTAGTGCAAACTACCCGCATTGGTATTTCTAAAGCTGCCGAAAAACCATGGCGCTGGTATCTAAAGGGTCATCCTAGCGTTTCTAAACGCTAGAGCAGCGTTGGCATGTTCGGCAGGACGGTGGGCCGTGCCCACCCTACAGAAATTGGCCAAAATTCCGCAAGTGGTGGGCCGTGCCTACCCTACAGAACAATTTCCTCACCGCGGTTGGTAAACTCCACCTGTTGCACCTGCCACGTAGGATTTTGAATTAATGTTTCTTCTAAACCACCAAACAAGCCCTGCTGCTCGCAGCTAGACAGGGATAAAAACTGGCGTTCAGAATCTTCGGCAAGGCGCAAATCCACCACGGCTGTACTGTCCTCGACATTAACTCGATAGCCCGATACTTTAAACGCTTCGAAGCGATGACGTTCAAGGACCTCTCCTACGGCCTCAGTCATCGCTTCATCCGCAGGCACCTCTACAGACTCAGATTGAAAGTCATTACAGCTGTCATCCATTACATAGATAGAAACAGCCACCATTTCAGTCTCATCATCTATAACACTCGGTCCGTCAACCTGTATCTCTACAGGAGGATCGTCCTCGACAGAGCCTGTCTCATCAGGATCTTCAGTCAGCGTATCCTCGTCTGTAGTAGATTCTTCTACCGATGTGGGAGGGGTGTCAGCAACATCAGTTGGCGCTGAGCCATTACATCCCACCAGGAGCAAACTTACAGCTAACAATAAACCTAAAGATACTTTTGAGAACCGAATCATCGGATGGAATACTAAGTAGGGATTGTGCCCATATCCTACAAACTAAAGCCATGATCTGTCCCCAATGTGTGACACTTTGCTAACACTGTGAACTGTTATAAATATGTACCACTTTGCCAAAGCTAGGCCTTGTCATTAACATGTGACATATTGCTAACGCTCAAACCTGTCATTCCTGTGTGGCAGTTTACTGATCGCTTAGTCCCTTATCATTCTGGTCTATTCTATGGCCGAAAATACATGGAGTCGCCGCCACATCATTTCCCTGGAAGACTTCACTCCCGATGACTACCAAACTATCCTGCAAACAGCGACGAGTTTTCGTGAAGTCCTTTCCCGTCGAACCAAAAAGGTTCCCGCCCTCCAGGGACAGGTCATAACCAATCTGTTTTTTGAACCCTCCACCCGTACCCGCAGCAGTTTTGAGCTAGCCGCCAAACGCCTATCTGCAGATATCCTTAACTTTTCTCCCGGCAGTTCCTCCCTAAAAAAAGGAGAAACCATTCTCGATACAGCCAAAACCTACCTGGCCATGGGGACAAATCTAATGGTCATTCGTCATCAGCACGCGGGTGTTCCTACCATCATTGCCCAGGAAATGGATCGGATTAATTCTGGTGTCGGCATTCTCAATGCGGGGGATGGTCAACATGCCCATCCATCTCAAGCGTTGTTGGATTTATTCACCATTTGTAATAGTCTCGATGCGGTTAATCCCAACATAGATTTACTCCAGGGAAAAAAAGTCGTAATCGTTGGGGATATTTTGCATTCACGGGTGGCTCGTTCCAACATTTGGTCGCTAACCACCTGCGGCGCTGAGGTTCATCTGGTGGCTCCGCCCACCTTGCTCCCCAAGCACTTTTTAGAAGCCTTTAACCGTCCCATTTACGGAGTAAGTAGCACGACTAAACGGAAACTCTATATACATTGGCACCTGGAACCCGCGTTAGAAGGAGCCGACTTTGTCATGGCCCTACGTCTACAG
>JBCCJR010000429.1:0-4551 GCA_039045805.1 Cyanobacteria bacterium P01_C01_bin.118
CAAAAATAGAGTGTATAGACTGCAGTTGCAATGGGCGGTTGACGGTTTAGACAGCTGACGCATCGTTGATTATGGCTTGAACATGTAGACGCAGCTATATCGCCCCACATCTTTGCTATCCTGTCAATGCGTAAGTCCTATTCCTTATTTTTGTCAGGCACAATATAATAGCAACCCTTGGTTAAGAATAAAAAACCTCGGCGATAGAAAAGTTTATTGCCTTCGGAGTCTTCTTCAAAATGTTGGTTTGCTAATCTTTCAAAGTATCCCATTGAATTTCAGGTAGATCTAACGCTAGGGTTTTGCTTGGTTGTTTAGGTATGCGATCTCAAATAGCTTGATACTTTCGTATTTCTATATATGAGTCTTCTAGGTGCTTCACATTCCCTTTAACGGATTTCTGAAATCCTGACTGTATGGCCATGTATTACGGCTTAACTCTAAGGTTTATGATGCTTATTGGCTCAAAACTTGACGTTTCATAGCTTGCAGCCTCACAACTCTTTATTAGATCTACTTTTTCAGTCTATCTGCCCGTATCGGCATACTATACTGCAAACTTTCAGTCTATCCACCCAGATTAGAGCGCTATACTGCAAGCTCGCAGTATAGTACCCCCATATAGGGTAGATATATGGAAACTTTCAGTATAGTTGCCTATCTATCTCAGCCAAATAACTATCGGACTCTACTTCTTCTCTCACCCCTTACAGAGATCCTGAATTATCCGGTTTAACAATCAACATCCCCATCACTTAAGCTTTTTGACTGGGGTCGGCTGTTGTCAAAACAATATTCAGCTCCCCATCACTCAAATCAACCGAATACGGCCCAAACCGAGACCATCCTTTATGGGGCAAATTCCCCATCTCAGTCTCCACCACCTCACCCTCGATTTCCACACTCATACTACGGCGAGAACCCCGCTGGTTTTCCATAAACCAGAAATAAATCTCATACTCAGCCCCATAGATAATCTGGTCAATAGTTAACTGACCAGTCTTAGCAATGCTGCTACTCAACAAAAGCTGAGTATTATCATCGGTCGCTGGCTGTGGTGCAATATCATTGGTCAACTCCTCAATATCCCACAGCATCATGCCATTCGCCTTAGAGTCTGACTGCGATGTCCAGCGATAGCCATCCGTTTCAAAACCTCCCTTACCATTGAAATTCACACCTCGGACTAACGCCCCCTCAATCGGTGGCAAGTCCAAGGGTTGGCTGGGTTTACTGCATGCTGACAACAAGATTGAGACAATAAAGAAAAAAGCCAGGCGAATATAGGCACCTCAAAGATAGGAGGACTAACTCAAGCATATCGATACTGGCTTTAGCCGCAGAGAAGCATAAGCAAAAATTTAAGACTGCTCCCGTTCGAGCCAGCCACGCATTTTGCCAGGATTTAATAACCCATAGGGATCTACCTGAGCCTTAAATGCAACTTGAGTCTCATTAATCTCCTTGCGGCCCCCATCTTCCAGGATGTAAGTGTGGGGGTTCGCAATAAATGCGCCCTGAGTTTCGTGGTAGCGAATAATCTCATTCAGGCGCTCCTCAGTGGTATAGCGCACCAGCTGTAACGCTGCCGGACAAACCTGTCCATGGACTCGGAAGAATTCTAAATGCATCATCACTTCATCACCAAAGTGCTGATACATGTGCTCCACCAGTTTCAAGTCTGTGTTGTAGGGAAATAGCGTTTGTAAGTAAGTGAGGCTGGGGTCTACATTTCTTGCATGGAGGGTGGTGTGGTTCCAGGTAAACTCTGCCAGGGCGGCACCTTTTTTAGCTTCCTCAGCTGTTTTTTGATAAGTGACTGTACCGCCAAACTCGTTTACTAACTCACCAAACGGTTCTAGCGATGGTTCTGCAATCATTAACAGAGCAGCGGTTTTACCCTCTGGCAGCGCATCCTGTAAGGCTGCAAAGTAGCTGGGGACAGGCCAGGCATGGATGCTAATTAGTTTTTTGATAATGCCGTCCGCTTCTCCCAGGGTGTAACCAAAGCGGGCGGCGGTCATAAAGTCATCAAAGATGACAATGGCTTCAGCCCAAGGGTAAGCAGGTCCCAGGGGGATTTCCAGTTCAGTAATGATGCCGTTGGTGCCGTAGGCGTGATTCACTTTCTGCACCTCGTCCCCTCGCAGTTCCAGAATGCGGGGTTTATCCTCCATCGTCACAACTCGCACCGCTGTGAGATTGCCGCGATCCGCGAGCTGACCATAGGTGATCGATCCGATGCCGCCGCTACCGCCGCCGATAAAGCCACCGATGGTGGCAGTGCGATAGGTGGAGGGAGCCATACGAATTTCCCACCCCTGTTCGCGGGTGATTTTGTCAATGGCTGCCAGCTTGGCCCCTGCTTCTACACAAGCTAAACCTGGTTTGACCCATTTCACCCGGTTTAACTTACTCAGGTCCAGGATCACACCTCCCTCCAAGGGAATACATTGACCATAGTTGCCAGTACCTGCTCCCCTTACGGTTAGCGGTGTTTTAGTGGCCACACAAGCCTCAGCCACCTGTAATACCTCTGCCTCATTTGCTGGACGAACCACTACATCAGCCACCTTGTTATCCAGTTGCGCCGTCAGCACCGGACTGAAATGGTAATAATCCTTAGAAAGCTTAGCCACCTGACTTACATCTTGAATTATGTCCAGGTTGCTGGGTAGTGCAGAGAGAATGGGGGAGGTCATTGGTTAGTTGCAAAAAGTAGAGGGAGCAAGGGGGAGGGGGAGAGGGGGAGAGGGGGAGGTAGGTAGGTTGGGTAGAGCGTCCATCAACGAAGCCATCTTTTTTCGCTAAACCCCGATAAGCGAAACCCAACACGTACTCACCAATCGTAGGAGTAGTGTTACAAGAATTTCCCAGAGGATCAAGGAGGTAGGTTGGGTAGAGCGTTCATCAACGCAGCCATTCTTTCCCGCAGAATCTTACAAGCCTCAACATGGGATCTCCTCCGCATAGCCAACAGAGCCAATAAAAAAGCAGCGACGCTTATGCCGCTGCCTTCAAACGCTGTATGAAATTTAGAATCCGTAAGCTTTGGTTGCCAGAAGGCGCAAGGTTTTCACCCAGCCGTCTAATGCAGAGTTGTAATCGCTACACACGATAAAAAGCCAGCCACTATATAAAACGTGCTCACTACCTGAATCTCAGACCAGCCAGATAGTTCAAAATGGTGATGTAAAGGTGCCATTTTGAATAAACGTTTGCCTTTACCATCGGGGCCTTTTGTAGCCTTGTAGTAGCCCACCTGCATGATTACAGATAAGGTCTCAGCTACAAACAGTAGGGTGATGATAAAAAGAGCAAATAGATGACCGCTAAGGATGCCGACTGCCGCTAGTGCTCCGCCCAGTGCCAGAGAGCCTGTATCACCCATAAACACTCGGGCAGGGTTGCGATTATGGGTCAAAAAGCCCAGGCAAGCACCGCTCATAGCAGCACAGAACACCATTAGCTCAGGGTAATCAGGAGCAATCAAGGAGCCTAGTCCCAGAAGCGCGATCGCACCTGTCCCCCCCATCAGACCATCTACACCATCGGTCAGATTTGTGGCATTGCTCTCAGCCACCATCGTAAATCCGGCTAGGGGCCAAAATAGCAGTCCCATGGGCAGCAAAATACCAAACGGTAAAGCCAGCTCAGTAATCTCAGCGGGCTGACTGGCCATGGCCCAGGCACAGAAAACAATGGCAAAGCCAATTTGTAGCGCCAGCTTCATCCTGGGAGAAATTCCTTTGTTGGAGCGACGCTTAAGCACCTGCCAGTCGTCAATCCAACCAATAAATCCGTAGGCCAGGGTCAAGGCACAAACCGCCAGGGTATTCACCGCACCACCGGAGGCAATGACTGCCACAAATAGCGCAACGGGGACAAAAAATATGCCACCCATGGTGGGAGTACCGGCTTTTTTCAGGTGCGCCTTAGGTCCTTCCTCACGAATAAACTGTCCAGCTTTTAGCTGTTTAAGTATCGGAACCACAACGTAGCCCATCAGGGATGAACCAACGCCTGCCAATAAAAATGGCATTAGCAGGCTGGACTGTATTAACCAGTCACGACCTGCCCACACATCTAGAGCGGCAGCCAAGCTTGCCAATGCACCCATAAGGAACACCGAAAGGCCTGTCCCCGTTAGGGTTGTTGCCCTAGAGGTAAAGAATTTAGCATCCACAACTCACGTCCTTCACACACCACACACTTCAAGCGTTTAGCCCCGCTTTCCGTACAGAATTCACTGACGATAAGGAGTGCTAACAAAATGAATAAAACCTCACTGTTTATAATTCTCTAGTGAATTCCTCTGAAAGTCTAGAAATCTAGGCTACAACGTCTGGATTTTTTGATGAATTCGCTAAGATTCAGGGGATAACCCTATCTATAAATAGCCTGAATGAACTGAACCATCTGAGTTTGACAGTTAGTCATCATCTGAATCGTCAGAATCATCGGAGTCATCAAAGCTAGCGTCTTCGCTGCCCATCAGATCAGAAATTTCTTCGCTGTCTGCTTCATCACGTACATTTTCTAAGGGCTCAC
>JBCCJR010000430.1:0-4551 GCA_039045805.1 Cyanobacteria bacterium P01_C01_bin.118
ACCCATGGGCAATTTAGTTCAAAGGCGAATGAGACGTTTATTTTGACCTGGGACAATCGTTTACAACTAAAGGAACTGGAGAATCTATTGCAACAGCGAGAGCTAAAGTCACCTGTTGAGATGTTAATTTTAAGTGCCTGTCAAACGGCTAAGGGTGATGACAGGGCGGCATTGGGCATGGCCGGTGTGGCGGTGCGATCTGGGGCGAGGAGTACTGTGGCATCACTGTGGTCGGTGGAAGATTTTTCTACAGCGGAACTGATGCATCAGTTTTATCAGCAGCTCAGGCGGTTGGACAACTCGCGTGCTGAGGCATTGCAACAAGCACAGCTGTCTTTATTGCGCAGTGATGACTATAGGCACCCTTACTATTGGGCTCCTTTTGTGTTGATTGGGAATTGGCTGTAAATAAATGATTTTGATTGGTGGGCTGTTCCCACCCTACAGATTTTGTTTGGGATTTTATTTGTTGGCAATTGCAATTGCATTTTCAATGCTGTACAAAATGATAACTGTAGATTCAACTTTTGTATAAAGTAACAACTAACTTATAGCAGTGGACAATTTATACGAAATAACAATGACTTTTGAGGAACATAATGCATAATTCCTTTATGAAACCTAGAAAAGAGATTGCTACTTTTCCTTAGATGTGTTGCTGTGTAAGCTACACGGTCAATGTCCTAAGAATTATCAAAAAGATTCAGCTATGATTTTGATTTTTTATAGGTGATTTTGCTGAAAATTTCACTGAATCCATAAACCCTATTTGTAAGTTTGAGTAGAGATTGTCACAGCAAATCGACCAAGTTTAGTACTTTACCAAACTTCTAAGTAAATGCACCTCGGGACATTTTTTAATTCTTCCTCAATTGCTTATTGGGGAATGACCGTTGTACTTTCTGCGATTGTTACGACTGCTATTACTCGATCTGTAAATGCCCAACAATCTTCTAAAAGAGTGGGTTCCATAGACAAGATTGTTTTTCAGGAAACATTTGATCCACCTGGAGATGACGCTCCTAAAGACACGTCTGGTGTTGGCTCACGCGATGGCGGCCTTTGCGATATAGAAGAACAATCAGTAGATGTTTTAATGCCTGATAACAACTTTGGTCTTACCCTGGCAGAGCGCCCTTCCTTAGTTGTACAGGTGCCAGAAAATTCATCAGTCCAACGATTAATTCTTACGGTGATGGATGAAGCCGGTCTTTACTACGCAGAAGAAGACTTTGCCATAGCAGACCAGACTGGGTTGCTTAGCTTATCGCTATCAGACGAAGCTCCTCCGTTAACGATAGGTCGTAACTACCGTTGGCATGTTGTGGTAGTTTGTGGCGAACAGGCAGATCCTGACAATCCGGTCTTAGTGGGCTGGGTTCAACGGGTGGCGGCTACACCATTGCTGACCCGACTGCTCCAGCAAAAAGAGCCCTTAGAGCAGGCTCAGTGGTTAGCGGAAAATGGTTACTGGTATGACCTGTTGGGGGTACTAATGAGGGAGATGAAGGCTCATCCCCATAATCAGAGTTTGCAAGCTGTTTGGCAATCTGTTGTCCTGCTTCAGAGCCAGGAATAATGGTATTAACTCAGATCTTGCACTCGATTTTGAACCGTACGTGGGTCTGAGGCTCACATCCAACATTGGTGCACGATCTGAGGTTAATAGCCTTAGCAAGAGAAACTCATTGATTCCCCTTACCCTAAGTCTCTGGTGCATGCCCCTTGGGCTATAGGGGAACTACTGCTATTACGTTCTATGTAATAAGCGTTCAGATGTGCATACTCAGTCTCTATATCGTAACTTTGTTGTCTATCCATTATGACAGGTGGGAAAAGAGCGAAAAGTAGGGACCTGCTTAAGATGTATCAATGTTCCAGATAACCTGACTATAAATGCGTTAAAAGGGTTAATAGGGACGAAAAAACATCCGTAAATTGTCTGAAATATATAGACGCCGCATAGTCTATTACATCCATGGGTCGTTTACCTCATGGCACTTCGACCAACTTGATCTTACTTTAGCCAACAATGCATCGACTACTAGCCCTCGATTATCTCCCCGCCATCTACAGTGGAACAACATTTGTACTCTCAATGGTGACGATGGCTGCTGTATCCCAGCCAGAATACTTTAATGCTCAGTATAATGATGCTGTTTGGCAGACTATTGTTTTGCCTAATAGTTTTGAGCCACCGGGGGATAAATCTCCTGATCGGACGTCAGGTCTTGGATCTCGCAGTCATCACAGACAAATCTTTGAAGAGAGAATGGCTTAATGCAATAGATTTTGATGCCAGTTTTGAGTTTTGTAGAGCTACTTTGCGAGAAGCCGCTGAGTCTCTAGTTCTCTTCTCAGCTTGCTGAGTTTTGAATGATATAATTCCTGCCCAGTAAAGGTTTTTAGCTACCGTAGGTTTATTTTCGAGAACTGGTATTATCGAGTAAATTACTAATTAATGTCTGATTTTCTTCACTTTCAGTTTGCTGAAGATATTCTAAGGCAATCTGTCCCACGGCAGGTTTTTCCTGAGCAATCGTCAACAGCTGCTGTACAGTTTGCTGTAACTGAATTCGTTTGAGCCGCTGATTGGTCATAATGATAAATGTCAGAACTGCAATGCCCCAACAGAGGCAAGCTGGAAGTAGGGGCAGCCACCAGCCGGTTAAAAAACTGATGTAACAGAGACTAAATAGGATCATCAAGCCAGCTATCGCAACAAATAACATAACTCTTGCCGACTTGAGCCACCAGGCCATACCAGCGCCTATTAATGCCCACATTAATCCCCACAGTTGCTCATGAGGTTCTGACCATGTGTGTAACAGAGGTCGCTCATCTAGAGCGGCAGCCAGCAGCTGACTGATAATGTTGGCATGGACGGTCATGCCTGCCATTTCTTCCTGGGGTAATCCAAACCAGGCGGTATTGTAGGGTGTTCCCACTAAGTTTTGTACACTTTCGGCGATGGGACCAATAAGAACAATGCGATCGCGCATGGCCATTTCTGGCACCTTATCTGTTAATACCTGCTGTAAAGAATAGGTTTGAAACTTACTTTGGGTGCCCCAATAGTTAATCAAAACTTGATAGCCGCCATCATCAGCCCGGACATAGCCACCATTATTACTACGAAAAGGATGAAGTGTGGCCTGTCCCAAACGAATAACATGGGCAGACTGAGGCAGCTCATTGGGATGAATGCCTTCGGCTTTTAAATAATCTAACGTTAGCTTTAGGGCCAAACTATAGCGAAGTTTGCCATCGGGGGTGCGCAGTGACAGTAGGGCCCGCCTGAGGTTGCCGTCGGCATCAAACACCTGATCGGTAAATCCTACCTGGTCACGGCTGGCCAGCTTAGCAGGAGCTGCGACCTGGGTCCCCACGACCTTCTCAATGCCCACTAGATTAGGCATGGTGGCAAATAGCTGTGTGAGCTGTTCTGTCCCAGGCTCAACCGGTAAATCGCGATAAAAAATCAGACCAATCTGTCGAGGTTGTTGTGCTTCGAGATGTTGCAAAACATCAACCATCACCTCATCGGGAATGGGGTATCGCCCCACCCGCTGTAAATCTGTTTCATCAATGGTGACCAGGGTAATGCGGGGATCCATGGGGGTGGCACCATGGCGTAATTGAAAAAAAACATCCAGTAGGGCCCATTCACTGCGCTGTAGCCAGCCCGTCAGACATAAGAACCATATCAATAGAGCCGTTATGCAACCCACCAACACAATCCACCAGGGTGGCAGCCGTAGACGCTTTACTCGCTGTCGGCTTGCCAATTTAGCCTGGGCCAGTACCTGGTTGGCCTCGCGGGTGACGGCTAAGGCGAACTGAATTTGTTCTCGCTGTTGTTGTTCTTCTACTAGCTGGGTTTCAATGCGCTGTTGTTCCTGTTGTTGACTGGTTCTGAGAAAGCGATAGTCTAAATCACTGAGCTGTTTTTCATCGGCCCAGGCCATCGCTTCTTGCAGAGCTAACCCACTGAGCAGTTTAGTCGTATCCTTTTGTTTAGAGGCAACCCAGTTGTTAAAGGGCTCTGAATAGGGACGTAGTAGTGATAGCTGCTGGGTAACCCAATCATCGTTGAAGATGGTGCGATAGATTGGATTTTTGACCTGGAGGTGGCCCTGGCAATTGACAACTAATCCTGATAATAATAGCTCTGTCTGTTCTTGACTACCATCAAAAGAAACAGACTGGCTTCCTAAAACTTGTTGATAAAGCCCCAATAAACGGCTGGTGAGAGCAGGCCGGTTGAGAATGCGATCGCGAATTGTTCTTAAATGTTCAGGCTCATCCTGGGCTTCCCAATTTTCAATCAATCGAGTCTGTACTATCCAGTTAATCCATGTGATCTGAGCATCATGGGCTGTAGGGGGATTCCCTTCCTCAATCAATAACTGACAGATCTTTTGCGTCAAAAACGGCTGACCCGATGTCCATTTAAGCACGTCAGCTAAGTGAGAGTGACATAACCCTAGACCTTGTAAACCCACCGCCAGGGGAGCCGCTTCCGTCAGTGAAAAGCCATCTAATGTAAGG
>JBCCJR010000431.1:0-4547 GCA_039045805.1 Cyanobacteria bacterium P01_C01_bin.118
ATAATGTTTCAACCTAAAAAGCGATTTTTTCATGAACATGAACTCCAAATGAGAGAAATTTGAGAGACTTCTTGAACTTTGATATATTTGAAGAGAGCTTGGGAAAACCCCAGATGTATCAAGTACGCAGCATTTTTCAATGCCAAAACTTCAGTACTGCATTTCCATGCAGTACTCAATACAAAGACCGATACTTTATCCCCTCCGAGGAGGGGCTCCCTCCCAGGAGGGGATTTAATTAAACACCTGTAAAAGGCTTGCCTTTGAAAGACTTCTCTTCAAATCTTTGACAACATCAGGAATTCGGCATAGCAAAAATGGCTTCACACACCGTATCGGCTAAATGGTCAGCTTCTTCTCGACTGATTACTAACGGTGGAGCCATAATCAAAACATTGGTGAATCCAGGAATCGTGTTGGTATTACGACCAATAATTATCTGTTTGTCCATGCAATAACGGGGAACTGAGGCAACAATATCGCTCTCCAATGGCGTCTTACTGACTTTATCTTTTACCAGCTCGACACCCAAAAGTAATCCCTTACCCCTCACATCTCCGACATTAGGGTGGTTCAACAGTTGTTTTTGTAACTTATCCAGCAAATAGTCACCCATTTCAGCAGCCCGATCACATAGATTTTCCCGTTCCAGAATTTCGATGCTTCTAAGGCTAACGGCGGTACAAACGGGACTGCCGCCGTAGGTGGTAATGTGGCGAAAATGGCTGTCGGTGCCAGGTTCATCTAAAAAGGCTTCAAAAATATGTTGTTTGGCCACCGTGGCAGATAGGGGCATATAGCCGCTGGTCAGCCCCTTGGCAAAGGAGATAATGTCAGGCTCCACACCCCAGTGGTGATGGCCAAACATTTTGCCAGTGCGGCCAAAGCCGTTAACCACTTCGTCATAGATGAGTAAGATACCGGTGCGATCGCAAATCTCCCGTACCCCCTGCAGATATCCCGCCGGTGGTACAATCACCCCACCGCCTGAGATAATGGGCTCCACAATCACCGCTGCAACAGATTCAGCCCCTTCATAGAGAATTGTCTGCTCCAGCTCTCGCAAACAGGCCGCATTATATACATCCTCAGACTGTCCATCGCCAAACCGATAATAATAGGGAGGACTGACATGGAGAAAACCTGGTACTAGAGGTCCATACTTTAGCTTGCGTTCAGCCTGGGCCGTCGCGCTTAAGGCTCCCATAGTATGGCCATGGTAACCACGATAGCGAGAGATAATTTTATAGCGTGGACCCGCGCCTGCTGGTGCCGTTTGAGCATGATATTGACGGGCAATCTTAAAGGCAGTTTCGTTAGCCTCTGACCCACTTGTCGAGAAAAATACCTTCCCCTCGTAGCCCAACAACTCCAGAAGCTTATGAGCCAAACGAATCCCTGGCTCATGACTCATGGACGTAATCGGGAAATAGGCAAGCTCCATCATTTGTTCGTAGGCCACCTCCGCCAGTTCCTGACGGCCATAGCCCACATTTACACACCACAATCCAGAAACACCGTCAAAGTATTCCACCCCGTTGGTATCTGTCACATGACACCCCACCCCCTTTGCCATACATTTGGGTGGCTTCTGAGAAAATGGCTTATGCTGCACCAAAGAATGCCAAAGAGATTCGGCATCCATCTTTCCTAAATCAGTCTTTTCTGGACTCAAACTAGCAAACATCAAAAACAGTCCTTAAAGTAACAGAATATTTTCAAAGAGCTAATGAAATTTTGCCTGCGTCCTGAGCAGCAGCTTCTCCATAGAAAAAGCTAGAACCCGGACGTATAGCATTTTTGTCGTGAAGCAAATCCTTTAAATGTTGTTCACCACAATAAGAGTAATCAAAAGCTCTCTTCTGTATATTTACGCACGATCTAATAAAAGATTTTTATTAAGAAAAGCTAATCTAAAATCAGAGAGATCATACTTTGAAAACGTTCATATTTTATGGCATAAAAAAATTAGGCAGCATGCTTTTAGGCCTCTTTAGAAAGGCATCAACATCTTTTATAAAATAGTTTCCTAGTTATAGATAAATCCCAGAAATAATAAGTCTCACTCCAATTACTGACAATAAAATAGTGACAATTTTCCGAAAAATATTAGGGTTAAACTTCTTTGCCAGGGCTACCCCTAAACTTAACCCCAACATCAAACTAGGAACAGCTATTAAAAACTGGCGCATAATATCTGCTGAAATGCGCTGCTGTAAGCCATGGCCGACAACAACAATGGCGACACTGATCCAGAAAAAGCTGCTGAGATTGCCCTTAAATCGTTCCTGAGACCACCGCTGACTACTGCCATAGAGAATGATCGGCGGTCCAGGCAAGTTAAAACAGCCCAACAGAATCCCAGATGAGAACCCGGCACCATAGGCCCATAGTCTAGACTTCAAAACAGGTACCACTGGACTCACTAAGGAATATAGGGAGTAGCCAACGATAATGATGCCTAACGTAATCAGCATCAGCGCCGTCGGTAGATAGTCTAGTGCTAAAAAGCCAATGGGAATCCCCAAGACTGAGCCCAGCAACAAGTTTTTGACGACATTTTGGTCAAAAGATTGACGGTAGTAGAGACACAACAAGAGGTTATTGGTTAACGTCGTCAATGCCACCAGGGGAGCCGCCGTTTGGATACTGGTTAAACCAGATAAAATCGGCATGGACACCAGGGCAAACCCAAACCCTGAAACCCCCTGGATAAAGGCCGCTACAAAGGTGGTGATGACAATGATTAATTCCATCGTCACACCGCTCTCCTGTGAACATGGGTAACCGACGATTGATCGGTGGGCATAACAAAAATCTCGCTGATATTGACATGGGCTGGGCGAGTCACCGCAAACAAAATGGTGTCAGCAATGTCATCCGGGGCAAGGGGCGTCATGCCGGTATAAACCGAGTTGGCCTTATCGTCGTCGCCTCGGAACCGCACATTGCTAAATTCTGTTTCCACCAACCCTGGCTCGATATTAGTGACCCGTACAGGAGTCCCTATCAGGTCTATTTTTAAGCCTTCAGACAGGGATTTGACTGCTGCTTTAGTGGCACAGTAAACGCTGCCCCCCGAATAGGTTTGTCGGGCAGCAATGGAGCCAATATTGACCACATGACCCCGCCCTCGCGCCACCATCCCTGGCACAATGGCACGGGTAACATACAGCAAGCCCTTAACATTGGTATCAATCATTTCCTCCCAATCCTGGACAGGAGATTCATACTGTTTGTCCAGTCCTCGGCTTAGGCCAGCATTGTTAATCAACACATCAATGGCCTTCCACTCTGCAGGCAATCCCTCAATCGCAGTGGTAACCGCCTGAAAATCTTGGACATCTACACAAAGTGATAATGTCTCAGCCTGATAATGCTGTTGCAAGTCATCGGACAACGCTTGCAACTTATCCTTACGACGGGCAGCCAGGATAAGCCGAGCTCCTGCCTGGGCAAACAACCGGGCACAGGATTTGCCAATGCCGCTGCTAGCGCCTGTAATCAGAACGCATTGATCCGTTAAAGATAGTGCCATAGAGAATTCTCACTCCTGATGTTGTAATGACGTCTATATCTGGGCATACAGGGCCCCGCACGCCAGGCATTGTCTAGGTTCAACCGTCTCAACCCACCCCACATTTTGGAATTGACACGCTTAAGTCCTAGATAAATCACCTAGAAACACTTAGAACTATAGACAGATAAAAAATTCTTAGGATGCTGACACAAAAACAGCATCGACTCTGGTAAGTCCTACGGTTTCAAGCTATCTACGAGCCACCTCATAACGTTCACGATCAATACCGTGAACATACCACTAGAACCTAAGAGCAGTGAACCCTTAGCTAGATAGAACAACCTAACCAAGCTCTTAAGCTCAGGGTATTAAAGGGAAACTAAGTCGTCATGTAGGCTTACACAAGCACCATGGCATAGGGGGAACCCACACCATTCCATTTGAGTAAGTGCTTATGAAGCCGCCCCTCCTTGACATTTAAGTTGGAGGGCTCATGACATGGACTTAGAGATGAAAAGTAGATAGACAGTCCTAACATCTTTCAAGGCCTATGCAGTGAGTCTTCAATGCTACAACGCTAGCAACAGACAGCTATTATTTTTGTATCATAATCTACTTCTTAATATTTTGCGATCGCTGATTTAGAGAATACTCCGGTCTAGAGACGTTGCTATTGAACAGGATCTCATAGTTAACGTCATCCCGAGGATCAGCAATGCCGATATTTTTACGATTTGTTATCAACAGCCTACAAACTCTATTGATCAATTATCAGAATTAGTGTTAACGTTCAAAGCGTCAACATTTATGAGAGCAGGTGGCTTTCCCCACATCTCCACCTCGCACCTCAAAAAGTACTGCAACAAAATAAACGTAAGACACACCTTTAGAATGGGTTCGTAAATTATTGTAAAGGGACAGATAGCTCCTCCCCATTCGAACCTGTATAACCGATAGTGTCGTTAGAGATGGAGGAGGTCATGAGCCGTCTTCCCTATCCCTCAGATTTAAGCGATGATGAGTGGGC
>JBCCJR010000432.1:0-4543 GCA_039045805.1 Cyanobacteria bacterium P01_C01_bin.118
CACTTGATTAGCAAATCACATCGCAGGGTTCTCATATACACCGCTGCACTCAACCAAATGGAAGGGAAATATTCTTAATCTCAAAAGAGAGCTGACCAATAATTGGCCAGCTCTCAGAGATAGTTTTACTCAGCGAGCAAGCATTAGACTTAGCGAGCAAGACCAGCTACACGGCTGTGGGCTCCTGTCTGTTGAGCACGAGCCGTATATTGCAACGTAACAACTTTACGTATCGCCACCGCACGTTTGTACACGCTTTGGGCAAGAGCTGTGTCATTGCCAAAAGTCTTAAGATTATCTTTGATAAACACTTTGCTAGGCATATTGGCAATTTGCAAAGCAGATTGAAATCCGCTTTGTAGCAACTTTATAGCGAGGTCATATTGATCATTGGGAACAATTCTTAATAAACGCTGATAAGCCTTAAGCTGACTGATTAGACCTTCTTTATTATCTTCTAAACCAGTCCACTTATAGCTATCGAGAGTCGAAGCGTGGAGTAAATCGGCGGTTCGAAAATCAACTTTCTTATTTTTTCTCAGAAAGGCCTTCAGATTTTTGATGTTAATTGTTGGTGCAACCATTTTTCAATCTCCTAAAGTAATTGCAAGATAAGTGAGAACCGTTTTTCTTAATCCTTAGCTGAAAAGCTACGGTGCGTGTTTCTCTCATATCGCTGGCCTTACTATGGCAAGAATGCTCAACAGAGAAAATCCTGAAGAGTTCAGATTTGTTCAGGTAATAATTCAGGTTTATTCAGGTCTTATGAAAAAAAGTGATCGAGATCGGTTTAATGGAGTGAAGAGATCACACCTAATAAAAGGTTGTAACCACCGCAGCGTTATTCGTGGGTTAACGGATTATGGTAAGTTGACTAAGCTGTTTGAACTGCTTACTGATTGTTGAAGACTTGAGATAGATTCAATCCCTAAGAGTTGCAAGGTGTTGAGAAGTTCATCGGTCAGAATATCAACAATGACATCCCCACCCTCTTCATCAAAGGCGATTGTGCCATAGAGAAAGGGCCGACCTAGGAAAACAAAATCAGCACCCAGTGCCATGGCGCGTATTACATCCAATCCGGAGCGAACACCGCTATCGATAAAGACGGGTAGTTTTGGGCTAACGGCGGTGCGCACAGATTTCAGAATGTCAAGGGAAGACGGCAAGGCATCCAGTTGACGGCCCCCATGGTTCGATACCCATAGCGCATCAACTCCCAAAGCCTCTAGTTCTTTAGCTTCATCAGCGTTCGTCACACCCTTGACAACTAAATGGCGGGGCCAGCGATCTCGCAAATGGCGCAGGTCTTTCCAACTGATAGCTACGGGCATCTGACGACGGATAAAGGCCTGGAGCGCTGGCTGAGTGGGTTCATTTACATAGGGTTCAAATATTGAATAGAAACGTATGCCAAGCTGACGTCTGCGTAATATCCAATGGGGATGTAAACAACAGGATGCGATAAAACGAGGATCTTTAAACTGTGGTGAGGGTAAACTGAATCCTGCTCTCCGCATACTCTCACGGCGACCCAGGGTGGGACAGTCGATGGTCAAGACCAGGACATCATAGTCGGCCGCCCGGTCAACAATATCATCCAAAATGTTACGGTCATGCAGAGGATAAAGATGTAACCAGCGTGGACCTGCAGTGTCTTTTGCCGCATCTTCAACAGTTGCCGAGCCAAGCATTCCTACCACATAGGGAAGATGACGACGAGCTGAGGTCTGGCGTAAAATGGTTTCTGTACCTGGCCAGACGATATCAGCCATCCCAACGGGTGCCATACCAAAAGGAACTGCATAATCATGACCAAACAGACGTGTGGTTAGACAGGGGGTTGGGTTTGAACCGATATAGCGCGGTGCAAAAGTAACATCGTCAAATGCGTCTCTATTGCGGGTTAGACAAGTTTCGTAACCACTGCCACATTCAAGAAACCCCCGAATTGCGTCTGGAAGCCGTGCGATCGCACGTCGACGGACATCTTCAATCATAGGAAAATGCTTCAGACGCTCAGGATTGCGCACTGATGCCAGTTTATTTGGCATAGTTTCAGATACTTGTTGCATCAGGCCACCCCTAATTTTGGAGGACAGATTTCCCAAATTTTAGGCAGCATTTTGCCATTGTTTCTGGATGTGCGTGCCGTATAGTCAAAAATTGCCCGAGCATTATCGATCAGACCTGGATTTACTTTGATAGGCAGGTCACGTCGCAGGGCTCCCATGTAGACCGCTGTACTCAGCCAAATTGAGTCCGGATACAATGATGTCAACGGATCAGAGTGTCGCATGTAATTTTCTAACATGGTGTCTCGAACGTTGTATTTTTCACCTAAACGCTTATAGGTACGCCAAAATTCAGTATCCTCGCGCGCTGTTGAGGCATAGCGATGAAAGATATAGTCAGCCGTATGGTCCATTGTTCGTGCCGTTGCCCGAGAGAAGATTTTTGCCGTTGTCGGTGTGATGTGATTATCCCCTCGTTCGAGTAAGCGATTGAGGGTTTGAATTGCGTATTGAGCGTTATAGAGAACATTTGCTTCAAGCGGCTCGATCAAACCACAGGAAAGACCAATGGCACAGACATTTTTTTGCCAGCTCTTTTTTAACCGTGATGGCTGCCACTTGAGAATACGAGGGTCTGCCAGTCCTTTATGATTGCACCAAGATTGTTGAAAGGCAGCTATAGCAGCTTCATCTGTAGTGAAATGATCTGAATAGACATAGCCACTACCGATCCGGCTTGTCAGAGGAATGGTAAATTGCCAGCCAAACTCCCGCGCTGTACTGATCGTATAGGGAACCATTTCAGTACGATAGTCATTGTAGTGAAAGGGACTAACACACACGCTGTTGCAGTAAATATTTTCATACTCGACCCGCGTGGTATCAAAGTGGCTCATCAACACCTGGGCAAATCCGGTGCAATCAACGTAGAGATCGGCTGTAATAGTCTCACCAGTGTCTAAAGTCAGTTGTTCAATGCCATCGTTGTTCAATTTGACGTTAGTGACTGTGCCAATGCGATGTTCCACACCATTGGGCAACGCTGCATGATCGCGAACAATCACCGACGCTTTAGTGGCGTCGATGTGATAGGCATATCCAGCCCAGCTTGACAGATAGTTATGCCCTTCATGGTCACGGGGTGAACACATATTCTCGGCAAGACCTGCCGCATCACTAAAGTCATAATAGAAATCATCTTCACTCTTTTCGCCCTGGTTGTAGAGGTGTAACCAGTAATCTCCCAGCCGGGCACATTTTTTCTGACCAAAAAAGATATCATTGCCAGGGCGATTATAAAGGGAACCTTTGATCAGCTGTTCATCAAAGTTCCACCAAAATGTCATGATGCTTGAATCACCAATTTCATACCAGTTTTCGAATTTATTGCCTAGCTTATAGATGGCATCGCAGTCTTGCATCCACTTTTTTTCATCGATACCCATCTCTAAAAAGAACTCCCCGATTTGAGGTAGCATCGATTCACCGACACCGATTGTTGGGATGCGATCGCTTTCAACTAAGGTGATTTTGAGATTAGGATTCTTGGTTGCCAGATAGCCAGCAGTCCACCAACCAGCTGCTCCGCCACCAACGATTACGATGTTTCGGATTCTATGCTTCATGATCTTTCTGCTCACTGATGTCTAGAACAATACTGTTGAGATAGCCTGTTCGCTAGGACTTAGCTAAGGGCATAGATCCTGTTCCATCGCTTGGGCAATGCGATCAATATGCCGGAGACGACGGATTTCGTGATAAATACGAATAATCGCCTTGGGTCCATCTGCCCTAAACCATAGGGGGAAAATGCCGTGGATATAACTTTTGATGGCTATACCTATCAACCGGTTACTCTGATGGAAGGCATGGGTCAGATGAGCCCAGTATCCCGTCTCTGCCTCAGCTAGATGATGCCGAGAGGCGGAAACCAATGGAATATAATCCAGGATATGTTGAGATGAACCTTCACTTCTCTCAACAGTATTTTTAAGTTTAAGATTCTCTTTCATGGCACTAATTTTAATCTTCTGGATTTAGACTGAAAACACATGTTGTGGAAAATGAATGGCTCGGCGTGTGTTCAGGTTGACCAGCATGCCAGTTGCCAGGGAACGAGCAATTGGTTCACCAGTTTCAGCATTGAACTGGTCATGACGCATGGTTACCGTACGGCTACGCAGCTTGATGATGCGAGATATCTGTTTGACTACATCCCCTGGTTGTGATGGTTTGAGAATGACCATCGACAAGTTAACAACCATGCAACCCCAACGGTTAAATTTCAATACATTGCGACTGAGACCCATGGTTTTCCATGAAGTAGCTGCGCCATCACTGAACAAACCGACATATACTTGATTGAGGCAATCTCCTTCTACATCAACATCTGCAAGACCGATGGTGATGCTGCCACTGGAGAAACCACCATCCATTAGGGCGTCCTGTTCTGTTTCTGGAGCAGAGATAGTGTTGGGATGCTCTCCAGAATAATCGAGACGTGGGTTAAAAGGGCGTGATGGTATAGA
>JBCCJR010000433.1:0-4539 GCA_039045805.1 Cyanobacteria bacterium P01_C01_bin.118
CCCACTGCTACAGGTGTTGCTGACATTACAAAATCTGCCGTTTCAGGCTTATCCCTGTGGTGACTTAACCATTCACCCTGAACCTATCTTTACCGGCACCACCCAATTTGATCTGGTGCTTAATCTCGGGGACTCCGATGACGGCTTAAATGGCTGGCTGGAATATAACGCCGATATTTTTACAGCTGAAACCATTCAACGTTTGGTTGAGCACCTGACAGAAATTTTGATCCACTGTGTCACCACACCTGACGATTCTGTTTCTGCCATACCGCTGCTGACCGCCCAGGAACGGCAACTAATGCAAGAGTGGAACAATACTCTAGCAGATTATCCTCGCAATCAAACGGCCCATCAGCTGGTTGAAGCTCAGGTAGAAAAAACACCGGATGCGATCGCACTTATCCTTGGCATAGAACAACTCAGCTATCGAGCCTTAAATCAGCGAGCCAATCAGCTAGCCCATACCCTGCAGCAAAAGGGTGTGGGCCTGGAAACATTAGTTGGTGTCTGTGTCTCTCG
Source organism: Cyanobacteria bacterium P01_C01_bin.118 (assembly GCA_039045805.1). Classification (GTDB taxonomy): domain Bacteria; phylum Cyanobacteriota; class Cyanobacteriia; order Phormidesmidales; family Phormidesmidaceae; genus Leptothoe. Next base: position 523 of record JBCCJR010000433.1, read on the forward strand.
CTCCATGGATAGGGTAATTGCCGTTCTTGCGATTCTCAAGGCTGGGGGAGCTTATGTTCCCTTGGATCCTAAGTATCCGAGAGAGCGATTGCAATTTATGCTCACGGATTCACAGGTGGGTGTTTTACTGACGCAAACTCATCTTTTGGAGAGTCTGCCGGATACAGATGCTGACGTTATTTGTTTAGACAGGGAACTCACTGGCCAGTCTCAATCCTCGCCCAATCCGGTCGATGTTACCGCTGACAATTTAGCCTACGTTATCTATACATCCGGTTCCACAGGTAAACCCAAAGGTGTGCTGAGTACCCACGGGGGGCTGTGTAATCTGACCGCTGTCCAACAACGTTGCTTTAAAGCAGGCGTCGGTAGTCGGGTGCTGCAATTTTCATCCCCCAGCTTTGATGCCTCAATTTGGGCAATATTGATGGCGCTAACATCCGGTGCCACCCTGGTTTTAGCCACATCTACAGACTTAATTCCTGGGGAGAATCTAGAACAAACCCTGATTACCTACAAGATTTCCCATGTACTCTTGCCACCTTCAGTGTTGCCCTTTCTCAGGGCGGAGCGCTTGTCGGTCAAGCACATGATTGTGGGCGGTGAAGCTTGTTCTTTGGAATTAGCCCATCAATGGTCTGACCACTGCCAATTTTGGAATGCCTATGGTCCCACCGAGGCCACAGTCTGTTCTACCCTGGCTCAGTTAGATAGGCAGTCTCGGCAATTAACCATTGGTAGGCCGCTGAGTAATGTGCACACATATATTTTGGATTCAAAACTCCAGCCGGTTCCCATTGGCGTGCCAGGAGAACTCCACATTGGCAGTGTTGGTTTGGCTAGAGGGTATCTAAATCGCCCCGAACTAACAGAACAAAAATTTATTCCCAACCCCTTTGGTTCAGGACGTCTCTATAGGACCGGAGACCGGGCACGCTATTTAGCCAACGGTGACATTGAGTTTCTCGGTCGGATCGATTTCCAGATCAAACTGCGAGGATTTCGCATTGAACTGGGGGAGATTGAAGCGGTACTTAGCCGCCAGCAGTCGGTGAAAAACTGTGTGGTGGTGGCCCGTGGAGATGGACAGTCGCAATTGATCGCCTATGTGGTTGGGGATCAAGATTTGGCCGTTGATGAAATCCGTCGGCAGCTTAAACAAGAGCTACCCGACTATATGGTGCCAGGTTGGATAGTGCCCCTGGAAACCTTGCCCCTCACCCCCAATGGCAAGGTTGACCGTAAGACCCTACCTGAGGTCGATTCCAGTATTATTTCGGGTCAGGCACCCTACGTGAAACCCAACAACACCATTGAAGAGACACTGGTCTCTATATGGGAATCTGTTTTACATGTGGAAAATGTGGGTATTAACAACAACTTCTTTGACCTAGGGGGAAACTCTCTACTGTTGGTTCAGGCCCATGCTGCCCTGCAGGAAAAACTCCAGATTAAGATACCCATCGTAGAACTCTTTGGCTATCCCACCATCAAGGAGTTAAGCGATTTTCTCACCCACTACACTCAGACTAAAACGGCTACGACCCGCGATCGCAAACGTAGTAGAACTAGACCCGATACGGCCCAACGCTCCGACATTGCCATTGTGGCCATGACGGGTCGTTTCCCCGGTGCTAAAAATGTGGAGCAGTTTTGGCAAAATCTCAAAAACGGGGTGGAATCGGTATCATTCTTCTCAGATGATGAACTGCTTAAAGCCGGGGTAGAGCCAGCGCTGTTGCAAAATCCTGACTATGTCAAAGCAAATCCTATTCTGGATGATATCGACTTATTTGATGCGGATTTCTTTGACATCAGCCCCAAGGAAGCAGAAATTCTGGATCCTCAACAGCGGTTATTTTTAGAATGCGCCTGGGAGACGTTAGAACAAGCAGGCTATGATCCCCAGCGTTATACAGGAGCCATTGGAGTTTATGCAGGTCTGGGCATTAATGGCTACTTGCTCAACAATCTTATCCACCGTCGAGATTTGCTAGCGTCCCTGGGTAATTATCGAATGGTGCTGGCCAGCGATAAGGACTTTTTACCCACGCGAGTGGCCTATAAATTAAACCTGACTGGAGCTGCCATTAATGTACAAACAGCCTGTTCTACCTCTTTGGTCGCCGTCCATCTCGCCTGTCAGAGTCTGATTAACGGTGAGACGGACATGGTGCTGGCGGGAGGTGCTTCAATTCGCATTCCCCACACCAGCGGCTACCTTTACCAGGAGGGAATGATTTTGTCTCCTGATGGTCATTGTCGTGCCTTTGATGCTAATGCAGGGGGCACCATTGGCGGTAGCGGTGTGGCTGTAGTAATGCTGAAGCGGTTAGAGGATGCGATCTCAGACGGAGACCACTGTTATGCCGTCATCAAAGGGTCTGCCATTAACAATGACGGCTCGCGCAAAGTGGGATATACTGCCCCCGCCATTGACGGTCAGGCTGCCGTTATTAAAGAAGCTCTTGCAGTGGCTAACGTTGAACCGGAGAGTGTTGGTTACATTGAAACCCACGGCACCGGTACCCCCTTGGGAGACCCAATTGAAATTGCGGCCCTAAATCGCACCTTTCAACAAAATCCAGCTCAACAACAATCCTGTGCTATCGGTTCCCTTAAAACAAATGTAGGGCATCTAGATGCCGCTGCAGGCGTGGCGAGCCTGATCAAAGCCACTCTCTCCCTTAACCATCAATTACTACCACCCAGCCTTAACTTTGAATCTGCCAATCCTAAAACAGGGTTAGAGACCAGTCCTTTTTACGTCAACACAGCACTAAAGGACTGGCCCCAGACAGATCAGCCCCGGCGGGCAGGCGTTAGTTCCTTCGGTATTGGCGGCACCAATGCCCACGTGATTCTAGAAGAAGCCTCCCAGCGGTCTCCCTCCAGCCCTGGTCGCCCCTGGCAGCCGTTGTTACTATCGGCCAAGACAGCCTCTGCCCTCGATACTGCAACCGTTAACCTGGTAGAACATCTACGACAACAAACTACAATTAATCTGGCAGATGTAGCCTACACCCTGAGCTGTGGACGTCAGGAATTTGCCCATCGGCGCGTGGTGGTTTGTCAGGATCGTGACCAGGCAATAGACGCCCTAAGCGATCCATCTCAATACTTAACTGAAGCTGGAACTGATTCCCGTTCTGTTGCATTTCTGTTTCCCGGTCAGGGAGCCCAGCATGTGAACATGGGGTTAGACCTGTATCAGTCAGAACCGGTCTTTCGTCAGCAGGTGGACTATTGTGCAGAACAGCTGCAGCCTCTGTTGGATATGGATCTGCGCCAGCTGCTCTACCCCCAGCCTGACGCCCAAATCACCGCTGCAGAACAACTTAAGCAAACGGCCATTGCCCAGCCTGCATTGTTTGTTATTGAATATGCCCTGGCCCATCTGTGGCTCTCCTGGGGAGTCAAACCCAGGGCCATGCTGGGCCACAGTATTGGAGAATATGTGGCTGCCTGTTTAGCAGGAGTGTTTAGTTTAGAAGATGGTCTGGCGTTAGTGGTAGCGCGGGGGCAGCTGATGCAGCAGCTGCCAAGGGGGGCAATGCTGTCGGTAGCTCTGCCGTTGAAACAGCTAGAGAAACTGCTCTCTGAAGATGAGAGTTTTGGGGAGATTGCGATCGCAGTCCTCAATGAACCTAACCGCTGTGTCGTGTCGGGCCCCACCAAAGCCATTGAGACTTTAGAACACCATTTAACCAACCAAGCTATCGAAAGCCGACGTCTGCAAACCTCCCACGCCTTCCATTCCCCTATGATGGCGCCGATTTTGGAGCCCTTTCGCCAACGGTGTCAGCAGGTCAATCTACAGCCACCCCAAATCCCCTACGTATCTAACCTCACTGGCACCTGGATTACTACAGCCCAGGCAACGGATCCTGACTACTGGGTGCAACATCTGCGCCAACCCGTACGCTTTGCCCAGGGGGTTACTCAACTCTGTCAGGATGCTGCTGACAAACAAATTCTGTTGGAGGTGGGACCCGGCAAAACCCTTAGTTCTCTCAC
>JBCCJR010000434.1:0-4421 GCA_039045805.1 Cyanobacteria bacterium P01_C01_bin.118
ATTTCCTTAAGGGCCTTTAGAGAAACATCTAGATAGTCTGGGGTACACCCGTAGGTAGCCACAAATAAAGAAAGGGGGGCAAAAATAAAGTCTCCAAAATCATCATCGGTTTTATTGGGATCGAGTTCAGGCGGCAATGCGTTCAGGATAATGGCCAGGACCTCTGGGTAGTCACCTGGCAAATGTTTATGTAAACAGGCTGTAATGTGGGCAATGCGTTCTTTTAGTTCCAGGTCTGGAAAGGCGACCACCACATCCTGATAAAAGGCCTGTTGTGGAAAATTGGCATATACCTGGGAAATTAACGTGCCTAAGTAATCGACTTTTTCTGGGTTAAAAAGCTGATCCTTAAGGGAAAAGGAAGATTTAGCTTTCACGAATTCAGCCTCTCCTGACTGTTCAAAATCCAAGGTTTAATATATAGCTTGGCGTCCATAGTTCAAGGCATGGGTTTTCGCTGGAAGCTTGAGAGAGCAACAGCTATGGGCGCAGCAAACTGCTGAATGCATTCAGCAGTTTGCTATACAGTCATATTCGTTATCAGACGCTGCCATGACAGTTTGGAACACCTGGCAAGATTATAAAGATGCTCAGCAGGAGGTTGAATTACCTGCCAATACAGTCGCCCACATCCCGGTCAAAATTCGCTATGTGGATATGGGTCGCGATCAAACAGGGACTATCTTGCTGATGCATGGCATTCCCACCTGGGGCTATCTGTACCACGAGATTATTCCTCCCCTGGTGGAGGCTGGGTATCGGGTGATTGCGCCAGATTTTTTGGGCCATGGTTGGTCGGATAGACGAGATCGCTTTGATCGCTCATTTCAAGATCAGGCCAAGATGGTCTGTGCCCTTTTAGAGGCTTTAAACCTGCCCCAGGTCCATGTGGTGGGTCATGATACCGGAGGAGCCGTTGCCCTGATTTTGGCTATCGAACAGTCTAAAGTTGTCAATCAGCTGGTGATTACCAACTCTGTCTGCTACGACCGCTTTGATGATGACATGCTGGATTTTGGTCATCCGCTGCGGTGGAAATCCCGTCCCATTGACGATTTGGTCGCTGCCCTGGAGGAGAGTCTGGCCATGGGACTCTCTCACCCTGAACGACTTACGGATGACTTCCGGGCCGGAATCATTGCGCCCTGGGCCAGCGAGGAAGGTAAGCTAAGTCTGCTGCGTAATGCCTCTGCCTTAAATGCTAACCAAACCATGGCCCTGGTGGATCGTCATGGCACAATTACCGCGCCCACCATGATTCTCTGGGGGATGGATGACCCCTGGCAAAAGGCAGAAGATGGTAAACAGTTAGCAACAGAAATACCAGGGGCTATATTTAAACCCATTCCCAATGCGTCTCATTGGATACAGCAGGATGCTCCAGAAGAGTTTGTCTCGGCGTTACTTAAGTTTCTATGGTGAGGCCTATGGCATCTGCCAAAGAGATTTTCTCTGCTGGGATGTTATTGACTAGGCCAGTCGTAGCGAGCTAGAAATCATCGTCTAGCGTTATCGCCACCTTTTTCATAGAGAAGACTATAGGGTTGCCTGTTACAAAACTTTATGACATTTACCTGACTTTAGCAATGATTTTGTTGCTAAAGTAGTCCCTATTACTTTAAGCAATTTAAATTTTGTTTAAAGTGAAGGTCACGATTCTATTGTTAGAGTCTGTTGCCATACCATCCAAAACGGTGTGAGAAGTTTTACAGCCACAGTAAAGTATTGTTCGTTTGTTCTGTTTGACCCATGAATGTCTTATTTCTGAGTTGCTGCGCAGTTAGCTGTTAACCCCATCAACCCAAAGCCCATACATTTGACCATTGGGTAAATCCACTGATAGCTGGACATGTGCCCAACTGTTTTTGATGGCCACCTATCCCTATCCCTATCACTGTGTCGAGGTTGCTCGCTCGCTATTTCTTGGGGCGACGAATTGCGGTTTTACCAGGCTGCGATTGACTCAGGAATCTGGTGTGGTTATTGCCAGAATAGTATGAATATGATTCAAAAAAAACAATTTAAATCCACTGTTTTTCAAATCTCCTGTCAAGATAAAAAACAACATTCCCAGCAAAATAGACGAATTCAGTGTTGCTATGTTAATAACACCCCACAGTTTCAGATTGTCCGAGTCGTGAATTTCACCCGTGACTTTCTTGAACGTGCCGTAATGCCCTATGCAATGGTGACTTTTGAAGCCTATTGGCATGACCATCTAGAAATCCACACAGGCTCCCCCATCAGTACAATTTTGTCTGACAAGATTCCTTGCCATCGTCTAGCCTATGCGGGGGACTATGAGCAATGAAACTTTCTCCAAATACTTTGTTACTACAGTTTTTGCAGAATGACCTGGCTGTTTCAGAAGAGTCCATTGCGTTGGCGCTGCACCATAGCCAGCAAGATGTGGGCCTTTTCCCGATTGTTTTATGGCAATATGGTTTGATCACCCTGGAACAGCTTGATCAGGCATTTGATCTATTGGCAACAACCTATAGCTCCCGCTATTTGGGTAACGCTGAAGGTGGTTAGCTGTCTTCTACTAATGAGAAGTAGGCTTTGCGAGTCTTGGCGCAAATCATAGACTGCTTAAATCTTGCTGCGGCCACTGTTCGTGCTTTATTACCCAAACCTTCACCCAGGTCGGGCCTGTCAAGCAGCGATTGAAGCGCTTGCGCGAGAGCGGCTGAATTCCCATAGGGGACTAGCAGCCCAGATACCCCATATCATCAGTGGGATTAGGTGGGTTTCTGGGGTGCGGTCTTCTCCTACAACAAACGCTGGAAGAGTTTGATATGACAGGGGATTACGGCTTTTCTATAACCTACGGCAACAGTTCTCTAAGGTGAAACTCAAACTAAGATAAAGCAGGAAATTCAAACCTTAAAACTTAGGCCCTCAAACTATCTCACTCCCTAGCAGGCTTCAAAGCCGTAGCTATTGACTTGCCTCCTGGGGGACAGCTATTTGAGTGGTGCGGTGGTGGGTTGCGATCGCACCGCACGTCGTCAACCACACCCCATCAAACGATCGTATATGGTCAATTAGTCGTCCCAGCATCAACAACCTGGCCGGACGGCCAATAATCTCAGGATGCATGGTCAATACAAAGGCACTGCCATAGTGGTAAAGACCCTCAAACTCTTCTTTCCATAGCTGTAGTGCCTTCTCACAGGTTTCAATCACACCGCCCCCCGTCGGCGGATCCACCGTAAACGCAAACTGTTCCCAATCGTCATTGGTCCAATGCACCGGAATCTCCGCCAGGTCACCACTTTCAGTCGGTAGCGTATAGGGCGCATCATCATCCATCAACGACGAGTCATACTGCATACCATGGCGAGCCAGCAGAGCCGGGCTACTTTGTTTCATATCCCACCAGGGAGCCCGATAGCCCACCGGTTTCTCTCCCGTAATCTCTTTGAGAATCTGACATGTTTTTACCAGGGCTGCCTCTTCTTCCAGATCGTCCAGATCAGACGGTTTCTTATGGATATAGCCATGGACACCAATCTCATGGCCTTCGTCATGGATGCGTTTAATCACATTGGGATACAGCTCAGCCGTGTATCCAGGCACAAAGAAACTGGCTTTTACTTCTTTTTCTGCCAACAGATCCAGAATACGAGGGACGCCAACCTTGGGGCCATATCTTGCCCAAGACAGGGCCGACAAGCGCTCGGCGTACTTTGGATTTAAGGCCAGGATGCCAGCCTCACCATCCACGTCAAAGCTTAATGCAGCGGCACATCGCTTGCCTTTAGGCCAGGGATAGGACATAAGATACTCCCTCAGGTTGGACTTCAATCCTTAAACCTAGTGAAAATATCAGTATTTTGGTGTCATATTTGATACGAATAGAGTGGGCAATGTTAAAACTATTCGAAAGATAGGGTGCGATTCAGATGCGGTTAGATGGCAAGGTGAGTTTGATTACGGGGGCAGGCTCTGGCATTGGTCGAGCAACGGCGGAGTGTTTTGCCCGAGAAGGGGCCACGGTGGTAGCGGTGGATGTCAATGAGGACGCAGTGCAGGCAACTCAAGCAGCCATTGCAGTGACCGGTGGTCGATGTTTAGGGCTGGTGGTCGATGTCAGCGTGGAGGACCAGGTAAAGGGGGCCATTGCCACCACTGTTGAGAGATTTGGGCGGCTGGATATTCTTCACAATAATGCAGGAATTTCTATCCTTAAACCAATTACAGAGACCACTGAGGCGGATTTAGATCGGCTTTTGGGGATAAATCTGAAGGGAGTCTTTTTTGGTTGCAAATACGGTATTGTTCAAATGGTGCAGCAGGGTGGGGGCATTATTATCAACACCGCGTCAGAACTGGGACTGGTGGGTCAGCCGCTCTACAGTGCCTACTGTGCAACCAAGGGGGGAGTGTTGGCCCTCACACGGGCGCTAGCAACAGAA
>JBCCJR010000435.1:0-4420 GCA_039045805.1 Cyanobacteria bacterium P01_C01_bin.118
CAGTCAAGAAAATAATGCGCTCACGAAATAGCCGCTCGTAAATGCTAATCCACTGTTCGTACGTACTACCGGGAAGGCGATATGGAACGCTGGGAATACCAATGGGCATGGGTTTATAGGGAATATAGTGTGGACGGAATAGAGATGAAAAACTTACGCAGGTTGCTCAATGACGCGGTCAATTAATCCATACTCAATGGCTTCATGGGGGGTGAGATAAAACATCCGCTCCATATCCTTACGGATTTTATCTTCGGCCTGTCCTGTGTTCTCGCTTAATAATCGAGTAATCAAGCCTGTTTTACTGAGCACTTCATCGGCATTTAGCTCAATGTCCGTTGCCTGACCGCGAGTCCCACTGTATGGGTGCAGTAAAGCAATAGAAGAATTTGGCAAACTCGACCGCTTGCCCTTGGTCCCGCAGGAAAGTAACACAGCGGACATACCAATGGCCTGACCCATGCAGATGGTAATAACCTCGGACTTGATATGGCGCATGGTGTCGTATATGGCCAAACCAGCCGTCATCGACATCATGCCCGCTGCCACGTTAGCCATGCCTGCCATCACCGGATCGCCCAGGGAGTTGATATAAACATAAATCGGCTTGCCTGCATCTTCAGAATCCAAATATAGCAAGGCCGAAATCAACGAATTAGCAACACCATCAGTTAATGGCTGATTCAAGAACAGAATGCGCTCTTGGCTCATGCGAGTATAAATGCTAACCCAGGCCCATCGACGGCTTCCAGGCAGGTTATACGGCACTCGAATAGGACGCTGTACAGACATAGGCTAACCAATACCTGCCGGAATCTGTGCGGGTAAGTCCTTGGTGCTTTCAAGGACTCGATCAATCAAGCCATAGGCCTTAGCTTCATCGGGCGTTAGATAAAACATCCGGTCTGTATCTTTCTGAAGTTTTTCAGGGGACTGACCTGTACAGTGTGACAAAATATCCAGTGTGGCTTCGCGGTTCGCCAATACCTCTTTTGCTCGAATTTGAATATCGGTTGCCTGGCCTCGTGCCCCCGTTCGAGGCTGATTTAATACGATAGTTGCATGGGGTAAACTTGCCCGAAATCCTTTAGTCCCCGAGGCCAAAATCATGGACGCTGTCCCCATGGCCTGACCAATACAAATGGTGTGTACTGGCGGGCGAATGTAGCGCATGGTGTCGCATATAGCAAAGGCTTCCGTCTCAAAGCCGATGGAGTCTCCGGTGTACCAGGAGGTCCCTGTAGAGTTAATGTAAAAATAAATTGGCTTCTCTGGATCGTCAAATTCTAGATAAAGCAGTTGGGCAATGATCAGCTGCGTAACATCTAAACCCATCTGACGCTTAAAATCGTCTGATGAGACTAGGGGCGCACCTAGGTAAACAATGCGCTCTTTCAGTAGCAGTGATTGCAAATCTGGAGGAGGAGTGCGAAACGCAGCATCCCCGCCATAGTAAGGAGCCTGTACGGCTTTGATATTAGAACTCATAGACCCAGTTAGCCCTCTATTTAACCCTTAAGGGGTGTCAGCTGTTCACCGTTCAACGTTTTGATCAATTGGTTCGCGATGTCACGACCTATTGACGTCTACATAGTGTAACTCGCTCCGCACAAGCTCGCAGAGCACTTAAATTGGGTGATATCCGCCCATCGTGACCGGTCAAATTTTGTAAGGAATTTTACATTGGCCGATGTAGCCATTTCTACAAATTATCTGTTGAACATCACAGCATCCCTGCTGATTCCTGTGGGAACATTGAGCATGGTAAAAACTCTGCTATTACAGCGGGAGTTTTTCAGCACATTAGGGGGATGCATTTAGATGAAATATCCAGAACTATATCGATAGTGTCATTGACAGGGAAATGAGCCTATGAAAGCTAACGTGCAATGGTCTATTAGCGATCGCCACATCGACATCGCCCAGACCAACAGTCAACGACACTTAGCCATTTCCGTTCAGGCCGCTGGCGGAGAACGTCCCCCCTTAAATCTTTGTCTGATCCTGGACCAAAGTGGCTCCATGGGTGGCACCCCCATCAAAACCGTCCGCGCCGCTGCGCAAAAAATCGTTGACAGCCTTGCTCCCCAAGACCGGATCTCCATCATTTCCTTTGACCATGAAGCCAGTGTGGTCGTCCCTAACCAGCCCGCCACAAATATCAGCACGATCAAACAAGCCATCGACAGTATTCGAGCCGGTGGCGGCACTGCCATCGACGAAGGCCTAAAGCTAGGTATCTCAGAAGTTGCCAAAAGCAAGTCTGGCACCGTCTCTCAAATTTTTCTATTAACCGATGGCGAAAACGAACACGGCAGCAACGATCGCTGTGTTCAACTTGCTCAGCTAGCCGCTAGCCATAGCTTTACCGTTAGCACCCTCGGCTTTGGCAACCACTGGAACCAAGATGTTTTAGAGCAGCTAGCCGACGCTGGCAATGGCAGCCTGACCTACATCCAGGATCCGGAGACCGCCATACAAGAATTTAGCCGTCTCTTTAACCGCGCCCAGTCCGTTAGCCTCACCAATGCTTATTTGGTGCTGACCTTACAGCCCTCAGTACGTCTCGCCGAACTCAAACCCATCGCCCAGGTATTGCCCGAAACCATTGAACTAGATGTCCGGCGTGAAGGAGAGCAAGCCATTGTGCGACTGGGCGATCTGATGAACAATATCCCACGCGTTATCCTGGCAAACTTTTACATTTCGCAGCTCCCAGAAGGCACCCACCCCATTGCCTATGCAGAGGTCCAGTATGACGACCCTGTCCTTAGCAGCTCTTTGTCTACCGATAAAGCCATCGTGGACGTCACTGCCCAGGCCACCTATCAGTCTCAACTTGATCCTCAGGTACAGCAATACATTTTGGCTCTAGCCAAATATCGCCAAACTCAGATTGCAGAAACCAAACTCCAGTCGGGAGATCGCACCGGAGCCATTACCATGCTCCAGTCCGCCACCCAAACTGCCATTCAAATGGGCGACCAAAACGCTGCCACCGTACTACAAGAAAACGTCACCCAGCTCCAAACCGGGCAAGACTTATCCGAACAAGCCAAAAAGAAAACCCGGATTGCGTCCAAAACCATTCTCCAATAGTTGGCAATGAACGTTCGCTATTTACTCAAAGCGATTCAGTCAGGCGTTGCTGGCAAGGCTGGTGATACTGCCGCCTACAAAGCAGCGGCATTAAGCACACCAGCCTATGGAACGTTAGACCAAACATTAGCCAGTCTCACCAATCCCTTACCAGAAATCACCTTAGATCTACTACAAGCCCAGCCTGACGGCAGCCTTGGCAAAACCCTCGCCCAGTTTCTACAAAGCAACCAGATTCAGCCTCTTACCCTTTCTTCAAACACTCGCACTGAGCTAAAAACCGCCCCCATTCTGGCCATTCGCTATCCCATTTTGCACGATGCTTTTCATGTGCTGTTGGGGTTTGACACCAGTCTGGCCGGGGAGCTAGCCGTCTGGTCCTTTGTCGCTGCACAGCACTACAGTCCTGCCTATGAGCACGCCGCCTTGATCGGGCGGTGGTTTACGCGATTAATTACCCCCTGGCAGTGGGGGCGATTGAGCGCCTATGAGACAAAGGGTCGGCAGTTGGGACAGCAGGCTATTTGTGTAATTGCAGAACCGTTAGAGGAATTTTGGGCAATGCCCTTGGATGCAGTAAGAGTAAGATTTAATCTTCCATCTGAGATCAGCAACTAATTTGTTTTACCTATAGCTTGAGGGGAGGAAAACAGCTTCAAGTGCTGGTTAATAGCGCAATGGGCTGCTCAGGGCTTTCCTCCCCGAACCCCTCCTGATGTGGGGAACTCACTTCCCCACGCCCCTCGAACAAGAGGCTTTTAGGACAACTGCAATAAATCTTGCACTAGTGGTCGGCCAGGTATTACGCTGCTCCGCATTCGCTCCACACCGTAAAAGTGCAGTTGTCCCATCGCTTTTCAAACGCTTACTTGCAAACAATGATTTTCACTAGGGGATAGATAACCTATGTTTTTTAATTTTCGGTGACGGGTCACCGAAAATTAAAAGGCACTCAACCAACCGATCCCCATCCACACCGGGATAACATACCTATTCTTAGGGGGTTGTAGGGTGGCCTTCCCACCCTGCCCAAGGGGGTTTGGGGCGCTCGGAGGAGCCCCAAGCAACACCTCACACTTTAGCGATAACCTTAATCCCAAACTCTTAAGCACCCATCCATGCAAATCACCTACATCCCATTCACCCTCCACAAAAAAGTCCCCCTCACCATCAGCCGCGGCACCCGCTCCCAATCCACCAATCTCTTCATCCAAATCACCGCCGACAACATCACCAGCTACGGCGAAGCCACCCCCTTCTCTATCGGTGATCAAACCCAAACCACCGAAACCATTGCCCAAGACCTCGATCGCATCACCGA
>JBCCJR010000436.1:0-4409 GCA_039045805.1 Cyanobacteria bacterium P01_C01_bin.118
CCACCAGCCAAGGATTTTGCCACGTCATAGGGGAGGTTCCCTGTGTCTACCCCCTTATGATGACATCGCGGTGGGTTCTGGTAGCGGCATTTTTACCAGCTTGTATACCAAAAACAACATCAGCACGGTCATATAGCCCGTCAATGCTGTCCATAGCAAATAGCTGTTTTGCAAATATACCGCCAGTAGGGCAAGCGGTGTAAAACCGCCGCAAAATCCCAGCAGTGCTCCGTTACGGAGAACGGCTCCCTCTTTCAAACCGATAAAATAGCCCTCCAACATAAAGGCCACTGAGGTAATACTCAACAGCGGCACCAGCCAGGCGGCATAGCTCCCCATGGCCTGACTGACTTCCTGGTGGTTGGTCAGTAGGGCAAACGTGGTTCCTGGAAAGAAAATCACCGATAGGGCAAACCCTAGAGAGATGACTAGGCTGGTGAGAATGGCTGTTTTCAGTACCGGCAAACATTGGTCGGTGCGACCTTGACCATTAAAGTTGCCGATCAGGGTTTGGGCCGTCATCCCCACCCCCTGCACCGTAAATTGGCTCAGTAAAGCAATCTGTAGTAGTAGACCATTCTCTGCCAGGGACACGGTACCAAAGGTGGCGCTCAAGTTAGTAAAGATGGAATAAGCGGAAATCAAGGCAACAAAGCGCACCAGAATATTGCCTTTCAGAATTAGTGTGGACCCTAAGGCTTCGCGGTCCATTACCTGGGCTATGGCTTTACCCAGCTTGGACCAGTTGAGAGTCAGGGCCATGGCGATTAACCCCACTGCAAATCCCAGATACTGACTGAGGGCGGTGGCTAACCCTGCTCCGGTGCTCTCCCAGCCCCAGCGATTGATCATTAAGTAGTCCAGCAGCACATTGGATCCATTGGCCATCAGGGAAATTAAAAAGACAACGCCGTTTTTCTCTCGACCCAAAAACCAGCCGATTAGAACAAAGTTGAGTAGTACAGCGGGGGCTCCCCAAATGCGAGCATTAAAGTAGGCTAGACCGGCCTGTTCTGTTTCGGGTGCGCCGGACAGGATGGTAAAGCCTAACTGTTGGATGGGGTATTGCAGCAGCAGAATGATGGCTGCGATCGCAGCCGCCACCACCCCACATCGCAGCACCGCCACCAATACCCCAGTCTCATCGTTTTGACCTACCGCTTGAGCCGTAAGCGCATTAGTACTGTTGCGTAAAAATTTAAGAATTCGATAGAGATAATCAAACAAAATGCTGCCCAAAATCACCCCAGCCAGGTAGTGAATATCGGACAGATGCCCTAAAAACGCAGTGTCACATAGACCTGCTAAGGGCACCATCATGTTGGAAAACACTCCAACAATTGACAGCCGATAAAACCGAGGCAAAAAGCTTTTGTAGGATGCTGGGATAGCAGAAATCATAGGTTCATTAAGCCAAGAAGCACTCCGGCCAGGCGGGAGCTGCACTGCTGGAACTTGCCAACGCTGACCCAAAACAAGCCGTAAACCTATCGCATAGCGATCGTCACAACCCTTTCTCTGGCAAAATCAGCAAGTGTATTAAGATACTTAAGTAAAACTTAATATTGCACAATCAAACCTACTTTTGCCACCTCAGGGTAGCCTGTTCGGTGGCTCCAGGTCTGATATCGCAACCTATTCACCAGTTTATGGACTCCATCGAAAAGCTCATCACCATGGCTGAGGATGAGCTAACTCAATACAGTACCGAAGCCCGCAAAATCGAAAAATTGCGTCCTAAGGTGGGTTTAACTGTGCCTTATCCCCAGCAAAAGGGCGTCAGAGATCAGATTCTGGCCGATATCCCTACCCATATTTTTGCCAAAATTGTCGAACGCGATCGACAGATGGTGGCCCTACCATTTTGGGGAATTGGTGGTCTGGGCCTATTGCTAGGGGTTTCAATGCAACAGCCCTTAGACTTTCTAGCGACAGGCATCGGTTTTTATGTAGCGTTTGGCATTCAATCCTGGGGATGGAACCTAGAGGCCAAACGGTTGGTAGTCAAAACGCTGGATGCCATTGAGGCGGAAATGCAAAGCGAAGCGTAGGGCAATACAGTTCAACCTAATTTGGTCTAGGGCTGTTGCCATAGTTAAAAGACTTTTTGGCAAGTGTCAACCAATTTACTAGTAAGGCTTTGAACGTAGACAGCGATTCTCTAGCCCCTTTAGGAGCGTAGTGCAGGTCGAGTAGAGCGGACTACCATCTCGCTGTTGGATGGTCTGCCAGATTTGAACTGCCTTATTGACAAAACGTCAGCTTTTCCTACAACTAAAAATCCGCATTATTAAACGGTAGAGCAGAGAGAATCTAACTTGATGTATCAAGAGAGGAAATCTTTTAGCTGGTAGCAATGCTGCCGGAGATATGCCTTCAATTACGCAGGTCACTTAAGATTTTCTTAAGATTTTGCAAGGGGAAAAAGCTGTAAAAACAATGACATTAGTGCTCTGACATTTTTGCTCTGGGCAGCTGCTTTGGCGTTTAACCTTGATATCTTTGTTAGTTGATGTCCGTAGTTTGGTGTTGACTGTCATTGGTTGCAATATTTCCCGTTAATAGTCTGTCTTTTTTGTTAGGAAAGGGTCACAATGTTTAAGTGATGTCCTTTCGATATCAGGGCTTCCTTAATAAGATTAGAAGTACTAAAAGATTTTTCAAAACTGACATTAATTAAATCTCAATGACAATTACTGAAGATAATTTTCAAAGCATTGTGCTAGCTTCTCCAGTGCCAGTTCTTGTGCATTTTTGGGCTCCTTGGTGCGGGCTTTGTCGTCGGGTAACGCCGTTGCTAAATCGGTTTCAGCAAGAGTGGTCGGGGCAGGTGCGCGTATTGGATGTTAATGCGGATGAAAATCTTAAGTTAGCTAATTTGTACAAGCTGCAAACATTACCTACACTGCTATTCCTTGATCAGGGCAAGGTGGTGCATCGGTTTGATGTACTGCGTAATCGAGATGAGTGTATGCGTGCTTTGGACCTGCTAATGCGTCGTCAAGGATTGAGTGCTAGCTTTGCTAAAGGGGTGGGTCTGTTAGATGGCTAATGTAGCGGCGTTTTTTTTTGAACGGTTCCACATTAGCTATTTCGCAAATATCCCTGAATTAACCAGTCCGGTCCGACTTTTGTAAGTTCTGTCTGGTCAAGCATTAGGGCTTCATTCATTTGTTTGAAGCCCATGTTTCCTATGGGCGTATAGCCCTGCTGACCCCCGATGAGCTTAGGGGCTATAAAGGCCCATATTTTTTGAATAACGCCCTGACGCAGGGCCGCTGCCGATAGGGTGCCACCGCACTCCCATAGCACCGTTGATACTCCTCGTTTATATAGGGTGTCTAAAACTGCTGTGGGGGTGAGCGATGTAAGAGAGATTATTTCCACCTGGCTGGGTAGGGAGCTGGCCTGTCGCCAATTTTCTGTAAACACCAGTGTAGGTGCAATATCCGTTTGCCACAGATTCGCTACTGCGGGTAGCTCCATGCGGCGGCTCATCACGACCCGTAGAGGGTTGTGGTCACTCACCCCATGGCTAGTCAGGAGAGGATTATCCTGGCGTACTGTATTGCCGCCGACAATGACAGCGTCGCAGGTGCTCCTTAGCTGGTGGACCTGTCGGCGTGCCTCTGGACTGGTGATCCAGGCGCTGTGGCCGTTATCGGTGGCGATTTTGCCATCCAGGGTCATGGCATATTTCAAAATACTAAAGGGTTGCTGGTGGCGGATGCGGTGGATAAAGGCTTCATTAAGGCGTTTGCAGGCGGCTGTCTCAACTCCCGTAATCACCTCTACGCCAGCCGCTTGCAGTCGCTCAATACCGCCGCTGGCCTTGGGATTGGGGTCGGTCATGCCAATCACTACCCTGACAATGCCTGCTTTAATGACGGCCTCTGTGCAAGGTGGCGTGCGGCCTGTATGGTTGCAGGGCTCCAGGTTGACATATAGAGTGGCTCCTGGGGTTGCATCTCCGGCTGCGCGGAGGGCAAAGACTTCTGCGTGGGGCTGTCCTGCTTGGGGGTGAAATCCTTCGCCAATGATTTTGCCATCCTTGACAACCACTGAGCCGACCATAGGATTGGGGCTGGTACGCCCGGCTGCTTGGGCGGCTAGCTCTAGACAGCGTCGCATCATAATGCTGTCGGCTGATGTTGCCTCTGAGGAAGGGCCTAAATTGTTTGAGGAAATCATTTAAAATCTTGTTAACGCAAGCAAATATAACAACCCATGGCTGAAGTTAACAATTCTAATGATGCTGTTCAACCTTCTGCTGATAGCGCTAACACAGATGCTGATGGTCAAGAAAAGTATGTTGCAGAAGCCTCCAGTTTTATTGAAAATACGTCCCTCGATAAAATGTTAGAGATGGCAGAGGAGGCCGTTCGTAAGAAAATGATTGCTCGGGCAAC
>JBCCJR010000437.1:0-4406 GCA_039045805.1 Cyanobacteria bacterium P01_C01_bin.118
ATCGCAGCCCAGGGCAACGCGGACTTATTTTTGCTCAACCCCAACGGTATTATTTTTGGTCCTAATGCTGTACTTCAGGTACCCGGTTCCTTTGTGGCCACCAGTGCCGACAGCATTATCTTTAGCAACGGCAAGCTGTTTAGCGCCATTGCCCCCGAGGCTCCACCGCTATTGACCGTCAGCACCTCCGTTGGATTACAGCTAGGCAACACCCCTGGAGAAATTCGTGTAGAAGGCCCTGGCATCTTTCCACCCACATTACCTGGTTTATTTGTCTCCCCTGGCCATACCCTGGCGTTGATCGGTGGGGATGTAAACGTGGCAGGCGGAACCGTCTCGGCTCCATTGGGACGGTTAGAAGTGGGCAGTGCTGCTGAGGGGACCGTTAGTCTAAGCCCCATTCCTACCGGCTTTGAGCTGGAGTACGACAGCGTCCCCAAGTTTGGTGCTATTCATCTGAGTCAGGGAGCCCTGCTAAACGCCAGCGGGTCGGGGGCTGGAGCTATTGATTTGCAAGGGCAAACAGTTGTTGTAGAAGACGGTTCTCAAGTATTGGCCGTTACCGAGGGACTATTACCAGGGGGCGATTTACGAATTACAGCCGCAGAGGTTACCGTTCAAGGTGATTCAGCCAACGGTCAGATTATTAGCCGTTTGAGTGCAGATACCATCGGTGATGGCATGGGCGGGGACCTGATTGTAGATACGAGGCGGTTAGAGGTGCGCGATCGCGGTCTGATTTCAGCCTCTACTGCAGGTAACGGAGCTGGAGGAGACTTGATTATACGGGCAACAGACTCAGTGGAGCTTAGCGGCACTGGCTTTCAAAAGCTGCAAGAGCTTTTGCTCAGCGGCATTCAAGGCACTCTAGATATCTCGGCTGCTGAAAGTGCGCTGCTAGCCGGTAGCGATGGTGCCGGTCCAGCGGGTCAACTGTCCCTTGATACAGCTCAACTCCGGTTACAGGATGGTGCAATCATCTCCACGACGACCAGTGGTAACGGGGCCGGGGGGGATGCCATGATTACGGCTACCGAGTCCGTAGACATTGTTGGCGCTATTTTTTTAACCGGCACGTTGCAAGGCACCACCCAGGATGCCGGTAATTTACAGTTGGATACTCAGCGCCTGACCATACAGGATGGCGGTCTGTTGCAAACATTTACCTTTGGCGGTGGCAATGGTGGCGATCTAGTGGTGAATGCTACCGAATCGGTTGAGTTGTTAGATACCCCCATAGGAGCCATTGCCCCCACAGGCATTTTTGCCAACAGTATTTTTGGTACAGGCGTAGGTGGGGATATCGAAATCAATACTCCACAGCTCACCATGGCAGGGGGAGCCCAAATTGGCAATCAAACGGGGGCACTCTTTGGGACTGGACTGGTTCCTTTTGGCGGCCCTGCTGGGAATGTTGTTCTCAATGTGGAGGATACTACGCAAATAATTGGTATCTCGCCTGATGGTCGTTTTGGTAGTGGCCCTGGAACAACTAGTTTTAGTGGGTCTCCTGCCGGTGATATTTTACTCAACACAGGCAATCTCTTGATTCAGGAGGGAGCAAGTATTGCAACGGCTACTTTTAGTGATGGGCCAGGGGGCACGCTCATCGTTAATGTGGACGATGTTTTAGACATTAGCGGTACTGGCACGAGTCAACCGCTAGGCGTACCGGTTGAACTTCCTAGCGGTTTGAATTCTTCATCGGGACGGGCGGATTTTCCAGGGCTGGTGGGCAATGGAGCTGCTGGGACACTGCGGGTTACTGCAAATGAGTTAATTATTCGAGATGGGGGTGCGATCGCAATCGACAGCCAGGGCACTGGCAATGCAGGCACTCTCAATGCCACTGCTGATCTCATTCGTTTGGAAAATAACGGCACCATCAATGCGGCAACCGCTGCTGGCAATGGAGGGAATATTGAGCTAAAAACGCCTATTTTGTTGTTGCGGCAGGGTAGCAGCATCACTACCGATGCCGGAAATGCTGACGGTGGCAATATTGATATTGATACAGCATTCCTAATTGCCCTTGAGAACAGCGACATCACGGCTAACGCTCAACAGGGGAGAGGTGGGCAGGTGAGCGTTACGGCTCAAAATATTCTTGGCACAGACTTTCGAGAAATGCTGACTGACGAGAGTGATATTACTGCTACCTCTGCGTTAGGACCTGAGTTTAGTGGTGTTGTTGAGCTCAATACGCCTGAGCTAGAGCCTGACAGTGGGCTGGTGGAGTTGCCCATTACGGTGAATGATCCGGCGGATGAAATTGTTGCAGGGTGTCCAGCGGATAGCAATAATCGTTTTGTCATTGGCGGACAAAATGGGCTGCCATTAAATCCAACCCAGCGCTTGCAAACGTCGGGCGGCTGGCAAGATTGGCGGTTCTTAAACAATATTGGTCCGTCAACAGAAATAGCTATAACCGATAACAATCTCTCTGCAACAAAACAAACAATATCTTTAGAAAATCAGCCTATCCATGAAGCCAACCAGGTAGAAATCAATCACAATGGCCAGGTGGTATTGGCGGCCAGGCCAGTTGAAATACCCAGATTTAGCTCACAGCTATGTAGATAGTGAACAGAAACTGTCATTTAAACCGAATCTGGATCGATGCCCATGGATTTGAGACGTTCTGCTAACTTCTCCGCTCGTTTTTCTGCTTGCTCAGTATCGGTTAAGAACCAGTTGCCGTTTGCATCACACCAACGTAGCCAGGGACCGGGCAAACCTTCGAAGTAGCCCTCCCATAGGCCTAATCCAATTTTTAGAGCATCGAGCCAAATCATAGGATTACTATCTTGGACCGGTTGTTCTTCATAGCGACTACCAACGAGTTTGAAGTAGCGCAAGCGCTGAGTATAGCGGCTATAGACCAAATAATGGGGTACTCGTAGATATTGTTCGTAAACGTCAACCTTGCTGGGAGGACGTTCGGCACCATTGGCCGGAGGGTGGGCAATGCTCACCCTCCTCTCAGAGGTTTCATTATCGTCATCAGAAATCTGGTCGCTGTCTTTGTAAAATCGCCCTAAGTCTTCCTGTTCGGTGCGGGGGGATAAAAACTCTACAACGATGCTTGGTGCCTGGCCTTCTTGCCAGATGACGTAGCTACGGCGTAGGTCATTGCCATCGTAAAGTCGGGGGACATCTAGCGCCAGAAACCAGTCGGGGCGTTTGTGCCAGAGGGGGTGGTGAACGTCGTAGTAGAGGCTGAGGTCAGAACCTGTGAAGCGGTTTTCGGCTGTGTAGTCTTGTAGGCTTAATGTACGACTAAGCAGTTGGGGTTGGAGATCGTGAAATTCGTCTGGCAAACCGGATTCCTCGGGAAATTCGCTGGGTAGGTCATACATAGTGGGCAACGTCTCGCGAGGGGAGCGAGGCTGCTCGGTTTGGGGGACAGAATGGCCAGTGGTAAAGGGCATAAGATAGCAGATTCAACTAGCCGTCTTAACAAGACTAGCCCATTTTACAAAATGATCGAATTACCAGCCTATTGACAAGCTTATACTCAAACAATTGATGCTTCGACTTATCTCATAACATAAATCGCGCTAGTTAAGTCGATCTAAGCTGTTGCCTAAGCCTCTCAGGGACACCTACCTTTGCCCTGGCAACTTCTGTCCCCTCAAACATCTCTAGTCGAAGCTCTCCATCCCTATACATAGCAGCTAACAAGTACAAAAGTAAGGGCTCTCATGCCAACTCTCTTATTCTTTCAGACAAAAAATTATCTTGCAAAACATCCTTGAGATGAGGTTCTTCATGACTAATCAGCGCACTCCAGCGGTCAAACCACTTTTTTGTATTCCATCATCTATAAGAGCAATTTCAACTCGTGCCATGTTCTTAGGCATACGTCTCTCAATTGCTTGCAATGATAATGTGCGTCCGGTAATTAATATTCGGTGTCTTTTTTCTGAATTGCGTGCACACTGTTCCTGAAATCGGCCTACCTGTTCTAAAAAATCATCCAACCCACCACTAGTGCGCCCTTCCATCAGTAGCTCATCAAAACCATCCAATAAAAACAAAAACCTGACATTACGATCGGTTAGCCAACCAAAATCAGCTCCGTAATTCGCTTTACTGAGTCACCCGCATCAGCAATAGCCTGTCGCATATGTCGATTAGTATTTTGGGCGACGCGATCAGCGATCTTGTTGGCGGTTTCTGGTGGTGCCCCCAGTTGTATGAGCCTAAGTGTAAGTGCCTGGTTAAAAACAGTTGCAATCTCTGACTGATGGAAATACAACGTCGCCAACCGAGCTTCTTTATCCGATAGTTCAAACTCCCCCAAAGCCTTAACCTCAGGGGTAATAGATTTCGCCTTTGCACCCTGACTAGCTTTAGTTAACCCTCTTTGAAGGCTTGGATTCTGTTGGCAAACTTCTTTGAAG
>JBCCJR010000438.1:0-4405 GCA_039045805.1 Cyanobacteria bacterium P01_C01_bin.118
AAAGGGTAACGGTTTACCAAATAGATATCCCTGACCAATGTCGCAGCCCGAATGCTGTAAAACAGCCAGCTGTTCAGCGGTTTCTACCCCCTCCACCACCGTTTGCATACCCAACCCTTTAGCCATGGCCAGCATACTTTTTAATAGCACCTGGGTCCGTTGATTGGTCAAAATTTCCTGGACAAATGCCCGGTCAATCTTAAAACCATCCACCTCAAACCGGGTGAGATAATTCAGACTGGAAAACCCAGTGCCAAAATCATCCAAAGCGATTTGAAATCCTGCCTGACGACAGCGCTGTAGTGACTCTAACGCCACCGGATCTTCCATAAAGACCCGCTCGGTTACTTCCAGTTTGACCTGCGATGCCTGTAGTTGATATCGATCAATAACTGTTTGTAGCTCTACCAAAAAATCATGCTCTGCTAGCTGTCGAGGGGCCACATTAATGCTCATAAATAGCACCCTATCCGGACAAACATGCTGAAACTGCACCAGATCGCGACAGGCCTGTTCGAGGGTTTGCTGACCAATGGGGATAATTAACGATGTTTCTTCAGCGATGCTGGTAAATTCCCCCGGTGACACGTGACCACGGGTAGGACTAAACCAGCGAATTAATGCCTCAAAACCCAGAACTTGTTGAGTTTGAATATTTACTAGCGGCTGATAGTGAGGGCGTAACTGCTGATTGTCTAACGCCGCTCTAAGCTCTGACTCCAAGCGCATTTTATCCAGGACGTCCTCTTCGTCTGGCGACTGGGAGTCGCGGCCAGTGGGAATCAGCCCCAAACGTTTTGAGGACGTTACCTGGGGAGTACTGCGTATGCGATGCAACAGCGTGTTTACCAAAAGTTTTACAACCGGATCGGCATCCTGCACACGCTCTGAAATTTGACGACTAGAAATCGCCACACAAACGGTCTCTTCAAGGGCTTTCGCCGATGCAGACCGCGGGGCTGTATCCATAACAGCCATTTCGCCTAAAACATCACCGGTAGTCAGTATGCGCAGTGGAAACGGTCGCCCATTCACACTGACGGCAACTTCCACCCGTCCCGACTCGATGATGTAAGCCCATTCTCCAGGGTCGCCCTCAGAGAAAATTGTTTCACCTCTTTGAAAATGCTTGACTGCAGAAGAGGAGCCCCAGTTAGACATGGATGTCTTGCCCAGTGAACGACAAAAATTAGCTAGTAGAAATCACGGGGATGCACAGTAAAAAGACACATCTCATATAAATTTGGTTTCCTTATTATCTACATGTCCTTCTAAACAACTACGGATATTCACTGAGAATATATCCGCAAGCTGCCTGGAAAATAAGGATTCTAAAACAGCGAAAAAATTCTTCAATAGCAGAATTTCGGACTGATATTGAGGATTTAAACCCCGATAACTATTAACGTATTTGTCCTTGCACCCGTAATTTTGGGTTTATTTTTCTGCTTAGCCTGGCTGCACAAATACCATTTTAGGGGCCAGGTATGGCTGCCCATCTTTGATACGAAACGTACCAACCCCCAAAAATGGGCAGGTTTCAGTCGTAACCCGCAGAGGCTGTTCGAACTCAGCCGTAGGAGCCCCAGCCAACCGCTGCCCCAAACACCAGCGGCGGCCATCTTCTGGCGAAAGCACAACCTCTGGCAAGTGCCCCATGGCCTCTGCAGGCGCAATTAATGCTGGGTGGGTGGTCTGTTTAGCCACAGTTTCAAAGGTAACGCTGGTATCTAGAGTAAAACCGCTGCTCTGGGTGCGTAGCAGAGACGCCAGAGTACCACCCACGCCTAAACGTTGGCCCAAATCCCGGGCAATGGAGCGAATATAGGTCCCTGTGCCACAGACAATATCCACAGTGATGGTGGCGGCATCCCCCGGTTGCCAATCAATCACTTCGATACTATGGACCATAACCCTACGGCTGGGAACCTCCACCGTGTCAGCATCACCGCTACGGACTAAATCGTATAACCGGCGACCATTGACATGGATAGCGCTGTACATCGGCGGGACTTGCTCAATTTCTCCTTGAAAGTTGATCAGTTGCTCCAGGACAGCAGTTGAAGTCAGCTTGGCCGCCGATGTCTGGGTCAAAATCGCCCCTTCCAGGTCATCGGTATCGGTAGTGGTGCCTAACTGAATGACGGCTCGATATGCCTTGTCACCGGGAAGATACTGTAGCAGACGAGTCGCTCGTCCCACTGCAATGGGCAAGACACCAGTGGCCGCCGGGTCCAGGGTACCGGCATGACCAATTTTCTTAGTTTTTAGAAGACGACGTAGCTTAGCGACACAGTCATGGGATGTCCACCCGGCAGGTTTATTTAAATTGAGAAAGCCGTCGGGCATAGGTTAGGGCAATGGGATGCAACCGCTATCGTATCAGGGTGTCTGCGGGGGCGAAAATACAGGTTGAGGGGAGTCGATCTGGACTTCTGTGGCAGCAGGCTCTGTCGGAGTGACAATGGCATCCGCCGCCGAACGGGGAGGTCTTCCTAGTTGCTCCGTTAACGAAAGACCGGTGAGACTCTGCACCAAGGTTAGTTTAATGGGCTCCTGATCGAGCTGCGCAATCCCCTCCGCCGTCATTAGGTCGTCGTAGGTGGCTTCTCCAATCAGATGCTTAGTCAAAAAGGCCAAACTGGTGGCTTCTAAATAGTCCTGAGCCAGGGCTGGATCGGGGCCAATGATCTCAGTGGGTAGATCAAAGGCCTCACTCCCGGTTTCGGTCATCGCAATGGTAGAAAAATGGGTTCCTTGACGCATCAGCAATAGATAGCGCTCCGGCTGAGTCAGCCAGGTAAAGGGGACTAGTTGCTCTTGCAGTGCCGGGGTCACGGTATCAGCCCCGCTGGAGACGATCATGGTTGGGGTAGTGACTTTGCCCATACTGGCTTCACCAAACAGGACGCTGGTGATTGGATTGATTGCGATCGCAGCCCTCACCCGACCATCCTGCAAGGACAGTACAGTCTCATTGGGTTCCGCCAATTGACCGGCCTGACACTGCAGCAGCAGCGACACATTTAAGGACAGCGAGCTAGGGGGACAGGCCTCCCGCAGCACCTCAAAATCGAGCGTCGCCCCAGCTAATGCCAGCGCCGTATAACCACCAAAGGACTGTCCCACCAGTCCCACCTGGGCAAAATTAATCAAATTACCGTACTGGGTAGCTTCCCGTTCCAGATAATTCAACAGCGCCGAAATCTGACGCGGTCGATTAATAAACTCCTCATTTGGCACCACATCTGCAGATCGACCCACCAATAGCGAATTAATTTGCTCTGCATTGCTCCCAGGATGTTCCACATTGAGCACCACAAACCCATGGGACGCCAAATGCCGTCCTAAATAGGCATATGACGTCCGATCATTGCCTAAACCATGGGAAATAATCACCGTAGGCCGATTGCGCTGGCGCTGTCCTTGTAACGTGGGCAAATACAGCTCAGCCGGAATGGGCGCATTCCCAGATAACACCTGCCGCTCTACCTGATAAAGTCCCGGTCTGCGAGCCTGATTAGCCAGAGAACGAAGAGCCGCCTGCCGCACCTCCGACAGCCCCACCACCGGAGCACCTAAAGTTTCTAATAATTCAATGGACGCTTCCGTTTCATAAACAGCGCGATCAATCTCTCGTAAAAGCGCTAACCCCCTGTCTAACTTAATGCGCATAGCAGGGGTGGCAAACTGACGTACAGCATTTAATATCGTCAGCCCTTCTTGCTGATCGCCAGCGGCCATTAAAATGGCTCCCCTTAACGCTCGAAAATCACTACGGTTACTTTCCGTACGAATAAAGTCAGCCGCAATGTTGAGCAGATATTCTCCCTGACTGGTGTAAAAAAAACGATCCAACAGCACCACATCCAGTTTGATGGTGTCCAAGTCCTGCTCTACCCGCCAGGTCAGTGCTTCCCTCAGCTCATCAATGCCGTAGTCCTCAGGCAAAAACTGCGCATAGTATGCCAGGTCATCACTCAGCACGCCTTCCTCGGCTAATCGCTCTAAGTCTGCCAGTTCGATGGAGCGCTCAACTGGACCAAAGGTAAAGGTAATTCGTTCCGCAGCCATGCCGGGAATAGCCGTTGCCAAGACCACCCCCAAACCTAAAGTGACTCGCTGAAAATTGTTTTTGAGGACATCCAAGACAGAGAGTTTTTTCATAGATAACCTTGTATTCGCAGCCAGGAAACACCTTTAAAGCCTTTGCTGGTTGAGAGGCTCCCTCCATAGTCACGACGCATGACGCCGATCCCCCTATGGACGTTTGCCCCCAAAAACTTGTTTAAGGGGCTGCCACATTTTGCAGCAACGCTAGCAAATCTTCTTCACTCAAACGCTGAATACCGAGTTTTTCAGCCTTGGTTAGCTTTGATCCGGCATCTACGCCGACCACAACATA
>JBCCJR010000439.1:0-4403 GCA_039045805.1 Cyanobacteria bacterium P01_C01_bin.118
GCCGATGATTCGCGACGTGGTCACCCCTGGAGCGGATAAAGATCTCAGCCGGATTCGCGCCAATGCATTTCCAGTGTTTGCTCCCACCGGTCAGTTTACGTTTCGCTATATGCGTTATTGGATCGAGACCGGTCATCGTCGGGCTGAGGTTCCCCTTATCCCTAAGCAACTGGCAGCGCTAGATGCCTTAGACTCTGCTCTAGAACACCATAACCATATTCATACATTCCGGATGGCCCAAGGCGATCAGCTCTGGATAAACAATCGGTGTATTGCCCACGATCGCAGAGCCTATGCAGAAGCCCCCGATCAGCCAAGACATATGGTACGCATGTGGGTAAAACATGGTTAAACCCGCATACAAGACTATTTATTGGCTAGCTGATCTTTCAAACGTTTTATCCGTTCAAGCAAACTCTCGTTAGATAATCGTGCACTAAGCCGTTCAACTAACAGGGGAAATGCAAAGGGTGAAGGTCGCTTTGTAGTTTGCCAGATCGTCTTAAAGCTTTGCAACCGTTCCAAAGCTGTTCCTAAGCGTTGTAGCTCTAACTGTTGTTCCAGAACCTCTCGTTCTGCCTGGAGCAACAGTAAATTATCCGTCTCGTATTTAGAAAAGACTTCATAAATTAAAGAGGCACTGACCTGGAGCTGACTGCCGGTTTTACGAGATGATGGATATCCTTGAAAGACTAAATTAGAAACCTGGGCAATACTACGAAAACGGCGCTGAGTCAGTTCTGAAATATTAAGGCTGGCTTGAATATCTGCAGCGATATTACTCATATCAAAGAAATGGGACTGGTTTTCTTGAAAAATAGACTCAAAGGAATACCCTTTAGGGGCTAGAATTTCAAACCCATAGTCATTAACGGAAACCGTAAATGTGGCTTTTTTATATTGGGCGAAGCGATAGGTCCAGAGAAAGCCCAATCCCTCATGGACAAACCGTCCTTCAAATGGAAATACATAGAGATGTTGACCTTCGCGACTTTTCCAAGTTTCAATCAACAGCTCTTGATCTTCTGGCAAATGGGAGATGCGGTCCTGCGCGGCCAAAATTGGCATCATACACGCTATCTCGGGGCTCACATGTTTGCCAGATTTAACCTGGGTGATCTGTTGTCGCAGGTGATGGCTTAAACAGTCGGAAATGGCTAAATTTCCCCCCGTCCATACGGGCACAGTTGTGGACTTTTTACGGGTGTTTTTTACATACAGCACCATATCTTTCATCTGGAAAAACTCCAGCTGACGACCGGCAAAGAAAAATACATCCCCTTTTTTAAGACGTGAGACAAAGCCTTCATCCACGGAGCCCAGCTTACGGCGGTTGGTGTAAACCACCTGCACCTGTTGATTGCCCGTAATCGTGCCGATGCTCAAACGGTGCATTCGGGAGATTTGAGCCGTGGAAACTTTGTAGTAACCGTTGTCCAGCACTAGCTTTTGATAGCGAGGGTAGGCTTTGAGACAACGTCCGCCTTTTTCAAGAAAGTCCAACATCCACTCAAAGGCGGCATCACTAATTTCTTGAAAAGCAACCGTTTGACGAATAGAGGCCAAGGTAGCTTTGGGTTCAAAGCCATCACCACAGGCCAGGGTGACTAGATGCTGGGTAAGGACATCGTAGGGTAAGCGTAGAGGGTGGCGAGACTCAATATCGCCCGCCGCTAATCCCTGACGAAAGGCGGAGATTTCCAGCAGTTCGAGGGCATTAGTGGGTAGAAAAAAGACTTCGGAGGTGCCGCCCGGTTGGTGGGCAGAACGACCGGCACGCTGCAGCAGTCGAGCCAGGTTTTTAGCGCTGCCAATCTGCACAATCCGCTCCACTGGCTGAAAGTCAACGCCTAAATCCAGAGATGAGGTGCAGATCACCCATTTAAGCTCACCACTTTTGATCCCGGCTTCGATGGCCTGACGCTCGGTTAGATTAATGGATCCGTGGTGCAAGGCCATGGGACAGTCGGGGGCGGCAAAACTAAGGGCCTGGAACCAGCGTTCAGACTGCGATCGCGTATTTGTAAAAATCAGCGTCGATTTCTCAGGGTCCAGACTGTCTACTAATTCTTGAAATAGATGCAGCCCCAGATGCCCAGCCCAGGGAAAACTATCCACCGAATCTGGCAAAATGCTTTGAATCTTAGTATCGCGCTTAATAGCGGACTGAATGATCACAGGTTTTGTCCCCAGTCCCACCGCCGTTTGCGCCGCTTCCTGCAAATTCCCCAGGGTGGCAGAAACCGCCCATGTTTTGAGTTCTGGCTGAATTAACCGCAGCTGAGCCAGACAAAGCTCTGTCTGGGTGCCCCGTTTAGAACTCATCAGCTCATGCCACTCATCCAAAATCACGGTGCGCAGATTACCAAAGCGCTGTCGTGCGCCTTTGTAGGACAGTAATACCGAAAGAGACTCCGGTGTGGTAATCAAAATCTCGGGTAGGGATTTTTTCTGCCGGGCCTTTTGAGAGGCTTTTGTATCACCAGTGCGGGATTCTACTCGCACGGGCCAATCCATATCTGTAACGGGCTTTTGAATGGATTTCTCAATGTCGCGAGATAACGCCCGCAGCGGCGTAATGTAGAGCAGCTGCAGTCCCTTACTAGGATTGGCCAGCATATCGGCCATCGGTCCCATGACGGCAGCGTAGGTTTTGCCAGAACCAGTGGGCACCTGGATCAGGCCACTATGTCCCGCCAGATAGGCATCCCAAGTTTTTTGTTGAAACGGCAGAGGCTGCCATTGCTGCCGCTGGAACCAGTCCAGAACGGGGGATAGAGTATTGGTGTTATTGGCCATAGGAATTTAACCGTGGCAGTGCGTTATCCCAGGCACCCACGAGGGGATGCCTCTACGCAGGATGTCCATTGGTCATTTTCCATCATCAATTAAAGTTCTACAGTCATTTCAGAGATGGGCTCACTGCAATAGATGGATAGTTTGCAGGCAACTTCAACCGCCTCACGGGGTGTGTGCCCCAGGTGCAGGGCTGCTTTGGCAAAGTCCTCGCCAGCACCAACGGCTTCAAATTCAGGGACTTCATAGATGTCTAATCCACCATAGGTGCGAAATAGTTTCTTATCGTAGGCCAGTAAATAGTCATTGTTTGGGGAATGACCGACGTCACGCTTGTTGATCCACTCACGAAACTCTACAAAAAAGTCGATCACCGCCAGACGACTACCGTCTACGGGTCGATGATTCCGACTAAAGAGTTCCATCATGGTGCCTTCATAGCCAGTGCCAGTGCTACCGATTACCATTTCGTTTTGCTGGAAGAGCTTATTGTAAATCACTTCTTTATGGGTAGCTTTGAGATAGCCTGCCACCAAAATGGAGTCAGCGGCAAAGGTAATCAAGTTTTTGGTTTTACGGGCAGCAATAACGGTCATGGAGCAAACAAACACTACAGAAGGCTACTTTACCAGTTCGCTTAGGAGGATAAATTGTCGAAATTGGCACAATAACTGTCATAAAAGGTCAAGACTTGTTGGAGGTAAGCAGACTACAATTCTGACAGCATCACTGCCGTCCTGAATGAGCAACGACACTTGATAATGATGCCGGAGTCCCTGGAACAGTTTTTCCCAAAATCCCAGCAGCAGCAGTATGTACAACGGCTGTTGGGGCGTGTAGGCTTGACCCGCCGTCGGGCCAGTTGTTTTGTGCGGCTGTGGGCTTATCTACAGCTAAAACAGTCTGAAACTGCTGAAAAAATCCAACAGCTTAAACCGATAGATAGTTGGGTGGATTGTACCTGTCGTGAGGCGGCGGCGTTGTTTTATGCGGAGTCGGAACGGGGCAGCGAGCGTTCGGCTGGGATGATGCTGGATAAACTGATGGCGCTGGGGCTAATCCAAAAGCAGTTTGATGGTAATACGATTGCGATCGCAATTCCCCGTCCCCCCGAACTACAACAGGCTCCCTCCAAACCCGCCGACGTATTTGCCGATCAGTTTGACCCACGCTGTGACGCTATCCCCATCGCCAATCTCCTGGCCAGTCGCTACAACTGGATGAATAACAGCACCACCGCTGTGCCCTATCGCATCACTGAACTACTACGACAGTGGGCAGAGAACTACAGCCGTGGCATGCGGGTACTACGCCGTAGTGATAACCTTAACCCCGTCGGCTTTTGTCTGCTTTATCCCACCACTCGCGATTCTGAAATCCACTTTTTTGGCCCACCCAATAAAGGATTACACCTCAGTGGAATTTCCGACGAAGATCCCTTTACTTTGGCCACACCTGGTGATGAGACCTGTCGTGCCCTATTTATTCGCAGTTGGAATATTGCTCCGGAGTATGAAGACCAGGCACTACTCCTACTCCAGGACACCCAGACCACCCTCAAAGAAATGCAGCAGGACTTTCCAAACCTCTGCGATCTTCACACCCTA
>JBCCJR010000440.1:0-4380 GCA_039045805.1 Cyanobacteria bacterium P01_C01_bin.118
AGAGTTCCCAGACGTTGGCGGGGAATTAGGAGAAAGAGGCTCAGCTGGTTCGTCCGGAAATATTTTGGCACATTTACTAACATCAACGGTCGATGTGCTGACAAAGGGAGCATTGTTTGAACCCGATGCCGCTACTAGCTCTCCATGACGTTCAGCCACCAGCGTATTATCTGGGGCAGTATTGAGTAACAGTTCAAAAAACTGTAGGGCTGCTTGGGAGCAACCGGCTTGGACTAATACATCACCTTGTTTAACAGCGATGTCAATATTATCAGGCGTTAGCACGGCTGCATGCTGCAGTGCCTGCCACGCAATTGGAAGTTGATATCCACTGGCAGCATCTATTCCCAGCTTGTACCAAGCTATGGCCAAATCAGGATTTTCGGGTTCCAGCTCAGTTGCCTGTGTTAATGCCTCCAAAGCAAGACTGTAGTTACCAACAGCTGTCTGGATAAAACCGGAGTTATACCAAATCCCATAGGAGTCTGTTGCAAACTGAGTTGATCTTTCTGCATAGTCTCCAGCTTGCCAAAATTGGCTGCGGTCACCGGTGGCATGGAGTGCGATCGCAAAATTAGACCACAGCTGCGCTAGAAACTGATCACTCACCAATTGACCACCCAATGGTCGCCAGTCCGCCAACACTGATTCAGCTCTTCGATAAGCAATAGTAGCCTCTGAATAAGCACCAAGATCCAACAAAATCGAACCCTGGTTAAACGCCGTAAATACTCGACGACGGTGAAAAAGAATAGGAGACTCTTGATAGGAGCGATCAAAAGTCTCTGTTTCCAGAGTGTCTGAAATAATTTTCTCTTTACTATAAGCTGTGGCAATAGCAACAGTCGCCTCGTTAAGTGCTTCTAAATGCCAGAGGCTGACTGCTCGATTATTCCACCCCCCCGGATAGTCGGGCAATAGTGTCACAGCCCGATCCGCCGATGCTAGCGCCCCTTCATAATCCCCTGTGCCCACCTGGGCCGCACTACGCTGACTCCAGGCATAGCCGGGACCCAGCCGATCCCATTTCCCATTGCCAGCCAGAGCCGCATCACAGGCCGCCAGGGCCGTTTCAAACTCTTCTAGCTGATTGAGCACAGCACACTGATGGGCCAAGGCCAGGGAATAGTCTTCCACCAGTGCAATGGCCTGGTCATAGGATGTAAGCGCCTGGTCGTAGCGGCCCAATTGTTCCAGAGCTAACCCCTGTTGAAACCAGATGGTCACGTCATCAGGCTGTTGTGCTAGGACTTGCTCGTAGGCAATAACTGATTCCCCTAAGCTGCATCCTTGATAGCTGTTGCCATAGCTGCCGCTATACCCCAGTTCAGCCGCCACAGAACATTGTCCAGCACGGGCCGTAACATTTTCTGGCTCCAGCCTTAATGCTCTCCCATAGGAGCCCAGGGCAGTCTCTAAACGCCCCATAGTTTGTAGCGCCAGCCCGTGGTAGTACCAGGCCAGGGCCGGGGCGTCGGTTCCCCAGTTACCATTGATAGCCAAGGCTTGTTCACAGGCGGCCATGGCATCATCCAGTCGAGATAATTGCACATAGGAGGCACACTGATAGGTTAGCGCTATCGACTCCCGTGGGGCCACTTCCAACACCCGGTTATAGGAGCCAATGGCCTCTACATATTGGCCCAGCTCAAACAGTGCCCGGCTGCGGGCTGACCACAGTTCTAAATTATCTCGTTTACGCTTCAGGCTAATGGCCGTTTCACAAGCCTCAAGGGTTTTCTCATAGTCCGTATCTTGACTCAACAGCAAACACTGCTCAGCCCAAAAGTCAAAATCTTCTAGCTCAAATCCGCCATCCTGAGCCAGGGCAGGGCTAGTTAAACCAACGACTGCCCACAGGGGGATTAACCAACGGAACCAACGGCTACTCATAGGAGACTAATTCCTATTTTTCCTTACCCAATCCTACGGTAAGCGTCTGCAATTGGCTATAAATATTGCCAAAATATGGCCCAAATCTGAAGCTATATGTGGATTTTCTCTAAAGGTGCGAAATTTGGTGGAGTTGAGCGTTGTAACTAAATTGTATTCACGTCCAGAACTGGAGTTTTTCTGTAAAGGAAACTACAGGTTTCAACTTGGACGTGGTTGAGGGTTGAGATATAGGGAACTGGAAAAGGGCGAAGGGGAGATGGGAAATGGCGAAGGTAGGGTGGGCACGGCCCACCGATTCAAGGGCATAGAGCACCGATCAGGAGCCAATAACCGATGAGTAATCATCTTGCGATCGCAACGGTTACCGCCGTGCTCAACAAGCTATTGCAAGAGGGCATCTCTCTGGATGTGCCCGGTGCTCAGATTACGACCCAGCGACCTGATGCCCCAGGGGGAAATGTGTCCGGCGCTCGGATCAACCTGTTTCTCTACCATGCTACGCCCAATACCGCCTGGCGCAATGCCGACCTAAGAACCCGGCGACCCAAGGGAGACCTGGTAAAACATGGTCAGGCCAGCCTGGACCTGCACTATATTTTTACTTTCTACGGTAACGAACAGCGACTAGAGCCCCAGCGACTGATGGGGAGTGCCATTCAAACCCTGGTGGACAGTCCCCTAATTACTCAAGAGATAATTCGTGAAACCACAGCAAGTTCAACCATACAAGAACTGGGAGGTTCCACCCTAGCAGAACAGGTACAGATGGTGAAATTTTTCCCTAGTGAAATGACCACTGAAGAATTGTCACGGGTATGGTCAGTCTTTTTTCAAATTCCCTATTCGTTATCCTTTGCATACCAGGCAACAGCAATTGTTATTCAAGGACGCAAACCGGGCAAATCTCCCTTGCCTGTACGCAGTCGTCGTTTCTTTACATCTCCTGTACGCCCGGTATTGGATAAAGTTAGTACCCCCGGCAGTTTGAATACTCCCATAACCCTTGACAGTCATCTAGTCTTACACGGCCGACAGCTACAGAGTGGTCAAAGCAGCAATGCAAACAACATTAGGGTGCAGATACAGCTAGGACAGGCGCGATTGACACCGCAACAAGTGAGTAAACAACAGGTGGAAATCACCCTGGCAACGTTATCATCTAGCGAGAAAGCCCAGCTGAGGGCGGGAGCTCAAGGGATTCGTGTGGCCCATGTGGAAACGGTTGACAACAGCCAGAATTTCTCGATTTTGTCGAACTTAGTACCGATTGTGCTGTGTCCAACGATCCAGACTGAGCGGCCATTCTCTCTGGAGCTGACAGAACATGATGAGGATGTGTATGGCGGGCAGCTGAGCTTAGCCGTCGATGTCACCGTAGCCCCCCACCAGAGTACCTACCTTCTCCTCAACGATCAGGAGAGAGATGCCCAAGTCTATGTGTGCAAAGGAGAACGCCGAACAGAAGATACTAACCAGTTAACGTTTCCGATTACTGAAATTCGTGGCGGCACTTACTTAGTGAGGGTACAAATTGACGGCGCAGAGAGCCCTCTAGAGGTGGACCCACCGGCAGCAGAAAATCCAATGATGCAGCGCTACATTGGGCCAACGGTGACCATTGGAGCCACCCCATGAGTAATTCTGGAAGTCTGTGGTTCACTGAGAATCAGCAGTATCTAAGTGCAGCCATCACGGTGGTCAAAGCTCGGCTGGTGGCACGACTGCGTGAGGCGTCTATGGATTTGCCAATGCTGTCTGCGGTGCCATCGGTGGAGATTGCTCTGCAGCAGTATCAGTCTTTAGAACGTTCTCAGCCGCTGCCTGCGTTGCAGCAACTGTGCCATCTGTGTCAGCTATCGGCCTTTGAACAGGAGATTTTGTTGCTCTGTGCAGGTATGGAGCTAGATGCTACGTTTGCCCCGATTTTTGCGGCGATTCATGGGGATGCGCAACGCAACTATCCCACATTTAGTTTGGCCCTGGGGAACTTGCCGGAGCCCAGCTGGACTGCCCTATCGACGGGAGCATCCTTGCGGCACTGGCAACTGGTGGAGGTGGGGCCGGGGCGGTCATTAACGATGAGCCCCCTACGTATTGATGAGCGGGTACTACACTTTCTCACGGGCAGTAATCCCTTGGATGAGCAGCTGGTGGGAATTGTAAAACCGCTGGGTTTGGCAGGGGAGCTGGTGCCGTCTCATCAGCTACTGGCAGACAGATTGATAAAAACCTGGCAACGGTCGAGGACTGTAGTACAGCTGTGGGGAGGGGAAAGGTGCGATCGCACCGCCATTGCCCAAACCGCTGCCCATCAAATCGGTGCAGCCCTGCATCGCCTAGCTGCCGAGAGTTTACCCACTGCTCCCCTTGAGCTTAACCGGTTAACCCGCCGCTGGCAGCGAGAAGCCGCCTTTAGCCAGAGCGGGCTACTGCTGGAGTGGTCAGGCAATGCTGAGCAAGCAGGTAGCGTCAGTCGTTTTATCG
>JBCCJR010000441.1:0-4374 GCA_039045805.1 Cyanobacteria bacterium P01_C01_bin.118
ACCAATCGAGACCAGTTTCAGATTGAGGTGGAGCGTCCGGCGTCTAGCGCGATCGCAACGACTCGCACTCAAACCTTAGCTATGCGAGACCTGATTCAACAACATCCAGCGGTCAACGATATCCACTGGTTTCTAGGAGCAAACGCGCCGTCATTTTTCTATAACGTGGTGGGCAGTCGTCGGAATGCGTCTGAATATGCCCAGGGAATTGTGCAACTAGAATCGACAGACAATTTGAGAGAGACCATTCGCACATTACAGACTGAACTAGATGCAGCATTTCCCGATGCGCAGGTCTTGGTCAAACAGCTGGAACAGGGACCGCCCTTTGATGCGCCGATTGAGGTGAGTCTTTATGGTCCTGACCTGGAGCAGTTGAGAACGCTGGGGAATGAGCTGCGGCTAATATTATCTGGGCTGGATAATGTCACCCACACTCGGGCTACGTTGACGGAGCTATCGCCAAAGTTAGCGTTAGAGGTGGATGAGGCAGCGGCGAGACGAGTGGGGTTGAGTAATGGTGCGATCGCATCCCAGTTCAGCACTCTCCTCGATGGTCAGTTAGGGGGCTCCATTCTCGAAGATACGGAAGATATTCCGGTCCGGGTCCAGCTACCCAAAAAGGAGCGGGGCGACCTGGCTAGCATTACGTCTGTTGATTTACTCAGTGCTGATGGCACAACGGTTCCCTTTTCTGCCGTGGCATCGATTAATCTACAGCCAGAGCTAAGCACCATTGCCCGCATCGATGGAGAGCGCGTGAATACGGTGCAGGCATTTATTACAGCGGGGTCTTTACCCAGCACTGTCTTAGCTGAGTTTCAAAAGGTATTGGAGGAGCAAGGCTTTGCGCTACCGACAGGGTATCGTCTGAGCTATGGCGGTGAGGCTGATGCCCGAGGGTCTGCTGTGGGAAATCTGTTGTCTACGGTAGGTGTGCTGGTGGTATTGATGACGGCAACATTGGTACTGTCGTTTAACTCGTTTGCACTGGCAGGGTTGTTGGCGGTTGTTGCAGTTGCAGCAGTGGGGTTGGCAGCAATGGCATTGTGGTTGTTTGATTCATTGTTTGGCTTTACTGCGATTCTTGGAACCCTTGGTTTGATAGGCTTAGCGATTAATGACTCGATTGTTGTTTTGGCTGCTCTGCGAGAGGATCCGCTGGCGCGGAAGGGGGATGCGGCTGCGACAAGGCAAGTGGTGTTAAAGGCGACACGGCATGTGGTGGCGACGACGGTAACGACAATTGTTGGGTTTACGCCGTTATTGATGGATTCGACTGGGTTTTGGCCGCCGTTGGCGATTGCTATTGCGGGCGGATTAGGTGGTGCGACGCTGTTGGCATTGTATTTTATCCCGTCAGCACATTTGTTGCTTCATCGGCCCAGGGGTAAAACGGTGCTCAAAGCTACATTAAGCTAGATACCTTGATAACAATCACACATCTATCTTGACGAGCCGCTGTCAAAGACTGAAAGTCTTCTACAAGAAGGACATAAGATTCAGCAGTCAAAGCATTCGAGAAACAAGCAATAAACCCTGAATCATTTCGGGTAATAGCTCCATGCAGCCCAACAGCGATTTCTATAGCCTATTCAAGTTCCGTCATCTAAGCTCCCCAGATTTAGAAAGATTCAAAAATTTCCTAGCATTATTTGTATCATGATTAAACGATAAAGAATCGCTATTAACATGATTGAGCTGCCAGAAATCCCCAGAGACCCCCAGCGCTATACTTTGAAGGAGTATCAGCCAGTGGTTTGTGATGATGAGTTAACCTGGCGGACTTTCATGAATGAAGGGACTAACCTGCTGGTAGAGCAAGACACAGTAGGTAAGTTTACAGTAGTGACCGTATTTTTGGGTTTCAACTATGGCAATGTTGAACAACCTAAATTTTTTCAGACGACTTTTTTAGGTGCAAATAACGAGAATCGGCCTCGCTATTCGGCAACTTGGGAACAGGCAAATTTACAACATCGGGGTAAGGTGAAGTGTGCTCAGATGCTGACAGACTTTGCAGCGGAGCAAGCAGCAGGAATTGACCGGTCGTTTAAGTTTGTTGATTGTAAGGTGATGCCTGGGGAACTCCAGTTTTTTTTGGAGTCAGAAGCTGAGGCGATGAGGGCACTACCTGAGGATCAAGGAGATTGGCAGCGACGAGGACGAGTTTTAATTTTTAGCTTCAAAGCCTTATAAATTTTCTACTTCAGGACTGAATTGTCAAGTGTGATGAATAAACATCTCAGTTCTAGTACTTAACTTTTGAGTCAATGGCAGAGCACGACATCCATGATTTCATTGCATCCTCGCAGCGAGCTATCGCTGAGGAATACGAGCGCATTCAAAAGCGTGCAGAAGAAGATCTCGGAACCGCTGGCGATCAAGGAGAAGAAAATTGGGCCACACTTTTAAGACAATGGCTCCCGGCTTATTTTCAGATCGTTACGAAAGGACGAATCCTTGCAGATAACGGATACGCAAGCCCGCAGATAGATGTACTCGTTCTTATGCCATCGTACCCGCAAATATTGTTAGACAAAAAGCTTTATCTAGCTGGCGGAGTTGCAGCCGCATTCGAATATAAAACCACACTTAAAGCCGCACATATAAAGGCTGCCGTGCAAACTGCTACTTCACTTCGCGAAAACCTGCCGATACGCGAAGGCTCTCCTTATTACGAACTCCATTCAACTATTCTCTACGGGTTATTGGCACATTCACATTCTTGGAAAGGAAGAAAGTCAAACCCAATCGATAACATTGAGTCGACATTACTTTTGGAAGACCAAGCATTAGTTAAACATCCGCGTCAATGCCTTGATTATCTTTGTGTCGCAGATTTGGCAACGTGGTCTATATTGAAAATGACTAATCTACCACCCTATGGAAAAGATAGTTCTGCACGCACTTCATATGTTTGCCATGAAGTTGGCAGCAGGCAGCAGGCAGACTTCTTTTCACCAATTGGCAAACTGCTCTCTGGACTTTTCTCTGATCTCGCTTGGACTTTCACAGATATGCGAACACTTGAAGAGTATTTTCGAAATGTAAATCTTCAGGGCAGAGGAAATGGGCGTATGCGGCTATGGGATATCGGAGTCTACTCAGACAAGATAAAAGATCGCGTTTGTAGGGGAGAATTGACCAATGGTTTATTCTACGATGAATGGAGCATGTACTTCTACTAATTAGAGTGGCATACCAATCGTTTTATCTAAGTCACAATTGGTCATGTTTTTAGAAACCAAGAACACTTATCACAACACTTACAGATATAGGCACTGTTAAATCACCATCCTTTCCAGAACTTACTCAAACTGCGGAACAAATCCTTAACGAGGATATCTGCCCCCCCGCAAATGCTTATGAGATCTTTTTGAGCATTGCCCTGGCGAAGGAATACCAGCGTTTGCGAGTAAAGTAAATGACCATCAGCAAACCTGCGATTAGATTACCAACCAATCCACTGGGTTCTGGGATGCTCCTACTGGGCCCAAAGTAAGGGACCATCCCTTCAGGAGTTTCTGCAGGAACCTCTTCAGACAGCTGAGCATCCCCAGGATCTACCCGCACTTCGTCAGTAACCGCAACAAAGGACGTGTACTTAGACAGTAAACGATAGCCCAAAGCCGTCTCCGTGACCGCCTGAATTATCTCCGGCGTTTCCCGAATATACATTTGATTCATCAGATCCTTAATGCGCGATCGTCCCCACAGCTGAGCGATCGCACCATTGCCCCGCACCTGCTGAAAATCAACATCCAACACTTTTTCGTAAGATTGACCACCAGCAACAGTTCCAGTGATGTGCAATTGACCGCTGGATCCATCCTGCTTGCGTCCGTAAAGCACCAGGGGCTGACTAGCAAACAAATCAGGGAGGCGTTGAGGGTAGATTTCAGGAGCCTCGCCCTCACCCACCCAGTCCACCTCAATATTTGTTACCACCGGATTATTGATTTCGCTAAAAAACTTCTCAGCAACATCGACCGCATCTTCGTCTGGTGGCAAAATCGTGACAGTTCCCCGACCTAATTCTGCCAAACGATTTAGCAGAAAGCGATTAGTCGACGCCCCCACACCAAAGCTATACAAGCGATTTCCAGGTTGGAGCTGGTCGCGAATACGTCCGACGATGGCCTCATCATCACCAATCAAACCATCCGAGAGCAACACGATACTGCGCAGTCGTCCATCTGCAGCCTTAGGGAAATCCAAGACAGTGTTCACACCATTCATTAATTCGGTGCCACCGTCAGCATCCAGCTGACTGATGTAGTTCAGAGCCTTAGACCGGTTTTCCCGTGTATTTGCCAGGGGCTTCTCTGCTAGTTTGGTGGCGCTGTCGGAGAAATTAATAATGTTGAAGGT
>JBCCJR010000442.1:0-4368 GCA_039045805.1 Cyanobacteria bacterium P01_C01_bin.118
CCGATGGGCGGTTAATGAACGAGCCCATTTATGGAATCCGCGTGTTGATCTTTATCATTTGCTTTGTGGTGGCCGCCATTAACATGTATGTATTCCGCGAATTCAACGGGCGATATTAAGAAATCCTATGTATGCCGTCGTTTCTACAGAAGAAATTCAGTTACCACCAGGTACGGTTATGCGGATGCCGGGTAGCTGGGAAGACTACCAGCGTTTAGCTCAGCAGCGAGGAGATTCGTCTATTCCACGTATCAAGTATCGTAACGGAGAAATTCTACTGATGGCCCCACTGCCAGTGCATGGCCGTGATGCTCACATCCTGGGTCAGATTGTGACAGTTCTTTTGGAGCATAGAGATCAAGATTATGAAGCATTTACACCGATAACAATTGACTTGCCAGAAAAAGGAGGAATTGAACCAGACTATTGTTTTTATATCGATAACTGGCAAGCCGTGGTTGGTAAATGGCGCATTGACTGGCAGTCCGATCCACCACCAGATTTGGTCATCGAAGTTGATGTAACCAGCTTCACAGCTGCTGAGGATTATCTGCCTTATCGCATTCCAGAGGTATGGATTTGGAAAAATAAGGCACTACAGATCTATCAACTCGATAAAAATAATTATGAATCTGTTACTCAGAGCCGATTTTTCCCAGAATTAGCAATACCAGAGTTAGTGGGTAACTGCTGGCAGCAAGCCTATGCACAGGGTACCAGTGTTGCAATCAAGCAACTCAAACGTGCTCTGTAGTGACTGCACTCTGCTTAAGCTTTGGGTATATAAAAATTGACGGGATCCTTGAGAATTTCCTACGGTGATAATGTTGTTGCTACGGTGACTCTCGATGACCCGCCATCAAGAACTAGAGCAGCATGCCCTAAAGCTAACAATCTTTGGCAATGCCGGTATGGTGTTGTTAGGGTTAGTTTTTGCCATAATCAGCTCCTCTGAGGCAATTTTATTTGATGGGGTATTTTCGGGAATTCATTTGGCAATTTCGCTGCTGTCGTTGCGGGTAGCGCGTCTGCTTTATCAGCCGGAGGATAAGGAGTTTCCCTTTGGTTACGCTATGTTTGAGCCGTTGCTAAACTTGGGTAAGGGGCTGGTGATTGCCATTGTGGCGATGTTTGCGCTGTTTTCGTCGGTGGAGTCAATTTTGAATGGGGGCCGACCGATTGAGGCGGGGGTGGCGATTTGGTACGCGATCGCAGCTTCCTTCGGCTGTCTGATCCTTGCCTGGCAACAATACCGCTATGCCCAGGAGAGCCATTCCCCCATCCTGGATGTGGATGCCAAAAACTGGCTGATTGACGGGTTGATCAGCGGTGCCGTTGCCATTGCCTTTTGCCTAATTTTAATTTTGCAGCGGAGCTCACTCATGTGGTTAAGCCCCTATGCTGACCCAGGGTTAGTTATTTTGTTGGTACTGTTTGTGTTGCCCATTCCCATTCAAACCGTGCGAGAAAACTGGGCCCAGCTGATGGGGCAGGCCCCAGCCGATTCGCTACGACAACAGGTACGCGACATTGTTGGTAATGTGCTAGAGCCCTTGCCCCATGAAGATTATCATCTGCGACCTTTAATGACGGGACGTCTGGTATATGTGCAGGTCTATGTCAAAGTAAGTGAACAACAGGCAAGAGAGTATGGTGTAGCTCAGGTTGACACCATGCGAGGACAGCTTTACCAAAAATTGCAGGATACCTTTCCCTATCTAGCCATGGATTTGATTGTCACCTGCGATAGAAACTGGATTCACCGCGCCATCATGCCTGCAGATTAAGGTTCACAACAGGTCCATAGTCGATA
Source organism: Cyanobacteria bacterium P01_C01_bin.118 (assembly GCA_039045805.1). GTDB lineage: Bacteria > Cyanobacteriota > Cyanobacteriia > Phormidesmidales > Phormidesmidaceae > Leptothoe. The sequence continues at coordinate 1,814 of JBCCJR010000442.1, forward strand.
CAGGGTTTTTCTTTTAGCTTATAAATAACGCTATAGTCGGTGTCATGTTCACCAAATCCTATTATCTTTTACGCTCTACCCATGACGGGCAATATCTAGCTGCAAAACCTCGTAATCAAGAATCCAAAGGTTTTTTGATGTTGTTTAACGCTGACTATGAGGCCCTCAGCTACGTCAATCAGCATGCTGCTGAAGTGGCCAACCGCTTTGCTGTGGAACCCATTAGCGGTCAACAGCTAAAGCAAATGATGGATCGCTGGGGATATGAAGGGGTTGGGGTGGTTAACGATCCGCTTGTACCCCATGTAGAGTTTCTAAAGCGTAATTAATATGTCTCCTGCTTCAGCAACTCCCCCCAATGAAGCGTTACTTAAGACTGCCTGGCAGCGTCAGCTGGCCTACGATGTCAATGCCTCTCGCTATCAGCAGCGCTTTATGTTTCTAAGAAGGTGGCTGGCGATTTTAAGCGTTGCAGTGGTGGTTCTATCAGTGCTGGCAGGTGGTGAATTGTGCGGTAATAATTCAAATTCTTGGATAGCAAATTGGTCCTTTTGCGAGATCACTGAGACCATTCTTCAGCTGGCCTTATTGATTTTGCCAATCTCTATTACTGGTCTGTTAGCATTTTCTGTCCGCTTTGATCGCGGGCAAAATTGGATTTTGCTGCGGGGCAATGCAGAGGCATTGAAGATGGAGATTTATTATTACCTGACTCGGGTGGGGGACTATAGTCAGAATCGAGATTCGGTATTATCCAAACGCATTAAACAACTAAGCCAGGGATTGCGGGGTAGTCCGATTCATCAGGCGGCGATGGTGCCATATGAGAGAGAAAAGCTGCTAGCTTCCCAGGAAGATGGATGCATCGATATTGTCACTGCTGAGGCATACTTTGAGAGTCGCCTGGATCCTCAGTTTGATTGGTATCGCATAAAGGCTAAAAAGTTAGCGCGACAGCTACAAATATTGCAGACAGGGGTTTATATCTTTGGTGGATTGGGAACGTTTGTCGCCGCATTGGACAATTTGAGAAGCTGGGTAGCAGTAACGACGACTGTGGCTGCTGCCTTTACCAACTATTTGGAGTACAAGCGAGTAGAAGTTAGTCTGGTGGGCTACAACCAGGCGGCGGATACTCTTTATGATATTCGGGCCTGGTGGTTTTCTCTTTCAGAGGTAGAACGAGAGGAAGATAATAACTTTAGTAAGCTGGTGAGCAGCTGCGAATCTGTTATCCATAGTGAGAATGCTAGCTGGCTACAAGATATGCAGGATAGCTTAGCTCAGTTGTACGGCCAAAGTGAAGACGATGGCAAAGGAGGGTAAGGGGTGCGTGTACCACGATGCAAGTGATGCTGCTAGTGTCTGCTTGGGTTGGCTTGTTTAATTGCGATCGCATTTTCAATTCATAGATTATCGTGGATATCGGTCCCTTAAATCTTCCGGGTGCGGCCCATGATTGATTGGCTTAAGCAACGTTTTCCTGATACCCCTAATCCTTGTTCCTCAACCCGATTTACGCCAAAGACTTTAGGGCTGGGGCTACTAATTATAGCTGCAATTTTTAGCCCCTCAGTCGCCCGAGCCGCTAGCTTTTCCCCAGAAGCCCGAGCCGTTATTGATCTATTTCGCGATCGACTCTTATGAGCCCCTCACCGGATGGGACCCAGAGGACGAGATCTTACCCGCTAACGTGCAAACTGGCATTAATTACTATCAGCGACGCAACCGATACAACTTTTTTGCTCCCGGCTGGAACCCGATGGATTTAGGGGGAGCGAGGAATGTCAGCGGTTCTGAGAATATTAATGTGGAGGATGTGTTTAGCGATCGCACCATCACCCATCGCACCATCGATGACGATCCAAGTCTGTACGCTCGAATCATGCAAGATCTCGCCACCTATGTTTTGCCAAATATTACCTTGCCATCTTTACCCACCAGTGACATCAAATGATTTACCCATATTACTTAACTCAGCTCCACCAGAGGTAACGTTAGCTGATGCTGAACCGGTCCCAGAGCCGAGGCTGTTACTTGCCATTGGCATACTTGGTGGTGGGTTATATCTAATGAAAAAACAACATTAATCCCAGAGATTGTTTCCCATAAGCAGTCAAAGGAACTACATGAGATTAAAAATAACTGTTCCATAGAACTCTCTTAAGGCAGTCTCTTGTTTTTTTACAAAATGCAACTTACTCAATCTCTGTTGTAAATGGAAGTCGCATATAAACTCCATAGGGATCATTAAGTGTTTTCAACAGACTTAGATCTTCCCGCAGTTTTATGGCTTCTTGGGAAATGGGATCCTGCGCCCAAGGTAGTTTGCTAACGACACCTGTGCCAAAAAGACTTTCAAAAATCTGTTCTTCTAGGGTGGGAGGCTTTGGCAATTCTTCTATCTGCCAATCGTCTAATTCAGCAGCTTCAGCGGCGGCGGCAATGGCATCATTTAAGCCACCCATCTGATCGACCAGATTAACATTAGCGGCGTCAGTGCCGGACCATACTCGTCCCTGGGCTACCTCATTGATTTTCTCTTTAGGCAGTTC
>JBCCJR010000443.1:0-4361 GCA_039045805.1 Cyanobacteria bacterium P01_C01_bin.118
AATACCAATGAATCAAAAGTGTTACGGGGTGGCTCATGGTTTAATGACACTCCCCAATGCCGCTCAGCATTTCGAGATAAAAACAGTCAAGTAGGGCGTAGTAATGCCTTTGGCTTTCGAGTGGTTTGCGAGGTGTAGTCTAAAAATCACAGCAGAGTTAAGACTCATTATTATTTTAGGCAACCTCTAAGTGCCACCAGAGTTGTTTAATTTATAGTGTTAGATTTTAGACTTTTTTTAATCCACTGTCGTAGAGTCTTCTCTGCCTCAATTTCATCCAGCTGAGCCTGTTCTAAAAACTCATAAAGTTTCTCTTTGAGCATAAACGAGAAAGTTGGGCTCACCTCAACCTGTCGATACTTGTTATCCACCAATTCATAAATTCGCCAAACGTTACCGTCATAGCGCCAAAACTCTAAGACTCCCATGCGGGCATAGAGCGCTAGCTTATCAATATCTGTGTGGGTAATATCTATTTCAACCACTAAATCTGGTGGTGGATCCTGGCTTAAATCAACTGTTTTGCCAGCCACCTTGGGCTGATTCTGAATGTAATACGCTTTGTCTGGTTCAGCCCCTTTCTCTAAGTCTTCTCGGTCCAGGGTAGTTGAACCCATACTTTTAAGCTTCAGACCCATTTCTGAAACGAGAAAATAGATAAAACGACCAATCAACTCACTGTAAAACTCGTGGGCTTCCAGAGGCATAGTGATTTCTAACGTGCCGCAATCGTAAATTAGTCGCGCTGAGCGGTGGGTGCCCAATGCGTGTAAAACCTGCTGGTAAGCGTCCCAAGTTAGGTTATGAAATATTACTCGCTGTTCGCCAATAGGCGGTGGAACAGGTAAAGGAAGGGCGACCATGGGTTTAGTGGCTTTAGTTTCCTGTCCTAACAGTAACGTATGGGTTCGGGCGATGACTCACCAATATCCTGCACGTGGTCTCTATTTAAGGCCATCTGCATAGCGCCAGTGCCAGGGTTCTTTCTCTCCAATCGGATTGCCCTGGGGGTAGGATTGCTTAAATCCATAGTTCTTGGCATAGCGCTTAAGCCAGCGATAGGCATCGGTTTGGGCAAAGCTGGAATCCCAATCGGTGCTTTCATCAGCATTTTTGTCACCAATGGCGATGGCATAGCCGGTGTGATAGTCGCTTTGTTTTAACCACCCTTGAATCGTGTCTTCTGTTTCACCAGTCAGGCTTTTTCGCTGATCAGCCAGGGAAATGTACCCTGCCAGGGGCAACAGTTCCACGCCTTCTTCCTTGGCTGCGGCTGCCATTGCCCAAAATTCTTCTACCATCTCCGATCTGGCTTGGATGCTACCATCGTCTAGCAAGGCAACTAGCTCCCTAGACTTAGCAGCTTCATACCCCTGAGGAGTAGTGGCAGCTTTGACCACATCCCAACGATCGCTAAGGGCGCGGGCAGTCCACTGATAGCCTTTGACGCCAAATCCCATGGCCACCAAAACGGCAGTGATGCTCCCCATCACTTTTAGAATCAGGCCCGGTGGGATCAGTTTAACGGGGTTTGGGGTGGCCGTAGTAGTAGCGCCCACCTGGCTTTTGGCAGCGACATGGGTGGGTAGGCCACTGTCTTGCCCAACGCGGATACCAGTAATGGTACGTTCTAGATCTACAAGCGCCTCTTTGGCAGTGGGATAACGTTTTTTGGGATTGGGGTCTATCAGTCGTTTGATAAATCTTTCTAGAGCTGGGTTGATCTGCCCATTGGACCACTGGACTTGCTGGGTGCGGGGATGGATGGAGAGCCGCTGAGGGGGGATATCCATCAGGGCTGAGATCGCAACCATACCAACAGAATACAAATCACTGGCATAACAAGGTTTTCCCCGTGACTGTTCCGGGGCTACATAGCCAACGGTGCCCACATTAACAGTAGCCGTCATCTGCCCCTTAGCGTCGATTTGACTGTGGCTTAGTTCCTTGACCACCCCAAAATCAATCAAAAAAATGTCACCATTGCTCCGCTGACGAATCAGGTTAGCCGGTTTAATATCTCGGTGAATCATCCGATGCTGATGCACAAACGCCAGTACCTGGAGAATATCCTTTAGTAGTTTGGTAACATAGCCCTCGTCGAGAGGTTTACCCTCTTTGATTTCTTGGCTCAGATTATGCCCCTGAATAAGTTCTTGGGCGATATAAAACTTGTTGCCCTGATCAAAGTAAGCCAGTAACTGAGGAATGTGGGAGTGTCTACCGATTTTCTCCAGGGTATGGGCTTCCCGTCGAAACAGTTCTAAAACCTTAGGACTAGTGTGAATCAGTTCTTTGAGAACACATTCTGGCTGACTGGGCTGGTGGTGATCGATTGCCCGGTATGTAATTCCGTATCCACCTTGATCTAGGATGCCGAGTTTTTCAAAACGATTAGCAAGCTTCATGGCCGGTTGCGGTCTCTGGAGTGATCTCCTGGGGTTGGATAAAGTAATTTCTGGACAGGCAAAAAATTCAACGGCAAACGCCAGTACGCCAGGTTGGTTGATGCTGACTATCAGACATTTGAATGCTGAGATCTCTCGACATTGATATTTCTCGACCCTTATAGGTAAACCTCATGTCCTTACTATTCTCGGGTGAATTTACGCCAGCATCGGCTAACCCATAGAATTCCTTTAAGCTCTCAATCAAATCAAGCCAAAATGTGAGATTTTTACCAGGTACACCGTCAGGAATAAAAACAGGGGTAAGCTAAATAGTTGTCCATATCAAGAGCTATTGTCCATGGTTGGCCGCTATCAGCATGTATTCTCCGTAGCATTGGTCGCAGTTACGGTAACAATCACAGGTCATAGTAATCAACCTGTACAGGCCCAGCCCAGCCCGACAATTGTTTGTAACTATGACCCCAGCACGGGCATCCCCAATCCCCTGGGAATGCGGACATTTATCACGTTGAAAGAAACAGGGGGCTCCACCGAGGTGACCTATGAGCAGTTTGGTACTGCCGTCCCTGGACCAGCGCAAGCCATACTGACAACGGAGCGATCGCTAACGTTTCCTAATCGGGCTATTGATGCGGTGCGTCAGCTGTTGCTAAGCAACCCAACTTATTATCGAGAATTGGTGGGCTTTAACGACCCCGATGGATTTGCAGCGATTAATGCCACCCTGATTTGTCAAGCTGATACCGTAGCGTCTCCACCTGCTCGATCAGGAGCTGCAGTACCTTCTCAACGTCCGGCAGCATCAACAGAACTACCCGATCTGAGTCAAAATCCCAGAGGGGAGCTCCCTGTCTCAGATACGCCAGGGGCAACAACAGATGTTGGGACACCATCAACTTTTTACGACACGATAGCCGGTTTGGCAGATGGAAACTATCGCTATGTATCGGGTCCAGCAGCTATTGACCGGGTGTATTCAGACCAAGAGTTGCTCAGCCGAGGCGGAGTGCTGTTTATCTTTCAGAAAACAGGGGATGAGATTCTTGGCTCCTACAGCTACATCGATGGCGAATCGATTTGTGTGACCGGTCGCGTCAGCGGCAATACAGTTAGTGGCACGGCCTATCCCTATGACGGCACTGCCCGCGATCTGGGGGAAACCTTTGCTACTTGGGGACCGGCTACATTTTTACGCGTGCGCCGCCCCCGTGGTGAAGAGGGGGATCAGCATTATGCCAGCGCGGTGCTGGAACTAAATGATTTTTCAAAGATTAATGCTGGCTCGGTATTACCTCCCAGCAGCTGCGAATAGTGGGTGGACGTTTTGCGCTTTAAGCACTGGCAGTAGAGGCAACTAGCTGATCGAGGGCGGCTTGCATGTGGTCAACCACCAGTTGATAGCACTGCTGCACATAATCATTGTCTCTGGTAGCAGTGCGACCGGTACGTTCAAACGTGATGGGAGCACACACCCTAGTGTGAATTTGTTGGGGCCACGGAATGTGGGGCAATGGCCCCAGGGCTAGCCCCCAGGGCAGACCCAGGTAGATGGGAAAGACTTCTGGATCGATGCCCTTAAACCAGGGAAGTATCCCTTGCTGGTTTAGCCATTTGGCCTGGTCATAACAGTCTGCTACCACGATAAATGTGTCGTGGGCACCGCAGGAAATGACAGGAACAATGGGCACATTTTCTCGAAGGGCGAGTTTAATAAAGCCGGTGCGACCCATGAGCTGGATGCGATGACGGTCCTGATAGGGACGAAAAACATCCTGAGCACCACCTGGAAAGACAAGGACGCTGGCACCCCGCTGGAGAGCTGCGATCGCAAACTTTGGTTGAGCCGGTATGGCCCCACACTGAGCCGCCAACCGAGCCAGGTCTGAGTTAGCCTGCCAGATTTTCGCATGCATCAGCCCATACATAGGTCGACCATAGCCAAAGCGCCGA
>JBCCJR010000444.1:0-4325 GCA_039045805.1 Cyanobacteria bacterium P01_C01_bin.118
CATCTACCAAGGGCACACCCATTTGAATAAAGGACTGCAGGACATCGGCGGCATCTTCGGGAACAAAGCTAATAAAGAAGGCATACTTGCCGGTTTTTTCCTTAATTTGTTTGGCGGCATCCGCGAGTTCTGCATAGGTGCTGGGGGGCTGGCTCAGCCCTGCTTGTTGTAATAGCTCTGTGTTAAACAATGTCACCCTGGTGGTGAGATACCAGGGAAAGCCAAAACTTTCGCCATTAAGGGTGGTTGCCTGCCAAACTTTTGGTAAATAGACGGCCTGTTGTTCAGACGTAAGCTGGTTGTCCAACGGTAGCCAGGCATTACGACTGGCTAGCTGAGATGCAAAGTCAGGGTTGAGGTTGACCACATCGGGAGCTGTGCCAGCGGATACGGCTGTCAAAATTTTGCTCTGCATATCGGCCCAGGGAACGTCTACCCAGACCACGTCTACATCGGGATTGGCTGCTTCAAAGTCAGTAATCAGCTGGTTGAAGTAATCGGTGAATTTGGGCTGCAGCTGCATGGTCCAAAATTCCACTTCCTGTTTGCCACTGGTGGTGTCACTACTGCCACCACAGCCTGCCACGGCGATCAGCAGTCCGGCAGCGGCCCAGGATGCCATGCGGGATAAAAAATGCCGACGTTGAAACAGTTTCATGATTTTCCGCGTTTGCAAAAAATGTGTTTATGGATGTTTTTGCCACTTTAGACTAAGACGGTCTTTCGTGGGACGTTCTCCCGAGGCGACACTCCTTGAACGACTCCGCTTTAGGCTATCTGAGCAGAGTCAACCGATAGCTGAGCGGAGTCGAAGCTACTGTACCTTGACCCGACTGGCACAATCGCTCGCTCGTTGGCGGGCTTCCTCGACGGTGTCTCCTAGGGCGAGGGCTACGCCCATGCGACGGTTTTTGTGGGCGCGGGGTTTACCAAATAGGCGGAGCTTGCTGCTGGGGACTGTCAGAGCGTCTGCTACGCCGGTAAAGGTGGGGCTATTGCTAGCTGCGTTGGCGAGAATAACGGCGGAGGCACCGGGACGAATTTGTTCAATGTCGCCAATGGGCAAACCGGTAATGGCGCGGACATGGAGCTCAAACTCTGACATGTTTTGACTCACCATGGTGACCATGCCGGTGTCATGGGGACGGGGGCTGACCTCACTAAAGTAAACGGTTTGCTCTTGACTCGGGTCACCGGCAATAAACAGCTCTACGCCAAACAGACCGACACCGCCGAGGGCATCGGTGATGGTTTTGGCAATGTGCTGGCACTGGGTGAGGGTGGCTGAGCTAAGGCCACAGGGCTGCCAGGACTCGCGATAATCCCCCTCCTCTTGGCGATGGCCGATGGGGGGACAAAAGTGGGTGGTGGGTGCTGTGCCGACTATTTGGGGATGGGCGCGGACAGTAAGGAGAGTGATTTCGGTGTCGAATTCGACAAAGCCTTCGACAATGACACGCGGGTCTTTGCCGCGACCGGCCTCAAAGGCATAGGCCCAGGCGATGTCCACATCGGTGTCGGTTTTGACCAGGCTCTGCCCCTTGCCGGAAGAACTCATGACGGGTTTGACGACACAGGGGAGGCCGATGGTTGCGATCGCATTTCGATATTCCAACTCTGTTGCTGCAAATCGATAGGGCGATGTCGGCAACCCCAACTCCTCAGCCGCCAGCCGTCGAATACCCTCACGATCCATTGTTAATCTTGTTGCCATGGCTGTGGGAATCACCGTCCAGCCTTCGCCCTCTAGATCAACTAACGTCTCTGTTGCCAGGGCTTCCACCTCAGGCACGATTATGTGGGGCTGTTCTTTTTCTATCACCTGTCTCAGGGCAGCACCATCCAACATACTCAGCACATGGGAGCGATGGGCTACCTGCATAGCCGGAGCATTGGCATAGGCATCCACTGCAATCACTTCAATTCCCAGACGCATGGCCTCCAGGGCTACCTCACGCCCTAGCTCCCCAGATCCCAGTAACAGTAGACGTTTACCTTCACCGGAGAGAGGCGTGCCCCAGGCAACATTTACCGACTGATTTGCCACTTTAGCCATAATTGTTCAAAAAAAACCAACTTTTTTTAGAAATCGTGTGATCAATTTAGCCAATTGCGTGTAATATCGCTCGTAAAAAATCACGTTCTCTCTCTGCCCTTAACCGAAATAAAGTTTGGGGACAGGAATTAAATGCTGATATTAAAACCGCATGCCCTGAGAGCCTTATTCATCCAGATCCTCAAAGCAATTAACAATCTGCAATGAAATCTGTTGAATAGGACGCCAAAACTGCCAGGTCCAAGTGTTCAACCATAAAGACCTCCCTGCTATAGGTAGGATTTTCTCCTTGCAGAGGCAGCCAAGAAATAAATCAAACAGTGTATGTTTTATTCATTTTTTGGGGCAGTCTTGACACCAAACTCCCTATATCTTTGGCAATAGCTAGCCATTCCCGCACAAATTGTGTACGATGCGTTAGCAAAAAATCACACTAAAGCTATAGTCTCTGTCAGTTCAGGTTCTGCCTAATTTCAATCGCTTGGCCTTGTTTCACTTGAAACTTCTTGAGTTGCATGGCTCTGCTTCGTCCAAATTGCCTTCCACAACCGGATAACATTGTGACCGGATACCGCTGTGAATAGTTTAAAGTCGCTATTTTCAAGAAAAGCCCCAGGTGTTGGTGTTGAACTCACACCTGAACGGGTCAACATAGCCCGTTTGCGGAAGCAAGGGCAGAAATTAAAGTTGGAGACTCTTGCCTCTGCTGAGATCCCAGAAGGCATTTTTGAAGAGGGTCAAATTATTGATACGGGCGCTATGGCGGAGGCCATCCGAACTGCGTTAACAGAGAGCAAACTGAGGGTGAAACGCGCCACCACTGCTGTGCCTGGGCGAGCAATTACACGGGTAATTCCTGTGCCAGCAGAATTGGACGATAATGAGCTACGGGAGATGGTGCTTAATCAAGAAGCCAGCCTGTATCTACCATTTCCCCGAGAAGAAGCTGATGTTGACTATCAAAAGCTCGGTTTCTTTGTGGATGAAGACGGAATTGAAAAAGTGCAGGTTTTGTTGGTGGCGGTCAAAAAAGAAGTCACCGATGCCTACATGGAAACCTTTCAACAGGCTGGTCTCAATTTGGATGTGGTAGAGACCAGCAGCTTCGCCCTGATTCGGACAATTCGTGAGCAGTTACGACAGTTCACACCTCAAGAAGCCGCCGCCATTGTTGATATTCAGTTTGAAAGCACCGAGATCTCCATTGTTGTTGACGGTATTCCTCATTTCTCGCGGACTGTCCCCATTGGAACGTTTCAAATCCAAAGTGCCCTTAGTCGCGCTATGAACTTACCGCCAACGCGTAATACAGAGTTGCTACAGGGAATGACAGTTCCCGCCACGCCGATGGACAGTATGGGAGCCCCTCAGATGGCAGGAGGCACCAACCCAGGAACAGCAGCCATGCTCAGGGTGTTGGGAGAGTTGTCTGATGAGTTACGGCGCTCCATTGACTTTTACCTAAATCAGGGGGAAGACATGGAAGTCGCTCAGCTTTTACTAGCCGGGCCAGGCAGCGCAATTGGTCAGTTGGATGAGTTCTTTGCCCAGCGGTTGAGTTTACCGGCGAGTCCCATCGACCCCATCGAAGCGCTATCGCTAGAAGTGGGGGATGAAATTGCTGAAGCTCAACGTCCTGGGTTAGCAACAGTTCTTGGTTTGGGTCTGCGGGAGGTTTAGGGCATGTACAGTATCGATATCAACTTTCTCAATGATCGTGAAGAGCGGCCTGTGTTGGCCACTCAGTCAGCGGCCTCTGTGGCTCGACCGGCGACCGCTGATCGGACTCCAATTGCTATTGGCTTGGGTGTTTTAGTGGCGGCCCTAGCAGGGGTAGGTGGATTCTTTGGCTTGCTTAAATATCAAGAGTCACAAATGCTGAAATATCAGGCTGAATTGGACGCTCAGCTAACGGTGTTACAGGAAAAACTGGCTCAAGTTGATCGGATTAAGGCAGAGACTGAGGCCGCGCGGGCTGAAAGTCGCGCTTTAGCAGGAGTGTTTACCAAGATTCGACCCTGGTCAGCCATCATCAAAGATATTCAAAATCGAATTCCTACTCGGGCTCAGTTGGGGCAAATTTCTCAAACCGTTGGTGAATCTGTTCCTCCACCCGGTGGAGGAGAGCCGGTAGCTCCTGAGGCGGGAGGCATTAGCGTCAGTGGTACCGCCTGTTCTTTTGATGATGTGAATGATTTTTTACTGACGCTAAAAAATTCTCCCTTCTTAGAGAGTGAGACCGTCAAGCTAAATACGTCCACATTAGGGG
>JBCCJR010000445.1:0-4309 GCA_039045805.1 Cyanobacteria bacterium P01_C01_bin.118
AGGTCAACAACTTCAAGTAGCAGGTAAGGGGAACTCAAATGTCCACTCAAAACCACTACACGCCCCCGTTGACGCACCTTTAGACGTCTGAGCCCATCTACATTTTCACTCAGACACCGAAATACACGCTTGGCCAGGCCATAGTAATCGTATTCTCCATGTAGGCCTGTCCGCTCCGGGGGAATGGAAGCAAACCAGGTACAGTAGCCATCCACTCGACTATCATTAAATTTTTTCTGGGGCGTACAAACTCCCTGAAGAGGAGTTGCAATGGTTAAACCATCCATAACATCACCTCGACACCCTATTTGAATAAGTCCTCGTAGCTCCGACGGCCAGGTATATTTATGAATATTAACCGGTCGCAGAAAAAATAGTACCTAATAATTGCGTGCCTGATCTAGATAGAGATCACAATGACTTAGCAATATCCGGAACAATTTTCATAAATTCTAAAAAAACTTTAGGAACAATAATGTGTCCTTCAAAACTTTTTAACACTATTGCACCAGCAGTGCGACCGCGTAAGCTGCAATTCCTTCTTCGCGCCCAGTCGGTCCAAGCTTTTCATTGGTGGTTGCTTTAATCCCAATTTGATCGGTTGCCACGTTTAATCGCTCAGCCAATCGAGTCCGCATAGCCTCAATGTGAGGTTTAAGCTTAGGACGTTCGGCCACTAAAACCGTATCTAAATTGGCAATGGACCATCCCCGGGTCTTTACCATTTGATTTACCTGGTCCAGTAGCTCCAAGCTATCAGCTCCCTTCCATTTGTTGTCAGAAGGCGGAAAATAATGGCCGATGTCGCCTAAGCTCAGAGCGCCTAACATGGCATCCATAATGGCGTGGGTCAATACATCTGCATCGCTATGGCCCAGCAGTCCCAGGCTGTGGGGAATTGTAATCCCACCTAAAATGAGGGGACGTTCGGGGCCTAAACGATGGATATCATAACCATTACCAATACGAATGCTCACAAGACAGTCCTCAGCTCAGTTGCTTGGCCAGCCATTACGGCCTGTTGTCATTGTCCCATTGCTGATGCCAGCGTTCATAAAGATCCTGACGACGCTCGCGGGTGCGTTCGATCTGCTGCTGTTGTCGCCAATGAGCGATCGCAGCATGGTTCCCGGATCTCAGCACATCGGGCACCGTCCAGCCTCGAAAGTCTGCCGGTCGGGTGTAGTGGGGATAATCTAGCAGCCCAGCTTCAAAACTGTCGTAGTGCAAAGAATCTCGTTTCGCCACGGTCCCTGGCAATAAACGAATCACCCCATTGAGCAAAGCCAGGGCAGGAATTTCACCACAGGTCAGCACAAAATCCCCCAACGACACTTCCCGAGTCACAACGTTCAGAATGCGTTCGTCCACCCCTTCATAGTGGCCACAAATGATCACTAGCTGATCGAGTCCTTTAGACCATTGCCAAAACAGCGATTGCTCCATCGGCTCTCCCTGGGGCGTCATCAGCACCACCTCACGTCTGGGAGCCTGGGGCAGGCTTTCCAGAGCAGCCACGATGGGTTCAATTTTCATCACCATGCCAACGCCGCCACCGTAGGGCTCATCATCCACCTTATGATGCTTATCGGTGGTGAAATCGCGAGGATTGGTGATGTGAACTTGGGCAATCTCCCTCTGCAGAGCTTTACCTATCAGCCCCGACTGTAGCGGTGAGGTAAAAAAGGCGGGAAATAGACTGAGCAGGTCAAAGCGCATGCGAGTTTGTCACCATCCTTAAGTCATCAACGGCCCTGAAAACTGAGCAGCCGATTAAATAGTTCTACCTCAAGATTGGTTTGTTCTAATAGCAACGCCAGTTCGTAAGCTATTTGATATTTTTCTTTGGCTAAGTCCAGTTCTCCTGTCGCCTCATAAAACTCGCCCAAACGCTTAAATGTGATCAGACGCCCCCAGTCATTGTCGCCGTCGAGGGTAAGGGCGATGCGTTCATCCAGGTAATAGCGAACCTGATTCCAATCTTTGCGGACACTATAGACATCAATCAACCCATCGATGGCATGGAGCTGAGCCGTCATATTCTCAATGTCACGGCCATAGCTAAGCCCCAGACGATAAGCCCCAATGGCCTGATTAGTCAATCCCTGGGCCAGGTAGGCATCACCCAGATTGTTGCTGGTATTGGCCCGTCCGGCTAAATTACCTGCACGAATACGATAGTTACTGGCCACCTCGTAATAGTCGATGGCAGCCTCATAATCTCCCTGAATAGATGCCAGCAACCCCAAATTGCTGAGGGATAAGCCAATGCCTTCAAAATCTTCGACGCTGTAGGCAATGGTGAGGGCTTCTCTATAGGATTGGGCCGCAGATTCAAGCGCCCCTTGCTGCAGTCGGAGGGTACCCAATGTATTCCAGGCAAAAATTTGGGTATTAAAACTTTGATTGTCGCGAGCGATCGCCAGCTGTCGCCTCACTGCAGTTTCAGCCCCGCTATAGTCACCTAATTCAGCATAGGCACTGCCAATATTGCCGTAGAGGCGCTCCATCGAAGCCGTATCGCCAATTTCAAAATAAATATCCACCGCCCGAGCCCATGCCCGCAGCGCCGAATCATAATCTTCCTGTCTGGCCTGACGTTCCCCCAGCCGCAAAAGCTGATCGGCCACATCCCGCTGCTGATTAATCAGCTCACGATTAATTGGCTGGCGTAGCTGCTCATCTAGACTTTCTTGAGCATAGGCGGCGGGCATGATACCCAACAGTGCCATCAGCACAAACCCATAACCAAAGCGAACTGTGCGGTGCACGGCCATCTCCTATCGAAAACACAAGAACCTAAAACACAAGAGCAATTAAACGTCAGACGCTAGATTAGGCTGATCTAATTCCAGATCCGATACATCTAGCAAATCCGCTAGCTCCTCCGCCAGCTCTTCAGTATCAGTATCCCCAAAGTAAATCGTCTGAATATCACCGGGTAAAGCTGAGCTCAATGCATTTTGAGCATCTATCAACAGTATCGCCACAGATTTTGGCGAAATTCGCTGGCCCTCTGCCTGTAAATAAGCCGCAATTCGCGTGTTACTCCACCGAAACGTCTGGGCCATGACAATCACCAAACGATGTAAAGGCTGCAGTCGATCCATGGATTGGGTTACGTAGCACCACAGCGGTGGAGACGCTTCCTGCAGATTGTAGTGAATTTCCTCCACATCCGGTAAGGCTGCCTGGTTGATACAGGCAGCCGTCAGATTTACCAACCAGGCCTGTAATGAAAAATCTGCTGGGGGGGCTGAGGGTAAATCAAGACCACTTAACTCATAAAGAATGTGTCGCCAGGTCAGGGTAAACAAATACTCAGACTGCACCGTCGACCGGGCAGAATGACGAATCAGCGTATATACCACTGGGCTATAACGACAGAAGAGGGCGGTAAAATACTTGCCTTCGTCAGGGTGCTGTTGTAGCTGTTTTACCAGGTCATAGTCACTGTACTCAAACAGCGACTTCACCACAGCATGATCACACTCAGGAAAATTAGGAATATCCACAATACTGCGAACGGAACTCCGCCAATAACAGCCACAAACCAGTAGGAACCAGACTGAGACTACCGTATAAATAGCCATTACTATACCCAGGATCCGGCGAATCTTAAAGATTCGGTGGGAAATCCTGATCGGGGCTCGGATATTTTCTACCGTATAGAGAAGCAATGGGCGGCGACGGTAAAGGATCGGTTAACTCGATACGGACCTCACAGCCAGCTGGGGTTTACCCTTGATACACTTAGCAAAGAACGCTTTTGCCTGCAGCCCCGTACGGGGTCAGACATGGCACTTAAGAGCATCAAATTTTTAGATTAACTATTAGATTAACTATGAATTTTTGCCCCACTGTTGTTGAACTTCCACTGGCATCCATATGGCAAGGTTTACCCCTTGATAGCCTGGTATCCACCCAAGGCATCATGGTTTTGCTGCTGGTAGCCTATGCAGGTGCCATGTGGATGTTTCTCACCAGTGCGCCAAAAGTTCATACGGTGATGGTGTCAGATTTGACCATTGCTCGACAGTTTTATGAAGGCATGTTGGGGCTGTCGGCAGCGGATGTGCCCCTGCATTATTACTACAACTACGAACAAACCATGGGAGCCAGCATGGACCCTATGTTGGGCATGGGTACGATGCCCAGCCCTATGGAGTCAGGTGCCGGTAGTCCCGACGGTCTGTGGTATCAGCTGAAAAAAAATACCCAGCTCCACATCATTGCAGGGGCCAGTCGCGGCCATAAAAATCGTCAACGCCATGTATGTTTTGACAGAGACTGTCTTGAGTTACTGCTG
>JBCCJR010000446.1:0-4298 GCA_039045805.1 Cyanobacteria bacterium P01_C01_bin.118
CGATTGCGCGGTTGGGAGGCTATTTAGAGCATCGACGCAAAACACCTATCGGCATTCAAGTGCTTTGGAAAGGATGGGCAAAGTTACACGACCTCGTTGAAGGCTGGCAACTAGCCAACCAGACTTAGCAGGAAAAGTCAGATGCCTATCGACACTGTAGTTCTCGTTGAATTTCGGGGCTTTTGGTCCCTTTGACTCCCCTTGCTGCCTCAAAAGTTCTTTCAAATGAGTATTCTCAGCCTCTAACTCCTTGATCCGGTCTGCTTGCTCCTTAATTTCATTGGTCAGCCAATCTCCAGGGAGCCTGTTTATATGAAGCACAGGTCTCGTCTAAGACAAACTTTAGCAATGTTACCTGGGGCAATACGGTACTCCCCAACGGGACTGTTGGGGATTTTAATCAGCCCTTAAATTACAAGAACGTCTAGGAATTTTAGCCAAAGATCTATAGCCGAGGCCGACCTAGTAATAATGTGCTCAGAGCATTGCGGGCATTGGTAGGTCGGGGCCGATCGAGCAACCAGCGCAGCGGCGGAAAGGCAATTTTATCTTCGATTAGGGTCGCTTGAAACTCAAATGGAAGCATCAAATAGGTAGTAACGCTGCTTTGTTCAAAGGTAATTTGTCGGATGCCTAGCATTAGACTTAGACCGTAGACCAACGTTGGAGGTATATCTTCTGGGCCAAGACCATCATTAACATCGCGGGTCAGCTCTTGTTCTAACTCCATCATGTCTAGGATGTACTCTTCCACATCCATCATTACCACTAGGGGGCGTTTTGGCTGTAACGTTTGGTTTTCAGCATCTAGACCCAGGCAGTTTTCCCCAGTGACTTGGCCGTAGAAAGACTCCCGTGGGTTGATTACACTCAGCAGCTGAGCATTGGGGATGCCCCCTGTGATTGGAATGCCTGAACGGACTACCCGCTGGGTACGGCGAGCTTTACCGGAGGTAATAGAGCTGCGGTCCCAATCGATAAAAACCTGGGCATCGTTGGTAACGTTTTGGATGGCGATAGATAGAGATGTAATTGAACGCTCTCGAGGCATTTTCCCCGTAGGACCCACATCTACTAGCACCATAAATTCTTCGTCAGGATCATAGTGAGAGGGGACCCGCAGCGATAGGAAGGGCGGTAATTTCTTCCCCTCAATCTCAAGCTGATCGATCTTAGCAGTGATTTTTTTCTGGGCCGGATTTTTAGGGGTTTTGGATAGCTGGGCCAGCTGGACATTGACATGGTTTTCTAGTGAACTGGTATCCAGCTCCACATTTAGTCGATTCTCCAGGGCACTTTCGGCAGATATCGCCATTTGGTAGAGCACATAGATCACCACCAAAAAGTAGATTGTCAAAATTAGAGCATCGTTACCCATACCTGCCTACAGCCTTGTAAATGTACTATTTACCAAAAGTGCCTATAGGTTACACCCATTTTCCAAAAGTGTTGCTTTGGATTTAGTCAGGTTTAGTCGGAGGGGTGGTTCAGGCTGGGAAGGACGGCTAAAGAGTCTTGACTGGAGGTGGTTTTCCAGTATTTGTCTAAGCTGTGGGCCACCTGGTTTGACAGTAGCAATAGGCCCAGCATGTTGGGGATACCCAGAGCAAACACCATAATGTCGCTAAAGCGAATAATCGTGCCCAGACCCATGATGGTGCCGCCAAAACAGCTGATGATATATAGCAGTTTGTAGGTGAGTAAGCCCCGCTCTCCTAACAGATATCGCCAGCAGGCTTCACCGTAGTAAAAGCAAGAAATAATGGTCGAGAAGCTAAACAGACAGACGATAATGGCCAATCCCCAGGTCATCATCGGGACTTCAGCGGCAAAGGCGGCGGTAGTAAGTTCAATCCCGTTGACAACTGTTCCAGGTTGATACACTCCGGTAAGTAAACACACCAGGGCGGTCAGGTTACAAATCAGGACGGTGTCAATTAGAGGTTCGATCAGAGCGACAATGCCTTCCCGCACTGGTTCAGAATTTTTTGTGGCGGCGTGGGCAATGGCTGCCGCTCCGGTGCCTGCACCATTGGAGAAAACTCCCCGCTGTAAACCCTGGACCATGACTCCGACAATACCCCCTTGAATAGCGACCGGATGCCAGGCTGACTGCCAGATTTGACCCATGGCTGCAGGGATATCACCCAGATGATGCAAGACAATCCATAGGGCTGCGGTCAGGTAGAGACCGACCATCGTCGGCACAATGGTAGAGGCCACCTGGGCGATCCGCTGTAGACCGCCGATAATCACGGCTGCAACGGTTAAAGAAAGGATTAGACCATACACCCATGGAGCGCTGAGCCACGACCATTGCAGCTGCTCTGCTAAAGCGGCGACGGCGATACTGGACTGGTTGGCTTGAAACATATTGCCCCCACCCAGGGCTCCCATCATACAAAGGATGGCAAAGGTGGCGGCTAGCAGCTGCCCTATGGGCTTAAGGCCCTGCTCAGCTAACCCCTGGCTCAGATAGTACATGGGGCCACCGAGAACTCGTCCCTGATCATTAACCACCCGATATTGCTGGGCCAGGGTGCATTCGACAAATTTGGTCGTCATGCCCAGCAGCCCGGAGATCGTCATCCAGAGCACTGCACCGGGGCCGCCGATTTGAAGTGCGATCGCAACACCCGCAATATTGCCCAACCCCACCGTTGCCGACATAGCCGTCGCCAGGGCCTGGAAATGGCTGACCTCCCCCACCTCATCCGGATCGTCATAGGTGCCCCGCAGTACTGCCAGGCTATGGCCCAACCCCCGCACATTGATAAACCCCATGCGCAGCGTCAGGTACACCGACCCCGCCACCAGCCATACCACAATCAGCGGCAACCCCCACAGCTTAAAAAACAGCGTGCGCTCCAGCAGCGTCACCCAAAGCTCAAAACCGTGGTTAATTGTGGTCAAAAATTGATTCAAGGCGGCGTTTTTCTTAACGGCATTCCACGGCAACCCATTCTGGAGGGTGGGCACGGCCCACCACAAACATTTCGGCAGGAATGTTTGTAACCCCAAAAGCATCACCGCCGTAAATCAGCGAGCATATCGGGATAGATTGCCTCTTAGTTAAACAGTGTAAACCTATGTAAAGACTGACTCAATTCGACAGCGCTTTCACCTGTTCATAGAGCGTTGCCATTTCCGGTACCGCTATACCTATTTCAGCTGCTGCCCTCACCGGGTTTCCTAAAATTGCCTCCACCTCCAAAGGTCGCCCCTGATCAAAGTCAATCTTCATACTGGTGCGATAGGGCTTCATCTTGGTAGTAGCCTCCAGCATGGCCGTGGCCCAGGTCATAGGTATCTGTCGACTTGGATCGGCTGTCGAAAGGTGATCCAACCATCCATTGGCCGCAGTAATCACCTCAGTCATTAATGTGTGAATCGTTGCTTTGCTCTCTGCATTCGCCATCAGCTCATCTGTTGTGGTATCCAACACCACCGACAGACCGTTATAGGGCACATTCCACACCAGCTTGCGCCAGCGAGCAATAAATAGATCATTAGTGACATCAATGGGAATCTTTGCCCCACGCAAGTCTTCGGCAATTTCCATCATTGTTGTCGTCAGCTCTCGCTGTTGATTTGTGGCACTGTAGGCCCCTAGCTGGATTTTGCCATAGTCCAAATGGTGGATCTGCCCAGGCCCGACTTTGTTGGAACAAATAAAACACAGTCCCCCCATAATTTGTTCTGGCGGCACCAGCTGAGCAATGTCGTCTTCGATGCCCAGACCATTTTGTAGTGTTAGGACCACTGCTCCATCACTCAGTGGTGGCATCAACTCTGCTAAACGATGGTTTTGTGTAGTTTTTAAGGCAATAACAACAACATCTATGGGGGGCATATCTGTTGAGTTGTTGTAAGCATTTACCTGGGGCAGTGTGATATCGCCATCCACTGATTTCACCACCAGACCATTTTGGTTTATATGGTCATAGTCACTACGCAACAGAAAATGAACATCGCAACCACTCTGCTGTAGCCGTGCTCCGTAGTAACCGCCAATGGCCCCGGTGCCAATAATGGCATAGCGTTTAGCCGACATTGATGTGCTCCCCATATGATGTAGCTAATCAATTGTAATGGGTAGGGATTTCTTGATCTAAATTGTGCAACCCTAATATAAAGATTGCCAACCTGTTGGGCAAACAGGTTCCGAGCTAATGTCGTAAGTTGTTGGTAAATCTGATACGTTAATTATTTCAGCAGTGGTCGATTGACAGAGGGTAGCTCTTGTTATCAACTCATCTGATTCGTCAGTGGTGATATAAGCGAACCCGATAAAGCTA
>JBCCJR010000447.1:0-4293 GCA_039045805.1 Cyanobacteria bacterium P01_C01_bin.118
AGGATCCAACCCATCAGCAGTTTGTGCATCTGAAGTCGGATCTGACGCTGTATCATTTGACTTTTTATTTGAAACGGGTCAGTCGTTTAACTTCGGAGATAAAACCACTGTGCAAGATCGTTTCCACACACTTTTAAAGCATCGATTCCAAACGGAATTTGCAAACCGCCCCCCGCTGTTTCCCTGGGAAGCAGAGGTACGTGAGTATCCAGCTGAGATACCCATGCCCGCCTATGCTCAACCCATTAGTCGATTGTGGCTTGAAAACCCACTTCGATTCAGCGTCTCAAGTAAGCTACCTGAGAGCGTCCTGCATCGCTTGCTAGACCGCTGCCAAAGCATGGTTCGGTCTACTCAGAAAGAGGGCGTTAAACTTGTCAAAATTGTTGAATCCATGTTTCCAGAGTCCCTGGATGCGTTGGAGCCTATTGCCAATATTGTGTTGACCCCCGCTTATCGGGATCCAACGCTCAAGGAGGCCACCCTACAGGAAGTTGAAAATCTTGCAGATGGCTACGACCAGGCAACACCAGAGCAGCAGATTGCGTTAACCATGTTGGCATCGATGGAAATCATGTCGGCGCTAGCGTTAACGGTGTCAGTTGAAGAGCCCACCATAAGCCGCGATTGGGTAACTCCCCAGGGCGTGGTTCATGTCGATGTGAACGTCACGGGGGCTGTGTTGATCATCAATACAACGATGCCCATGGGTGGCACCATTAAGCTGATGGGCGATGATGTCGATAGTCAGGCATCTCGTGCCGAGGCTGGCATGTTAACCCTGGCTAAAACGGCTCCAGTGCTGGGTAGTTCTTATTCTTTGGAAGTTTCTTTAGATAATGACTGTCGGCAACCTTTGCGATTTGCCGTCATGGTAGTAGCGCCATCTGAAGATTAGGCCCGCTAGTATAGGAACAACGCGCGTCTATTCACCCGTTGGCCCCGGCATGGTTTCTCCTAGCTCTAACTCAAATAATCCGCCCCGAGGATTGAATTTTATATGGCGGCAGCGGCGTTTGGCCCTGCCGCCATCTGCATCCGAAGATTCAATTTTGCTACGGGTGATGGTGCAATGTTTGGTAGCCGTCGGTATCTGTAGCCTGAGCATTGCTGCTGCCGGTGTGACCGACACATCTGTCTGGAATTTACTGGCGATTCCCCTCAGTGCGGCGGGGGCTTACTGGAGCTGGCGTAGTCGTCGCCGTCGAAATATTGCGGCAAAGTTTTTGATTGCCTTGGGCATGTTAGCTGCCCTGGCATTTTTCCTCGGGCGGATGCTACAGGTGCCTGGTGATACGCGGATTGTCCTGGCAGAACTGCTGATTCATTTGCAGGTACTCCACAGCTTTGATCTACCTCGTCGTAAGGATCTGGGCTATTCCATGATGATTGGCCTGGTATTGGTGGGAGTGGCAGCCACCATTAGCCAAACGTTGCTATTTGGCCCGTTTTTATTGCTATTTTTCCTGCTGGCTCTTCCAGTGCTGGTGTTAGATTATCGCTCACGGTTAGGGTTATTGGACTGGCGACGAGTGTCGGTAGGCTTACCGATCAAGCAGCTGGCAGGTATTATCTTACTCATTCTGGCTTTAGGGCTGGCTATTTTTGTAGCGATGCCTAGGGTGCCGGGCTATCAACTGCAGACATTTCCCGTTAGTGGCAGTGTCGATGTAACTGCAGATGCTGACAGTCGGCAAATCTTTAATCCAGGCTATGTCAGTCGTGGCAATAACGAGTCTCAAGCAGCTAACGAAAACGAGAATGGGGGCACTGGAATAAGCCCAGAAACTGGTCCCGGTCGGATTAGTACTGATTTCTATTACGGGTTTAACCGACGGATCAATCAAAATCTAAGGGGCGAGCTGGAGCCTCAAGTGGTGATGCGGGTGAGATCGCAACAAGCAGGTTTTTGGCGAGTGATGGCCTTTGACCAATACACTGGCCAGGGATGGGACACTTCCCGTAGCGAGAGTTTAGTAAAGCTTGGGCGCTCACCATTGTCCTATCGTTTTTTACCCATCGGACCACAAGTGCTGGGTCCCACCCGAGAAGTGGTGCAGACCTACACCATGGTGCAAGACTTTCAGAATCTAGTACCTGTGCTGTACGCTCCAGAATCGGTGTACTTTCCATCGGAAGAGCTATCGATGGATCCAGAAGGAACATTGCGTCCGCCTGGACCGCTCCCTGAAGGTCTTACTTATACGGTAGTGTCTCAGGTACCGCTGCGAAATGCTGAGCGTCTGAACCAGAGCTCCACAGACTACAAGGAGTCTATCCGTCAGCACTATCTCCAGGTGCCTGGGGAAATTCGAGATCGCATCCGCACCGAAACCGAACGCTGGTTAGCCACATCCGAGACACCCCTCAATACCCCCTACGAAAAAGCCACGTTTCTAACCCAGGTACTGCGGGAAAACTACACCATTGAAACGGAACTACCTTACTTTGAAGAAAACGAGGATCTGGTGAGCGCTTTCTTGTTTAAGTACCAGGGGGGTACCCGCGATCAGTTTTCCACTGTCCTAACAGTTATGCTCCGCTCCATTGATATTCCTGCACGGCTGGCCACAGGATTTGGCCCAGGGCAATTTAACGCCTTTACCGGATTTTATATTGTGCGGAATACGGACGCCTATGCTCAAACAGAGGTGTACTTCCCAGGAGCAGGCTGGTTTTACTTCAACCCAATTCCCAATAGCCTGCTGTTTTCCCCTGAAGAGGACAGCGCTAATCCATTTAGCGTGTTACGTCAGCTATGGCGCATCTTAGAAGGGGTTTTACCCACACCGGTAATCCAGATAATCCAACGGGGCTTTCGAA
This sequence comes from Cyanobacteria bacterium P01_C01_bin.118, assembly GCA_039045805.1. GTDB lineage: Bacteria > Cyanobacteriota > Cyanobacteriia > Phormidesmidales > Phormidesmidaceae > Leptothoe. The sequence continues at coordinate 2,824 of JBCCJR010000447.1, forward strand.
TTTTGATGGCCACCATCGGCGCGCTGTTGCAATTTTTGACCCGCTTTAGCGGTCAGGGATGGCTAGGTGTAATTTGGGGGGCTTTAGGGTTAACAGGTGCGGGCTTTGTGGGCTGGCTCAGCTGGCAAGGATGGCGACGGTGGCAGCGTCAGCTAAGATTAAGCCGTTTAGCACCGGCAGAGCGGCTGTATCAGCAGCTGCTCTGGATGTTATCGCAACGGGGCTATGGCAAACGCACCAGTCAAACACCATTGGAATATGCTGCAGGGTTACAGCGGCGGTCAGACTTTAGACACGGGGCTTTGGTGCGCCAAATGATCGAGCGCTATGTAGGCTGGCGCTATGGCAACCACCCCCTAGACCTAGATGGATTTCAAGGAGATTTGCAAACCTTAAAACGGTCTGGACGCTAGCTATCTGATTGTTTCTGAATTGTTTGGACAAAGACCGGTTCAGAACAGCCTGGGTTAAACTTTGTGGCTACCAGGGCAGCTTCCCTGGCGATTTCGGTAGCAGTTAGAGGTTGCTTATAAAGAATTTCTAAGGCTCCCAGAGCAAATCGACAGCCTGATCCCACAGCCCAAAATTTGGAGTATTCATTTACCTGTCGGTAGGGATTAATGGAAAAAATACCGTGCGGGTTAATCAACATGGCTGTAAGCCACTGGGAGTCTGTGGGCTGGCTTTTATCATTACCGTTGTCTGTTTTCATATGGTAATCAGACTTGAGGGTATCTTGCTGGGCTAACAACCAGCGAAATACAGCCGTCCGTGACTCCAGCTGGACCGGATCGCTTCGTCCTAGCAAGTCTTCAAAGATACGCATCACGGCACAGGAGCCCGAAATCCCTAAGATACTTTCGCCATAGGTAATCAGCTTAGAGGCATTGACCTGGTATTCGGCCAGGAGCATCAGACCATTGTTGCTGCTGCTGATTTGGGTGTCACAGGCGATCGCAACTTCATGATCCTTTTGGACAGCTGTAATAATTGTCATCAGGCACGTTTAAACACATCAATAAATATAGCTGGTTCAGAATGCCCAAAAAACCTGCCCACATCTATCAATTCTTCTAACGGTTAATGCCAGCAGGATTGCTTACAATCACCTTAGTTAGTGAAATATGTAGCTTGGCGCATTGTGCCATCAACGAGGTTAGCCGTGGTCAGTCTAAAACAGCTTGTTAAAAACCCCCTTAAAGCATTCAGCTCTAAATCTACCAAAGCGTTTCAACCAGAGGTGTTTGACCGCCATGTGATGACCACCTACGGTCGTTTCCCACTGGCGTTAACCCGAGGGGCAGGCTGTCGGGTTTGGGATGACCAGGGCAATGAATACTTGGATTTTGTCGCCGGTATTGCCACCTGTACCTTAGGCCATGCCCATCCAGTGATGGTGGAGGCAGTAACGCAGCAAATCCAAACACTGCACCACGTGTCAAACCTGTATTACATTCCAGAACAGGGAGC
>JBCCJR010000448.1:0-4277 GCA_039045805.1 Cyanobacteria bacterium P01_C01_bin.118
CGGTTTGCCTGATTGCTTCACTATATTGACAGCTTCGGCTTTCTGCTCATCTGTAAAGTAGCGACGTGGTTTTTTAGTCATTTGAACATTATCCTGCATTACGACTCATCGGAAATGTCCACTTTTTTGGGGGAAGGTCAAGCAAAGCTTTCTCACCTCGACGAATCTTACGAGTCACACTAAGTTGGCTTGTAGGGTAATGTCCCGTACTCAGCTGCTCTAGGGTCTCCTGATGATATAACTCTGCTATTTCTGGAGCCTCTAAAAACTTTTGGATATAGGAAGCCTGATAGGTACGCTCCAATTCACTGCGATCTCGACTTCGAAACCGTCCAGCCGATTTCACCTTCCCATCAGCAAAAAACACCAAGTAATTTTTACTCAGCCCCGTTATTCCATCCTGAGCAGCCGGAATAAACGCTGCTTCCGCTTGAAACTCATGCTCAACAGTTATCCCGTCAGGTAAGGCCACTTGTACCGCTTGAAAGATACGCTCATTCTCACTAGGCGAGGAACTAAAGAGAACACCATCGGTATCCACTTCGGCCACCGTGCCACCAACCTGCTCAATCGTCGTGATCATCAGACGTGCAACAGCACGCCCATACGCTGTCACTAAAGCTGCCGCTTCATAGTCGTTGTAACCAACGCCAGGGGTACCCAAGAACCCATACAAAGAGTTGACCATAATTTTTGAGGCTTTCTGCTTTTGATGAGCGATTCGATCACCTTGCTTTGCTAGAGATTTCAACCGTAGTCGTTCTGCTAAGCGACTGGCCAGAACACAAAGCATCTTACCCTCGGAGTCTTTTCGAGAACAGATACCATACCGCAGCATAATGGAGGGATAGAGCGAACTGACATCGACTTTAGAGACATTACGGAAAAGTCCGGCTACGCCCAGAGTTAGCCCCCCCTCAAACTCAACCACATCATCAGTTTCAGGGACTGGCCGATCTGAATATTGATCTTCTAAGATCCGCTGCCATTTGGTGCCATTGCCATTGACCGCCAGGGCCTGCACACTCATACCAGGGATAAATTCCTGCTGATAGTAAATGCCAGGCACTAGATAGTCAGCTAATCGTTCGGTATCCTCTAGGTCGTATTCCAAGTACTCAAGAATCGGCTCGGTTTTCCCCTTAGCCCATAGGTCACAAATTTCTAAATAGGACAGGTCAAGTCTGGGCACATCACGAACACCGAGTTGAAGAGCAGCCTGTTTGAGGGTGTAGCGCGTCAGATGTCGGGCTGAAAAGTCATTGATTAGCACCTGGTGGTACACATCAACCAGGTCCATGCCCTTGGCATAAATCGGATGAAACCTGATGGCTTTGCCATTAATACGGGCACCACCAATCCGTTTTTCACGGTTGCTGACCGTAAACGGATGATGAATGTGGTGAATGCGGCAGCGCTCGATGATAAATGGCAGGTCAAAGGCCAGGTGGTTATAGCCCAGCAGCAGCTTTGGCTGTTTCTTTGCGATCGCAGCCAGTGCCTGACGCAAAATCCACGCTTCGTCTTGATGGGTGATTTTGTAAGAAACCTGGCGTTCATCCCGAAGTCCAATGGCAATAATCCGATCCGTTGTCGGATCTAGCCCCAAGGTTTCGATGTCCAAATACAGTTTAGGAATCTGCTCATAGGGCACCAGGATCTTTGTTGAATGCCATGGCGCGATCTCAAGTGGGCATGGGCTATTGAGGTCCAAGCAAGTCTCATCCACAATGAGGCGTGCAGGATGCTTTAACCGCTGAATTAATTGACGTCGTTTATCGTCTGCAGGGACAAACGATGATGACCCTATGGAGGGAGGTGGATGAGACATAAGGCACGTTCAAACACAGTGACATCAGGGTTATATATCAAGTGTGCCGTGGTTCTCTAATTCTGAATGCCTTCCCTTACGATTAATATCCTTATTGCTTACAGTCTATGGAGCTGACGGGGGATCATCGTTCAAAATATCGCCTAAATACAACTGGATAAAGCTTTCAGCGGCTTCGAGATTCATCTGCTTTAGAGCCTTTGTAATTTCCACAATCGTTTCAGACGTGGGCTCACGCTGCTCGTGGAACCACTTATAGACAGCAGAGCGATCAATATTGAGTGCAACCGCCAATTGGTTTTGGCTGATGCTGTAGGTCTGTAATACCTGTTTTAGCGCTCTACTTGCTCGTCCCATACCCTCATCGTGTCAGAGGGGCATGAGCCAGTAAATGTGGTCTATCTAGACCACGATCATGTTATGTTGTCTATGTAGACCACATAAGGATAATAACGCCATGGCTGATGAACTTGAGCGTCAGTCCGCCCATATAACGCCTGAGGCTGCCAGTCCCAATCGTGAACCGGTCAGCATTATCCTCACTGGCTCCAGTTGGGGGATTCGGTTGATGATTTATACGCTCTTTAAGTGTGGCTTTGCTGAGGTGGATGCGTGGAGTAAATTGCAGCAAATGCCCAGCAGCGATCGCTTAATGAGTGTGATGACAAAGCATATACACCCGGCTGAAAAGCTCCAAGAGTCTGACAGTCACGATGGGTGATCGCACTCCTCCAAATCCCTAGCTTTCGACTTACCCCAAAAAATGATGTAGTCTAGGCGGCACATTGCACGAAGATAGGTCTGCCTAGCCAAACGTCCGGTATGTCTGGAGTTCCACCGAACCCGAAAATCTACCACATCACCCATATCAATAACCTGGCAGGCATTATCAGCTTAGGTGGCCTGGTATCAGACGCTCGCCGAGTTGGTCAGCAGATGGATTCTTTGGTGGTGGGGATGTCCACCATCAAGCAACGACGATTACAATCGGTCAGCGTGCGATGTCATCCAGGCACCACCGTTGGGCAGTATGTGCCGTTTTACTTTTGTCCGCGCTCCATCATGCTCTATATCTTGCATCGAGGGAACCATCCAGAGCTAACCTACCGGGGAGGGCAAACGCCCATCGTTCACCTGCAGGCTGATTTTGGAGCCGTGGTTACCTGGGCCGATCAGAATGGAGTTCCCTGGGCCTTTAGCGATCGCAACGCAGGCATTTACCTGAGCAACTTCTACAATAGTCAGAGCGATCTAAGCGAAATCGACTGGCAGGCGGTTCGGTCCACTGACTTTCGAGACCCCCAGGTTAAGGAAGGCAAACAGGCCGAGTTTCTATTGTTTGATTTCTTTCCCTGGACTCTGGTGGAAAAAGTCGCCACAATTCATAGTGCGATCGCAAATCAGGTCCGCTCCATAATAGAGAACCAAGCCCATCGGCCAATGATTGAGGTAAGGCCAACCTGGTATTTTTGAATGAACGTGCGGTAACCCCATGATTGAGTTTACTCAAGGTGACATCCTCAAAACCGAAGCAGATGCCCTGGTCAATACGGTGAACTGTGTTGGCGTTATGGGTCGAGGGATCGCCTTGCAGTTTCGGAAAGCCTATCCTGAAAATTTTAAGGCGTATAAAAAAGCTTGTGATGCGAAGCAGGTTAAGCCTGGGACGATGTTGGTCCATGAGTTGAACAGCCTGTATCCACCTCGCTACATAATCAACTTTCCAACGAAACGTCACTGGAAAAATAAGAGCCAGATCGAGGATATTCAATCGGGTCTTAAGGACCTGGTGGCTGTGGTCAGAGATCGGCACATTCGTTCAATTGCCATACCTCCCCTTGGATGCGGTTTGGGGGGCTTGGATTGGGAGCAGGTACGGGAGCTGATTATTGATGCGTTTCGGCTATTGCCAGATGTAAAAGTGCTCCTGTTCGAGCCCATGGGAGCACCTGCAGCGAGTGTGATGGCCAAGGAAACAAAAGTACCGAATATGACGGTGGGGCGAGCAGCTTTGTTGGGTTTAATGCGTCGGTATCTGGCTGCGGTGATGGACCCGACGGTTACTCTCCTTGAGGTCCACAAGCTGATGTACTTTCAACAAGAAGCTGGTGAACCCCTTCGACTACAGTATGAAAAAGCATTGTATGGTCCCTACGCCAAGAATCTGCGCCATGTGCTCAGCCACATAGAAGGACACTTTTTAACAGGGTATGGAGATGCTGAAGATAACCCAGAAAAACCGCTAGAGCTAAACTTACAAGCTGCAGATCAGGCAATCTCATTTCTTGAGCATCATCCAGAGACCCAACAAAGATTTGACCGCGTTGTCAATCTTATTCAAGGATTTGAAACGCCGTTTTGTATGGAACTGCTTTCGACAGTTCATTGGGTGGTGACAAAAGAGAATGCAGAAACTGTTGAGGATACAGTGGCTAAGGTTCATCAG
>JBCCJR010000449.1:0-4260 GCA_039045805.1 Cyanobacteria bacterium P01_C01_bin.118
AACCCTACATTCAGCAAAGGTCGCCCAGGATTTTGGTCTTAAAGCCTGACGAATTATTTCCGTTTCAACTTGATCCGTTTCAAGTAGACGCTATTGAAGCGCTCAATCGGGGAAAGTCTGTGATCGTCTGTGCTCCTACTGGCTCTGGTAAAACCCTGGTAGGCGAATATGCTATCCACAGAGCCTTACACACACAACAGCGGGTGTTTTACACCACCCCCCTCAAAGCCCTGTCAAATCAAAAACTGAGGGATTTTCGTCATCTTTTTGGCTACGACAAGGTGGGGCTTTTGACCGGAGACATCTCCATCAACCGTGACGCCCCCATCCTGGTGATGACGACGGAGATCTTCCGCAATATGTTGTACGGCACCACCATGGGGGAAGTGGGAGACGCTGTTGAAAAATTGCAAACGGTAGTCCTAGACGAATGCCACTATATGAACGATCGCCAGCGAGGCACTGTCTGGGAAGAATCCATCATCTACTGTCCCCCTGAGATTCAGCTGGTTGGACTCTCGGCAACGGTCGCCAACGGCGATCAGCTCACCGACTGGATCACCAAAATTCACGGCCCCAGTCAGCTGATCTACTCTGACTTTCGCCCCGTACCTCTGACCATACACTTTGCCACGGGGAAGGGCCTGTTCCCACTACTCAATGATAAAAAAACAGCTCTCCATGGCCGTTTGAAACGACACCGAAAGCCCCCACGTCACCAAAAGGGTCAAAAGAAAAAAGCGCTGACGGCCAATAACGCTTTTATCATTGCCCAACTGCAGCAAAAGGATATGCTGCCAGCCATCTTTTTTATTTTTAGTCGCAAAGGCTGTGACAAGGCTGTTCAAAATCTCGGCAATCTCCCCCTGATCAATCCCCATGAGGCCAGCTTGCTCAAAGAACGGATTGATGAGTTTTTGACAGCTAATCCTGAAGCTGCTCGGGCGGGCCAGGTAGAGCCATTGTATAACGGCATCGCCGCCCACCATGCCGGTCTGTTACCAGCATGGAAAGGATTGGTGGAAGAGTTGTTCCAGGCGGGGTTAATCAAAGTGGTTTTTGCCACCGAGACCTTGGCTGCAGGAATTAATATGCCTGCCCGAACCACAGTAATTTCAAGTCTGTCCAAGCGCACTGATGACGGCCATCGGCTGCTCCATGCCTCAGAGTTTTTGCAAATGGCAGGGCGGGCAGGTCGCCGGGGCATGGATGACGAAGGCCATGTGGTCACGGTTGAAACACCGTTCGAAGGAGCACAGGAAGCGGGCTACCTAGCCCTGGCCAAACCCGATCCGCTGGTTAGCCAGTTCACCCCCAGCTACGGCATGGTGCTCAACCTGCTACAAACCCACTCCCTAGATGAAACCCGTGACCTGATTGAGCGTAGTTTTGGCCAATATCTCTCCACTCTGCATCTCCAACCCCAACAAAAAGCCATTGATGATACAGAGAAGAATATTGCCCTGATCCGTGAACAGCTTGCCGACATTGGAGAAGAGACCATTGCAGAATACAACAAACTAAGAGAACGGCTGCGGGAAGAACGGCGACTACTTAAAATCCTCGATAAACAAGCAACGGATACATTAACAAATGATTTGAGTACCGCTGCTAACTTTGCAGTGCCTGGCACTGTGCTCTCTTTGAAAGGTAAACACATTCCTGTCGCTAACCCAATACCAGCCGTAATTGTCACCAAGCTAGAGGGGCCAGGACAATTTCCGTATCTTGTCTGTCTCACCTTTGATAATCACTGGCTGCTTGCGGCCCCCCGTGATGTTTTTGGTCTGTATTACGAAAAATACGGCCGGATTGCCGAAGTCGATCAGCTGACACCTCCAAAAGCCCTGGGATTAAAAGCAGGTAACAAGTGTGCTGGTGATGACGTCAGTGGCCATGTTGCTGAGCGGATGCCCCAACAGCTGCCCACCCTGGATGAATTAGCTCCTGAGGTGAAAGAACAGCGCGATCGCATGCAGGCTGTCGAAACAACACTGGTCAGCCATCCCCTCAATGAATTTGGCAAACCTAAGTCCTTGTTAAAAAAACAGCATCGCCTCAAGCAGCTTGAAGAAGAGATCAACGATCGAAAAGCCAAATATCAAAAATATGCCAGCCGCTACTGGGAAGAATTTCTCAACCTGATGGCCATTCTAGAATCCTTTGGCGGTCTCGAAAACAACCACCCTACTAACTTTGGCCAGATGGCTGCTGCTATTCGTGGCGAGAACGAACTTTGGCTAGCCTTAGCCCTGGGCTCAGGAGAATTTGACCACCTGCCCCCCCATCAGTTTGCAGCGGCCTGTGCCGCCATCGTTACCGAAATCAGTCGTCCTGATAGCTGGACACGTTACCGCACCTCATCTGCCGTCGAAGCATCTTTAGCAGGTCTACGCTCCATTCGTCGTCAAATATTCCAGCAGCAGCGTCGCTATCATGTCACCCTCACCGTCCCCATGGAATGGAATCTAATTGCCCTGGTGGAACAGTGGGCCCTCGAAACCGAATGGCATGAACTGTGTCAAAATACGAGTCTGGATGAAGGAGATGTGGTCCGAATTCTTCGCCGTACCCTGGATATCCTATCCCAAATCCCCCACGTTCCTTTTTTACCCGCCCCCCTCAAATCCACTGCTCGTCAAGCAGCCTATTTGCTTAATCGTTTCCCAGTCAACGAAGCCGGAGACCCCATTAACGAACTCGACAATGACGTCCCTGAGGACAATCCATTGGAGGCGATAGCAACTGACGATAGCAACAACGCCCCCGAGGAAGAATAATAAAAAGTGGGATCAAAATTTATTCCCATCCACCATCGTCCCAACCCATGACCTCTTCCTCCTCTCTCCCTATTCAGTCGAAAACCCTCTCCCGAGCCCAGAGAGCCGTTCGCTGTGCGCCCTTTTACATGAAATTATTAGAGGCAATGCGATTAAACAGTGTTTCCCTCAGGGCCATCAGTGACGATCGCGGCATGCTCAGTGGCTACACTCGTCAACCCTTATCGGATGTTGCTGCTGATAACCATTTAGGCTGGCTCATGAGCGTCGGCATTGTACGCAGGGAAGTAGATGGCCAGGGTCTCACCGATAGCTTTCGGCTCACACCGATTGGTCGTCAACTGGTTGAGCAATGGGAAGCCGCAGGTCGTCCGGATTCTACAGGCAGTCCCCTGGATTATTTACTCAACGCCAAGAATCGCTGGTTAAGACTACCGACATGGCTGCGTTAGCTAGGTTACCTTTGAGACCTTGGATAACTCACCAGGTGTTAACTTCAACGATGCTTAGGGCTTTGAGTTTGGGTATGGTTATGCAAAGACCAAGCCCATCTATAGTTCTTAGCTTGACACTGTACGATTACCAGTACTTTGTATTGAATAGCCGTTATTCCACATCAATATTTCCACTCATATTTCAATCATTAATAACGAAATTGGACCGGGAGACGCTCTAGCATGAAGGCCATTATGGTAGTGGGGACCACCTCCCACGCAGGGAAATCTCTACTCGTCACAGCACTATGTCGTATCCTCAGCCGACGAGGTTGGCGAGTAAGCCCTTTTAAGGGACAAAATATGGCCCCTAATGCCTATGTCACCTCTAACGGTGCTGAAATTGGGTATCCACAAGCCGTCCAGGCCTGGGCTGCTGGCGTCTCCCCCCAGGCTGAGATGAATCCAGTTTTGCTAAAACCCCAGGGGCACTCTACAGCACAAGTTGTCATCAAAGGTCGGCCTGTAGGTCAAACTACTACCGATCACTATCACGAAACCTATTTTGAAACCGGCTGGCAAGCTATCCAAGAAAGTCTGGCTCGATTAGGACAGGAGTTTGATCTGGTTATTTGCGAAGGGGATGGCAACCCTGCTGAAATTAATGTCAAGCAGCATGATTTGGCGAACATGCACATTGCCAAAGCGCTAAAAGCCCCTACTATCCTGGTTACCGATATCGATCGGGGCGGTGCCTTTGCCCATATTGTTGGCACCCTTGAACTGCTAGAACCCGATGAACGAGCTCTGGTAAAAGGCATCATTATCAACAAGTTTCGGGGACAGAAGAGTCAGCTCCAGCCAGGGATTGAATGGCTCGAAAAACGTATAGGTATCCCTGTCATTGGCGTCATTCCCTGGATTGACAATGCCTCTCCAGCCGAAGATTCCCTCTCACTGATGGAACGTCCCGTTGAGAAACAGTCCGCTGAACTAAACATTGCCGTTATTCGGCTGCCAAGAATATCTAACTTTACAGACTTTGA
>JBCCJR010000450.1:0-4257 GCA_039045805.1 Cyanobacteria bacterium P01_C01_bin.118
CCGACACGCCATATTTTTCAAACCATTGATCAATCGATGGCAACGATCTATGAGCATTGGTTTTTCTTGATCCAACCGGATGGCTTACCAGAAAAAATGATTGGCCATGACCCGGCGTTTTACTTAACCACTAAGCTCAACCGCTGGAGCCGTAATCCTGATGCCTTTACCCCAGAGGCTATGGCTGAATATCTGCGCTGTTTCTGCCGTCCTGAGACGATCCATACTACCTGTGAAGATTATCGAGCTGCTGCTACGGTTGATTTGATGGACGCTGAGGCAGACAGCAAAATCCAATGTCCGTTGTTGGTGCTTTGGGGTGGCCAGGGAGCAATGGAAAAGCACTACGATGTGCTCAATATCTGGCAGCAGTATGCCGACAGTGTTCAAGGAGAGGCCCTGCCCTGTGGACATTTTCTACCTGAGGAAGCGCCTGAGCATACCTATCGGGCACTGGTTAATTTCTTTAAGCTGTGAGCGGCTCACAACTTGAGCCGTATAAATCGTGGTATCCACACCGCCAATTGGCCGATCTTTAAGGCTTATGTTAATTCTATAGGGTTTTCCTCCTATCGAACCCATCCTCGATTTATAAAATGTAGTAGAAGCAACTCGTGGATATCGGGACTTATGGATATTGCAGTCAAGCGTCCTATTTTGATCGGTGGTTTGGGGTTAAGTGCCAGCCTCTGGCTAATGGATGTGGTCCATCATATGCCCATGGATGGATCTTTGATCCTTGGCGCGATCGCAATTGGTTCCGGTCTCTGGTGGTGGAATAAGCAACGCCAGGGCATCGCACTCCCTACCATTCCCAAACAGGTTTTGGTCGAACGCAACGCCATTGATAAAGCGCTGGAACGGGCCGATCAACTGATTGACTTGCTGCTAACTGAAGATGCCGATGCCGATGCCCAAGCAGAGCTTTATCGCACTGAGCGTGACCTTCTGTTAGACAGTCTGGAGCGTCAAGACCTGAAAGTTGCCATCACGGGTAACAAGGCCACCGGTAAAACTACACTTCTAAACTGTCTACAGTCATCTCCATCCCTGAGTTTTACTGAGTCTGCTGAAAACGTGTCATCCCATGGTGATGCCGATCTGGTGCTGCTGACGGTGGCCGGTGACATGACCGCTTCGGAGCTGCTACGGTTAGAAACTCTAGTTGCCGATGGCTATCAAGTACTGGTGGTACTTAACAAACAAGATCAGTACCCCCCCATGGATAAGGCCGTTGTCCTAGATAAAATTCAGCATCGGCTGGCAGAACGCAATGTAGAGGTAGTGGCGATTGCCGCTAAACCCAATCCGATCAAAGTACGTCGCCATTCGGAATCTGGGGAAGTCACTGAATCCTTTGAACAACCGGACGCTGACTTAGCTGCCCTTACCCAACAACTCGACCAATTTGTAGCGGAGCCCGCCTCCCTGGTGATGACCACCACCCTACGTCAGGCCAAGTCCCTGCAGCGACGCATTACCGAGAATCTCAATGAATATCGTCGTAAAAAAGCCATGCCCGTCATCGAGCAACTGCAGTGGATTGCTGCTGGTACCGCATTTGCTAACCCCATCGCCACCGTTGACTTGCTGGCCACCGCCGCCATTAATGGCCAATTGGTAATGGACTTGGGCAAAATCTATGGTCAAAAGTTCTCCATGGCTCAAGCTAAGACAGCGGCTGGCACCATTGCCGAACTAACCGTTAAGTTGGGCCTTGTGGAGTTAGCTAGCCAGGCATTAGGCACTATCCTGAAGAGTCACGTTACTACCTATATTGCTGGCGGGGCGGTGCAGGGCATTAGCGCTGCTTACCTGACACACTTAGCTGGGTTAACTCTGATTGACTACTTTGAGGAACAAAGCCTACTGGAGGCTACAGAACTGAATTTTGAAGGTCTGGGCAGTCGTCTACAAACCCTATTCCAACAGGCTCGTCAGACACTGGCACTGAAGGATTTTGTGATGCAGGCTATCCCTCATTTGCCCAGTACGAAACCTGTGGCGAGCTAGGAGTGGGGTAGACCTTAGCTGTTAGTAGAAATTGGAACTTGCATCTGACCAGGACGCAACAACCCGCGAAGGGTTGGAAACCCAGAGCTAACAGACCAAAAATTCCACTAAACTCAGATCCTGCATCTGGCTAGGCAGCATCAACCCACCTTGGACTGAAAGTCGCAGGACTGAAAGTCGCAAAGCTAATTGAATCAAAACCCGCTAAAGGGGTTAAGAGATCGGTAAAAGCTAAATAAATAGAGCTTTACAGCCAACTTTGTCGCTACTCTGCAAGAAGTCTTACGCCTATAGCGACAGCCCTCAATTAGCGTTGGGTTTTGAACCCAACGTGGGTTTAGCCTTACTCGTCCCCCCAAATACACCAGGACAGTCTCACCTTGATTCAGGAAATGTCTACCGCCACCAATTCAGATCCCCAATCATCTCCTCAGAAGGATGAGGCTAAAGCATATCCTCTGGTGGAAAAGGCTCGTGAAAGTTTGCGGCAAACGATTGATCGCTATATCCCACAGTTAGAGCTGACGCGCTCAGATGCGGATGAACTAAAGCGTCAGGCAGCGGTGAAATCAGGCATTGATCAGCTCACAACCCTGCTTAATAAATTGGACAGTACGCTTTTGCGAGTGGCGGTGTTTGGTCTGGTCAGTCGTGGTAAATCCGCCGTGCTCAATGCCCTGGTGGGAGAGAAAATTCTCGAAACCGGGCCGCTAAATGGCGTCACCCAATGGCCTAGATCCATATACTGGACGCCCGTCTCAGAAGAAGACACTACCCTAAAAATTGAACTAATCGATACCCCTGGTCTGGATGAAATCGAAGGAGCAGAGCGGGGAGAGGTCGCTCAAGAGGTAGCCCAGCAAGCGGATTTAATTTTGTTTGTGGTGGCTGGGGATATTACTCAGACAGAATATACGGCTCTGGAAACCCTTCATAAAACTCGTAAGCCACTGCTGCTGGTCTTTAATAAAACCGATCTTTACCCTGATACAGACAAGCAAGCGGTCTACGACAATTTGCAACGTCTCAAAGCTCAGTTAGCAGACAGTGCGGAAGCTGAAACAGACGCTCCTGACACAGAAAGAGTTGGCACAGAAGAGGTTGACACAGGAGACAACACTGTAAAAGTATCAGATGTCCCCATCGTGGACGATATCATTCTGATTGCAGCGGAACCATCACCCATACAGGTGAGAGTGGAATGGCCCGATGGTCGCATTACGGAAGAATGGGAAACACCACCATCAGAAATTGAGCCTCTCAAAACCGCACTGATTGATCTGGTTCAAACCGAGGGATCAACATTAATCGCGTTAAACACGCTGCATCAGGCCAATCGAGTGGATACTAACCTGGCCAAAGCGACAACAGAATTAAATCAACTAGCAGCGGATGAGATTATTTTGCAGTTTGCAAAGTATAAAGCAGCTGCGATCGCACTCAACCCCGTCGCTGTTTTAGACATCCTGGGGGGTGTTACGTCGGACCTGGTGATGATCCGCAATTTGGCCAAACTTTACGGTTTTCCCATGACTAACTTTGAAGCCAGCAAACTATGGCAGGCCATCGTCCGCAGCTCTGGCACGCTCGTACTGAGTGAGCTAGGCAGCACGTTACTTTTAGGAATTGGCAAAAGTGGAGCCGCCTTGTGGAGTCTGGTGGATGGAACTTCAGGACTGACGGCCTATGCAGGGGCCATGGGTGCCCAAGCGGCAGCGGCTGGTTATGGCACTTATGCTGTTGGTCAGGCGGCCCGTGTGTATTTGGAGCAGGGTTGTTCTTGGGGACCGCAGGGGATTAAAACTCTAATGAGAACCATCGTAGATAATGCTAAGAGTGATTCGGCATTGACGAGACTACAAACTGAAGTACGTCAATCTGTTGAAGAACAATATAAACAACAACAAAAGTAGAGATTCAATAGATCCAATAAATCGTGCAACTTAATATCATCCCTCGTTTGCCTCGGCAGTAAATACTATTGAGCAGTTCCTTGCGCACGAATACCACTTTCTAGAATGCTATTTGCTAGCTCGACTGTTTCCGACTGTGTACCGTTTTTGATTGAAGCACTGTAGAGAATGTCCCCTAAGCGCCATTGAACCCTTGCTACACAATATGGGCCACAAGTCTTCACAAACTGACCACTCATACCATTCTCAAAGCGAATAGGAGTAATCTCATCTCGAGGGCCAAGGTCATCTACCATAGTAAATTGGCCGTCTCGCTTTGCCTTGAAAGAAC
>JBCCJR010000451.1:0-4246 GCA_039045805.1 Cyanobacteria bacterium P01_C01_bin.118
GAATTAGGACGATAGCCACGAACAGTGGTTGCTCCGCCTACACCAAATTGCTCAGACGGAACCAGAGGACTATCCGCAAACTGGACATTCCCCCTGAGCAGAAAAAGAGAATCTGGCCCAAGACTACGGGCCCATTGTCCCTGACCACGCCATAGAAAAAAACGACTGTCTGGTCCTTCTGAATTAATCGTTGAGCCTAATGCATCCAACCCTAGACTAAATTCAGAGAATAAAGATATCACTTGCTTTGGCTGTCGTTTAATCCATTCCTGACCAAAGCGTATAGCTGAAATGCTGGTACGCCCTTCATCATCAGCACCTCTAGCTGGAAAGGGCTGAGCTTCACCCAGTAAGCCTTCTAAAAACGCGCCTTCACTATCGCGATGATAGCCTGTCAAGCTGAGGGCCAATTCTTCTGTGGGGGTTAAGATTAATGGCTGTCGAAATGAGAGTTCATAGGTCTGGGACTCTGACTCAATATCGAGCAGATCAAACGGTTCTTCAATGACGCGACTGTCGGTAGTATTAAAATCCAAACTCAAGGTGCCATTGCGAGCATTAAGTGGAACACTATAGCCAAAATCCCAGCTGTCGCTGCCCTCTGTCCTTTCGTACTCGATACTTAATCGATCACCTCTGCCAAGCAAATTCGCCTGGCTAATGCTAGCGCCTTGACCAAATTCACCAATGCTAGGAGAGTTGTCATTAGAGGTAAACAAGTTAACATCTAAACCATCGTCCTGAGTAACCTGTACATCTAAGAAACTCGTTCCGGTCTCAGTACCCGGTTCAATCGTAGTTGTGATTTTTTCAATTAGCGGATCTTGCTCCAAAAGACGGACGCCGTCCACCAGTTCATCCAGGTTGAGAACATCACCAGTTGCTAACTCTAATCGATCTCTGATGTAATGTTCACCTAGTGAAAAAAGACCGGGTCCTTCGACAGTGACATCAATAGCCTCAAGACTGCCTTCAATCACACGAATCTCCACGGCCCCATCCGGCCAATCATTCTGCTCAGGAACATAGGCACCAGAATTTATATACTGTTGCTGGATGTAATACTGGGTAACCGCATCACTGGCCCGCACAAGATCAGCACGGGATAACATCATAGGCTCTGATGGTCGGGTTACGTTCGGAACGGTCTCAGCAGCAGCAGTCTCTGCTTCATTAGCTGGGGTAATCGCCGACCAGGCAACAGATTCTAACAGCTCAGCATCAAACACTGTGTTTCCCGTAATCGAAAACTGGCTTACTGGTATTTTTTCTGGACTGGTGGCAGCAATTTCCAGCTCAGAGGGGATTGGCTGGGGTTGTACTAAAGGTGACGGTAAGCGTTCAGGGCTCTCTTGAGTATCGGATGAGGTGTCTGGAACGGGTTCACGATTGGTAGTTGGAGGAGGCACTATGACCTGGTTATTGCTGTTGTTGGGAGCATTAGTTAAGTCATTGGCAGGACTCGTTTCTCCCAACGGATTAAGCCAGGGCAAGGCTGGACGCTCTGAAACGTCGGGTTCACCGTCGATAGTCTCAGAATCACCCTCAGCCGTAAAAATGATCAGAGAGTCTGGGTCATTTTCTATGCTAGGCGTTTCGGGAACAGTAGAGATTTCAGGAACAGCAATGTCAATATTTTCTGGCACTGTAACTGTCGATGGCAGTGGCAGCGGCGGTGATACCTCCGGCCCAGGGCTAATTTCAGATGCTTGTTCTACAGAAGGGGGTACTGATGACAGCGTTGCGTCTGACTCCCGATTGGCCAATTCGCTCTCGCGAGGAACAGAGATATTGGGTAGTGTAGGTGGCGCAGGCACCGTAGGGGCAATCTCAAGCCTGGGTTCTGGCAGGGATAATGGAGGACTCTCTGGCTCGGATGAGACGGGTGCGGATAGGGTATTCTCTGTGAAAGGGAGTGGTGGCGCAACAGGGGGTAGTTGGCTCTCAGCAGGTGGCTGGGCTAATGTATTAGCCGGGTTAGTGACAGGGACTGACCCATCAGCGGTGGACACCTCTGAATTATTGGCCATCCAAGGAAGAGTTGGATCAGGGGACTGTGTAGTATCCGCCCCATTGATCTGGGTTGCGGGTGGCAGTATCGCCGAGAAGGTTTCTGTGGGGAGGGGCTCTAAAGACTCTACAGAACTGGTGGCTAAATCATTATTAGGTCTTGCAGCGATCGCATCTTCCGATGACTGATAGGCTACTGTTGGCGGCGTTGGTAAAACGGCAGATAAATCTAGCTGGGGTGGGTTGATGGGTGACGGTTGGGGTTCCTCAGTTGATCCAGCAGCGGTCTGTTCAACGGCGGACTGTTCGAGTGCTAATGACGGCACCGCCGCTGTCGCTGGCGGTAGATTAATGGCACCCGGCTTAACCGGGGTGGGAGAACGAAATCCTTGAGGACGTGATAAAGGAGTTGTTTCTGGTGCAGGCAAGGTGGCAAGTTCCTCACTACCGCCAATGACCGGATTAGGGACCTGACTAAATTTTGGTGTCGCCACGGCTGGAACAACAATGGTCTCAGGCTCAAACCGGACGTCTGCCACATCAATCGAGCTAAAGCGCTCGCTGACCGGTTGTTTATTAATGGGTGGATTGTAAAGATACTTGGCATCCATCCAAAACACCGGTTTTGTCATTAGCGTTAAGGACGCACCGGTTAAGGTAGATATGCCCACAGCCCTAAGCAGAGTGTGAGAGATACCTGGATCAAGCTGCGCTGTTTCTGACACCGGTTCCTTGTCTGGTTCAGGCAGACCAGGCATGTCTACCAAAGAGATAGGACCAACGACAGTAGCGTCAACGTCAACGATAGTTGAGTCTGAATAACGGGTCATCAACCGCCTCCTTTTTGCTGCCCCCTTTGTTGCCACAGTGGTCGTAGGGGTACCAGACCGGCTTCATTGAGTAGATGCTGCCCCTCATCGGTTTGCAGAAGTTCTGCAAATTTTTGCCCCACTGGCTGACGACTGTTGTCTTGGGGATAAACGACACTCAGGGTATAGGTGAGGGGATAAGTGCCGGTTTGAAATGCCTCGATATTAGGATGGTAAAGCCCTTTGCGATCGCACAAATCCGTCGTTGGTTCAATTGCATCCCCTGAACGCAGCACCCAGGGTTGTACCGCCTTTTTACCATCGGCCTGTAGTGCTAAAGGATAAACAGAACACTGGCCTAAAATCTGGCTTAGGGGGGCAAAACCAACACTACCAAGACCATCGGTTTCAAAATCTCGAATAATGGTCCGCAACATTTCTAAAGTGGGTAGTTCAGGAATATCAATCAGAGCCTCGCTGGAAAAGTCCAGGGGGGAAAGTACCTGTTGTTCAAACACAGCTGCAATTTCTGGTCGATTTAACCGATAGGGCTGCACCGGTAACCAGGGGCCACCCACATCGCGCCAGCTATCGATATTACCCAAATAAATAGCCTGTAAATTTTCCAGAGATAGCTGGCCATCCAAGGCTTTTGGGATCCCTTTAGCTCGTTCTGCATAGCTAAAGGCAACAAAAGCTGCCAGGCCATCATAGGCAATCACTTCATCGGCAATATCCAAGGGTAACTCCGACGTTAATGCCAACGGGAGAATGGCAAAGTCAGCCTGACCAGATTGAATATGTGCGATCGCAGCCTCCGTTGACCGTGCCGGTAAATAGGTCAAGCTCAAATCGGGCTGAGCATCCCTCAAAGCCGATCTAAGAGACTGACCCACCTGCCCTAAATTCTGTCGTCTCAACAGAGCCTGCTCCAATCCTCCCTCAATAGCCGTATAGGTAAAGGTGCCAGCTGGTACCGCCCCCACCTCTTGCAGGCAACAGGTGGGGGCAGCTTGGGCTACCGCACTGTCAGTATCCCGAGGGATCAAAAACCAGGCCAGGCCTCCCATCAAAGCTAGTACCGAGGCACCGATTCCCATCAGTAAAGCTCGTGGTATTTGACGTTGCTGTTTCCCGTCAATGAGCTCTGTCACATCGGTCGCCGTTTGCAAATAGGGCTGTACCGTCGGCAAATCAATTAATGTTCGCCAGGCATCCTCAGCACTGAGAAATGGTGCCCCCTCTTGCCGGAGCAACCGTTTGATAAAGCTGTTGAGAAACAAATCAGCCTGAGGCCATTCATCGTTTTCTGCCTTAGTGGTGCCAGTCAACAAACAATAGCCCACTTGCCCCAGAGCCTGCAATTCTAAGATAACCTGTTCCTCAGATACTTCAGAGCTTTGGAGTGGCTGCGGAGGCAGTTCAAA
>JBCCJR010000452.1:0-4241 GCA_039045805.1 Cyanobacteria bacterium P01_C01_bin.118
GAGTGGGAAAACCTGTTATCTGCTGAATTAACCCAAAAGATCCAGGATTGGGTACGACAGCAGCGTATAAGCTTAGCCACTCTTATGTACGGCGTTTGGGGCATCCTCCTCAGCCGCTATAGCGGTGAGTCAGACGTGGTCTTTGGTATCACAGTCTCGGGGCGTGACATTGCTTTAAATGGCGTTGAGGAAATGGTGGGATTGTTTATCAACACGTTGCCTCTCAGGATAACGTTATCTCCAGACTCTTCTGGGGAATCTGTGATTAAACAGCTACAGCAAGATCTCCAGGATTTACAGGGCTACAGCTATATCCCTATGGTGGACGTGATACGTCTCAGTGAGCTATCTCACAATTTGTTTAACACCCTGGTGATAATTGAGA
The DNA here is from genome assembly GCA_039045805.1 of Cyanobacteria bacterium P01_C01_bin.118. Classification (GTDB taxonomy): domain Bacteria; phylum Cyanobacteriota; class Cyanobacteriia; order Phormidesmidales; family Phormidesmidaceae; genus Leptothoe. Next base: position 386 of record JBCCJR010000452.1, read on the forward strand.
ACTATCCCATTGATCAGGCTTTGCACGCCTACAAACAAATATTACCGATTGAGGCTGTGGCCGTCAGTGAGCGCACAAACTATCCGCTCAATCTGGGGATGATCCCAGGAGAACGTCTCTTCTTAAATTTTTCCTATAATAGCCAGTTGTTTACTGCTGAAACTATTGAACGTTTGGGTAACCATTTAGAAATACTTCTCAAAGCAATCGTAAATGACAGCTCAGTTCCCGTTGCAGCACTGCCGATGTTAACAGATAAGGAGCAGCACCTGCTGACAGAGTGGAACTGCACTGCTGCAGACTATCCTCGGAACACATATATTCATCAGCTTTTTGAACAGCAGGTAGAGCAAATTCCAGAAGCTACGGCAGTGGTCTTTGGCGATACCCAGCTCACCTATCAGGAACTCAATCAGCTAGCTAATCAGCTAGCTCACCATCTACAGGGATTAGGGGTAAAACCTGGGATGTTGGTGGGGATATATATAGAGCGTTCTATAGAAATGGTCGTAGCCCTGCTGGGGATACTTAAATCCGGTGGAGCCTACGTACCTCTAGACCCTAACTATCCACAGGAACGGCTGAATTATGTATTAGTAGATTCGGCTGTAGAGATATTGTTGACTCAAAAGTCTTTATCAAAATCTCTACCAGTACATCAAGCACAGGTAATTTGTTTGGATACAGATTGGGACATCATCAAACAATGTCTTTTCGATAATGTTGATGTTGAGCTATGTTCAGATGATTTGGCCTATGTAATCTATACGTCTGGTTCTACCGGTAAACCAAAGGGGGTATTGGTTACCCATCAGAGTTTAGTAAATCATAACAATGCGGTCATTGCTGAATATAGTCTGAGTCAATCGGACAGAGTTCTACAGTTTGCGTCTTTGAGTTTTGATGTTGCCCTTGAAGAGATATTTCCATCTTGGTTAAGTGGTGCCACCTTAGTATTACATCCTCAGCAACTGTCTCTTTCATTTGCAGATTTTGTCGAGTTTATTCAAACGCAACGCTTAACAGTGTTAAATCTACCAGCCGCATTTTGGCATGAGTGGACTTTGGACTTAGCCCAACAACAGGTATGTTTGCCACACTGTTTGCGTTTAGTCGTTGTCGGTAGTGAACAAGTGCAATGGTCACGGGTTGCCATCTGGAAAGAATCCGTTGGCAGTCACATAAAGCTATGCAATGCCTATGGCCCAACGGAGGCAACCATAACAACAACAATTTATCAGGTAGATTTGAGCAACCCAGAAGATAAAACAGGGTGTTTACCAATTGGTCGTCCCATCGCCAATACTGAGGTATATATTCTAGACAGTAGTTTACATCCAGTGCCTGTCGGTGTGGCTGGAGAAATCTACATCGGAGGTGAGTGCTTAAGCAGAGGCTACCTTGATCGTCCAAAGCTAACCCAAGCAAAGTTTATTCCAAGTCCTTTTGCTCAGTCCAATGCCTCTAGCATGTCCTCAGGGGAAGTGAGGGGGCAAACGTCAAATTTATACAAAACTGGAGATTTAGCGCGATATTTACCGGATGGCAATATCGAATTTATTGGCCGTATCGACCATCAAGTAAAGATTCGAGGGTTTCGTATAGAAACCGGTGAAATTGAATCAGCTCTGACCGGTTACCCGCAGGTGCAGCAGGCTGTGGTGACGGCTATAGAAGAATCTGGAGATAAACGCCTAATCGCCTATTTAGTACCACAGCAAGAAGCTCAGTCAACCAGTCAAGTTGAGCTTTGGCCATCAGTGGGAGAATACCCCATCTACGATGAACTGCTGTATTATGCGATGACGAATGACCATAAGAGAAATAAGAATTATCAATCAGCCATTAATCAACTGGTAAAGGATAAAGTTGTTGTCGAAATTGGCACAGGTAAGGATGCTATCCTGGCAAGATTTTGTGCCCAGGCAGGAGCTAAAAAAATCTATGCCATTGAAATGGGTCGAGAAGCCTATCAGCTAGCGCTAACCTGTGTCCAAAAGCTGGGTCTTTCGGAAAAGATTACTATAATCTATGGCGACGCCACCCAAGTTGATTTACCAGAACTGGCTGACGTATGCGTCTCAGAAATTATTGGAACAATTGGTGGTTCTGAAGGGGTAGCTGCCATTCTTAATGATGCCAGAAGGTTTCTAAAACCGGATGGTGCGATGATTCCTGCAAGAAGCGTGACTAAAATTGCAGCCGTAACCTGCCCTGAGGACATGCTGCGTCAGCCCAAATTTAAACGCACAGGCTATTATGCCGAGAAAATTTTTGAACAAGTCGGATATCCCTTTGATGTGAGGGTATGTGTCAAGGGATTCCCTCAATCAAGTCTGCTTTCTAATCAAGCAATATTTGAGGATTTAGATTTTACACGTCTTGTTCCCACAGATTTGAGCCATAAAATCAATTTAACGGTCAATACATCAGGCCGGTTAGATGGTTTTCTACTATGGCTCAATTTACAGACAATTGAGGGAGAATGTATTGATACGCTAGCCGAGGAATATTCCTGGCTGCCAGTTTATTTTCCAGTATTTGATCCAGGCATTGAAGTGAACGCAGGAGATGTCATTGAGGCAGTCTGTGTAAGAACGCTAAGTGAAAATAAAATAAACCCAGATTACGCCTTAAAGGGCCATATTGTTAAGGGAAATGGCGAACGCATTGAATTCGAATACGCTTCATATTATCGAAAACAGCTGTTTAAGCAAACACCCTTTTACCAACGATTGTTTTCTGATAATAATCTCAGAGACTATTCCCTTAACAGATCATCGTCTCAAGAGAATGATTTGAGCGACATTCAGCTTCGTTCCTACTTGCAGTCTAAGTTACCAGACTATATGGTGCCTTCTGCCTTTATCAGGTTAGACTCCCTACCATTAGCTCCCAATGGTAAGGTGGACCGTCAGGCGTTACCTGCTCCTGCCTATGACGTGGGACATACAGAGACGTTTGTGGCTCCACAAACAGAGCGCCAAACATTAATAGCCAATTTCTTTGCTGAGATTCTCTCCATGCCTGCGGAGACCATTGGCATCCATGATAGTTTCTTTGACTTAGGCGGTCATTCGTTGCTGGCTATGCGGTTGTTAACCTCTTTGCGTCAGAATTTTGAAATCGAGATCCCCTTAAAGGTTTTATTTGCGACCCCCACTGTAGCCGGGATAGATACTGCGTTAGAGGGGCAGGACGCTGGAGATCTAGACATTCCCAAAATTACTCCAGCATCGCCAGATAACACGCCTATTCCTCTGTCCTATGCCCAGGAGAGACTCTGGTTTCTGGCCCAGCTGGAAGGTGTGTCGGGCACCTACAACATGCCAGGTGCGGTGAGGGTGGAAGGTTGCTTTGATGTGGTCATTTTGCAGCGGGCCATCAATACTATGGTTCGTCGCCATGGTGCCCTGCGAACGACGTTTCCCCTGGTCCAGGGTGCCGCTGTGCAGCATGTCAATGCCACCATGGAGATTTCTCCAACGGTGCTGGACCTGACAGAGCTAACGGTTCCCCTGGAGGAATGGCTGACCCATGAAGTGCAGCACCCCTTTGATTTAACCGCAGGTCCGCTGCTGCGGGTGTCGTTAGTGCGTCTGAAGACAGATGCTGCCGTACTTGTGGTGACTATGCATCACATCATTAGTGATGGCTGGTCTCTGGAAATATTTATTCGAGAACTGATTGCCCTCTACAATGCAGATGGAGAGGATAAAGCTCTACCAGCGCTACCGATTCAGTATAGCGACTATGCCATTTGGCAGCGTCAGTGGCTGCAGGGAGAGATGCTAGATGCTCAGCTGGGCTACTGGCGACAGCAGCTAGCGGATGTCCCTACTCTGTTGGAGCTACC
>JBCCJR010000453.1:0-4212 GCA_039045805.1 Cyanobacteria bacterium P01_C01_bin.118
AACGACAACACGGCGAGAATTCCAGCTTCACTCAAAAATTTACTTGGGCATTGCCAACCCTTTTTGTGAGAAATAACAGAAAACTATCTAGCGATCTAACATCCAACAGGACAATGCTGAACAACAGGCATTGTCGGTGACCAAACGCTTACTCTGGGGGGACTGAATCATCAACAACACCCGCATACCACAGGCATAAATCAACAAGCGTTCAATAGAAATTTACCAACCGAAATATTTTGTAGTTATTGCCAAGGTGTAGTTATTGCCAAGAATGACAGCTTTAACCCACACGTCAGATGTGTTGTCTATGTCCTAGCCGGGCTCAAACAAATTAGAGCCAGAATAAGAAAAACGGTTTGATGAGCAATTGCTGACACAGCAACAAACCAACACTCTAGATTAATCCTTAAGGTCAACCGGTGACGCGACAATGGCTGATACCTTTAACCGGTAGGATTGCCGGACATAGCGTTACCATAGTGCCCGACCCAAAAGCTATCTTCCATAGGATAGGCGAGGAACGCAGTCGTCCCAACGTATTAACACGTTTACTACATCACATCCAGCTCCGGGCTACATCAAGCTCTCAGATGTGGACATAGTCTATTGTCGGTCGCCCTAACGTTTTCATGGACAACTTCTACCGCTATAGCTTATCCAGGCAAGACTTAAATACCCGTGCTGCCCATTCTCTTTGTCGAGCCGGATGGATGCTCGCCGAAATTAATGGTGTACTGCAGAACGGTTCTATCAAACCTGCTAGTTTTGCAATGATCCAGCAGCAAGCAGCCACCCTCGATCAGCTACAGCGGAAATTTGGACCACCTCCCACACTCAGCGCATCCACCGATACTCAAACATTAAAGGTTCAGGCGAGAAAAACAATTACCATCCGCGTCATGAATCGAGGTGTAGAAGCAGCGGCGGCTGTCCTAACGCACCACGGTTGGCATTATTCTCAAATCAACGATGTACTCAAGTCTCCCATCACACCTCTAGAGAACTTGGGACCGACTTTGATGTCTGAGCAACCTGCCACAGTTCAGACAATGTATCACTATCCCCTACGCCCCCAGACAGTTCGTTCTCGCTCCCATCACTCTGTCGGCAAAACACTGTTGGTTTTGTTCTGGTTCGGCGGTCTTATCTTTGTCGGAGTTTCGCTAATGCTTCATATGCTATGAAGTTTCTACAAGCTCCTCTGGTGAAACTGGTGTAAATACTGGGTGCAGGCTATACATGCTAGATAGAGCATAGGATTCATTATCAGCTTTTAGGCTATAGATTTTGATAGGCCGTTTCAAGCTATTTGTAGCTCGTTCACAATCAGCAGAAATGTAGAGTTGGATAGCCATCTTTATCCGACTGTGTATCCGGTAATTAGGGACTATATGAGCAACGTTCAGCAGGATGTCTTGGTAGAGCAAGCGTTAGATTTAAGAGCTGCTCGCACACTATGTCGAGATGGTTGGGCATGTGACCAAATCAACGCCGTCTTGAAAAACGCTTCAATTACAGAGCAAGAGTTTGAAACCATTCAATCCCAATCAAGGGAATTAGATCAATTACAGAGAGTTTTTGGGCCTCCTGTAGAATCTTTTTCCGCCTGGCATTCCGACCCAGATGATTCAAAGCTTGAATTTCTAAATCGTGGTCCCGATGCAGCGGCACTAGTCTTACGAGAAAAAGGATGGAGCGGCTATGAAATTGGCCTGGTCATCCAGGAATCTATGTTTGTGGAACTGGAGGAGCCTCAGCTACAACTGCAAGGGGCTGTTGCCTACGGCAATGCTATGACTGCATCCTCTTCACTGCCACCAGCATTTCCCACCCACCGCCACAATGGTTATGCCCTGGGCTATCCTGACGGGAGATTTGCTTCGATCCCGGTGGTGCCCATTACCGACAATAGAATTCCTCCCCGACGCAGAAGTTCTGCCGGATCTTTAAGTCGTGATGCGTTTACCCTAGCCTTTATGGCAGCCTTTGCCATGGTGTTAGTCTTTACCTTGCTTTAGATAGGGGGCAGAGCTTTGTTATAGGCATGGCTCAATCCCATAGCTTCCCGCTGAATGATTCAGCGGGAAGCTCCCCCTGTTATTGCATGCTGATTTCGATGAAGATTAATACTCAATCACAAATTCATCAAACCGATTGATCGGCAAACAGTCTTCCAAATCAATGCTTTTCACATTGGCCCGCTCAGGTCCTACCCTGGCCCAAGCTACTAAAGCCATGAGGTTTTGATCAGAACCATCGGCCACAATTTCTACCGTATGATCGGGTTTATTGGTGACATAGCCCGTCAGGTTTAATTCTTGTGCTTTTTTACGCGTGTGATATCGAAAGCCCACACCTTGTACCCGGCCAGAAACCGTAATCTTAACTCTTGACATCTAAGGGGTGAACTAGTTAGTTAATCCCCATTCTGTATCAAAACGTAACATTTCTTTAATTTTCATTAAGACTGGGAATACTCTTGCCCAAGGTATTTAATTTTCTCAATCACCCAAGCTTTTACATTGACAAAAGTCATTGATCTGAGTATTTTTACTTATCGCTTCTGAAACCTGAGCCAAGGCATCCGTCACTGTTTTAACGCCTGCACCAGAACGGCAACTATTATCGGTCAAGTGGCGTTTCCAGGCACGACTCCCCGGCACACCATGAAAAAGCTGCAGCATATGGCGAGAAATGGAGTGGAGCTTGGTTCCTTGCTCAGTCCAACGAGCGATATAGGGCAACATCGCAGAAACGATTTGATGTCGAGTGGGCATTTGATCCACGGCGTAGATGTCACAATCGGCCCAGGCAAATAGATAGGGCGTGTCATAGGCAGCCCTGCCAATCATCACAGCGTCCACCTGCTGGAGATGCTCACGGCTGTGGTCAAGAGTTTTGATGCCACCGTTGATTTCAATCCACAGGTGGGGGTATTCCTGCTTGAGACGATATACATCTTCGTACCGGAGAGGAGGTATGTTGCGATTGTCTTTGGGGCTTAATCCCTGTAGCCATGCCTTGCGGGCATGGACAGTAAATCGTTGACACCCGGCGGCGGCCACAGTGGTCACAAACTTCGCCATATCTGAGTAGCGATCGCACTCATCGATCCCGATACGATGTTTCACCGTCACTGGGATGTCCACCGCTGCCTGCATAGCCGCCACACACTCCGCCACCAGCTCCGGCTGGGCCATCAAACACGCACCAAAGTTACCGCTTTGTACCCGGTCACTGGGACAGCCGACATTCAGATTTACCTCGTCATAGCCCATATTCTCAGCAATTTGAGCACATTTCGCCAGCAGTTGGGGATCATCGCCACCAATCTGAAGTGACAGTGGTTTTTCCTCAGGATCAAACCCCAACAGCTTGTTGCGATCGCCATGGAGAATCGCCTGAGCCGTAATCATCTCGGTGTAGAGCAGCGTTTTGCGCGTGATTTGGCGCATAAAATAGCGAAAGTGCCGATCGGTGCGGTCCATCATTGGAGCCACACTGAGGGGATGGAGACGCTGGGAAATTGGGGTGATGAGCATTGAAAAATGGGTCGAGACAATCGGCAATGGCGAGTTGGGTTTGTTGGGTTGAAATATTAAAACCCTACCTAAGTCTTATCCTGAATTTCCTTGCTCCAAATAGGCTTTGGCCTTTTGGGGCCGTCCCCATAGCACCTGTTCATGCTTATAAATCACCATACCCGGTCGGGCTCCTTTGGGCTTATACACATACTTCGGTTGGGTGTACACCACAGGTGCTTGATCCGATTGCCGAGCCCGGCTAAACCAAGCAGCAATATTTGCAGCACAGGCTAAATCCTCGTCACTGGGCTGGGCTCCGGGCTCCAGACGTAACAGCACATGACTACCGGGAATTTCCTGGGTATGAAACCACAGGTCATAACCATTGGCAGCTTTAAAGGATAGGGCCTCATTTTGATTGTTGTTGCGCCCGACCCATCGCTCGATCCCACCGGGAGTAAGACACTTGTAAAATTTGGGCAACTTGTCTGAACGACTCCGATGAGGACGCTGGTAAGGATCCTCAATATACTCCTGCTGCACCAGCTCATCACGAATTTCTTCAAGCGCAGTCAGATCTTCAGGCACTTTATATTGAGCTGTTTGCGTCAAAGCAGCCTCAACTTGTTCGAGATAGTGCAGTTCTGCTTCTACCTCCTCTAGTAAAGGCGTCACCGCATCACGG
>JBCCJR010000454.1:0-4165 GCA_039045805.1 Cyanobacteria bacterium P01_C01_bin.118
CAATGGGCCATTGCCGACGATTCTGGTCTCCAAATCGACGTCCTGAATGGTGCACCGGGATTATATTCCGCCCGCTATGGTAGTGATGATCAAGACCGCATTAACCGTGTGCTCAGAGAACTCCAGGATGCAAATAACCGCAGCGCTCAGTTCGTCTGCGCCCTGGCCCTGGCCCGCCCCGATGGCACCATTGCCCTAGAAACTGAAGGCATTTGCCCTGGTGAAATCCTCACCGAGCCCAAAGGCAGTAACGGTTTTGGCTACGATCCAATTTTTTATGTTCCCAGTCAGGGCAAAACCTTTGCCGAAATGAGCGATCAGCAAAAGGAAACCCATAGTCATCGGGGGATTGCCTTTGCTCAAATTATGGAGCAGCTGCAGCAATTGACAATATTCTAAACCGTACAAATAACAAGAAATCTATTACCCCATTTCTCCAGCTAACGTCAGATCAAATAATCAGTACAAATGAACCTATAATATACTGAGGTTGGCGTTTGAATTCCCGAGACCTATGGTTGCCACGCCTGCCAAACTGAGCATTCGTTGGGAAAAGCTACCCAAGCATTATGTTCTACCGGATGATCCTGTGGACAATATCAGCCAACCCTTTATTGCTGCTGCGCTGAGTGAAAGCCTTTCTATCGCCGGTCGGATTTCAGAAACAGCCCTCATAACCACCAACTATGGCCTATGTGCCACAGTTAACGAAAAAACCGTTGTCAAGTCACCTGATTGGGCTTTTATACCCCACATCACAGTACCTAGAGCAGATATTGAACGGAGTTACACCCCTTATTTAGACGGCGACCCTCCCATAGTGGTGATGGAGTTTCTGTCAGCTACAGAAGGAGGCGAATACTCCATCAAAGCCACCTATCCACCGGGTAAATGGTTTTACTATGAGCGCATTCTCAAAGTGCCTTATTACGTTATCTTTAATCCGACCAGTGGCAGTCTTGAGGTATATCGCCTGGATGATGCAAACGGTTATCAGCTACAGATGCCTGATAACAACAATCGCTACTGGATAGATAATATGGGGCTTTCCCTTGCGGTGTGGGAAGGTATTCGTGAAAACCGCCCAGGTTATTGGTTGCGCTGGTGGGATGACCAGGGCAATTTACTGCTTTGGGGCAATGAGCTATCTAGTCAGGAGCGACAACGGGCAGAACAAGCTGAGCAAACTCGAAATGCAGCGGTTTTCAAATTACTGTCAATGGGACTCTCTGCTCAGCAAGTGGCTGAGGCTTTAAATATATCTGAGAACGATGTGATTGAAATACAGGCTTGTGAATAGCCTGATATCAGTCCCCTCAGGCATTAGACCCCAATAAAAAGCTGCCTCCCAAATTTAGAGGCAGCTTAAATGAGTAATTCGATAACTTTACGTTACAAATCAGGGCTTACTCGCTTTCGCCTAACCAGTCTTGAATCTGACCTAACGCAGCTTGGAAGATGTTAAAACCAGCCCAGCCCGCAGCTAGGGCAATGGGAGCAAGCACTGCTACAACCCGGAAATCAATGTCCATTACCGAACCTCCTGCGGAGAAAAACGTTTTAATAAATACTTATACATAATATTCTCATAAACTAGGCTCGGTTTGAAGTGGGGAAATGGCCTTTGCTGAAAGTTCACTATGTAAAGACTTGGGGGTCATTGGGCAATGGGCAGTAGGGTCATTGCATGCAATGACCTCAGGCAGTAGGGTCATTGTGTGCAATGCTCTCAGGCAGTAGGTTTTGACGTTAGACTATTTTGTAGTGAGGAGCTTGACTAACCTCAAATCCATTGCCTATTGCCCAGTTCGCACAGCGAGCGCACTGCCTTAATTAATGAAACTACCTGAACTCGACTCCGATACCATCAACCGCGTTATCGAAATGGCGTGGGAGGATCGGACGCCGTTTGAGGCGATTGAGCTGCAATATGGTCTGAAGGAGAAACAGGTTATCGCCCTGATGCGACGGGAGATGAGGCAGTCCAGTTTTAAGATGTGGCGTAAGCGGGTGACGGGACGAAAAACCAAACATCTGAAACAGCGAAGCTTTGACAGCGGACGCTTTCGTTCGCAAAATCAGAAAGGTTCGTAATTTAATTCTCCAAAAACTATGACGAATCGTCTTGTTGCAGCGGTCACTGGAGCGTCTAGCGGTATTGGCAGTGAGATAGCAACTCGTCTGGCGGCCGATGGTTATGACCTGGCCCTATGTGCGCGTCGAGAACAGCGTCTGCAGGATTTAGCTAGCAAGCTATCCCAGGAATATGAGACTGAGGTGCTTACTCAAACGGTTGATTTGAGAGATGAGGGGCAGATTTTGGATTGGTTTAGTGCGATCGCAGCGCGCTTTAACCGCTTAGACGTGTTGATCAATAATGCGGGCCTTGGCTATCGTGAACCCCTCACCCAAGGTACTACAGAAAAATGGCGTGAAACGCTCGATATCAATGTGATTGCGCTGTGTATCTGCACCCGCGAAGCCATTAAATTAATGCGAGAATTTGGTGAAGATAATGGGCACGTCGTTCATATCGGTTCCATGTCGGGGCATCGAGTGCCCAGCAGCGGTATGTACTCGGCCTCTAAGTTTGCAGTTCGCGCTCTAACGGAAGGACTGCGCCAAGAACTGCGGGCGGATAAAAGTGCTATTCGGATCTCCTCTGTGAGCCCTGGCTTTGTGGAAACTGAGTTTGCCGAAAAATACTCCGGTAGCACCGAACAGGCCAAACAAATCTATGGTCAGTTTCAGGTGCTGCAGCCTAAGGATATTGCTAACGCCGTTGGTTATGTCCTGGGCCAACCGGACTATGTACAGGTGCATGATATTCTGCTGCGACCCACACAGCAGGGTAGTTAAGCCTGTTCCATCCACTCAATACACGTCTGTAGTTCTTTGGCCATTGTTTCGCTGTGGAAGCGACGACCATGGCCGGGTAAGACCCACTCAAATCTATAGTCGGCGAGACGTTTCATTGACTTGATTTGCTCAGGCCAGGAATACCAACAAAAGCGGCGAAAGCCATAAAGATGGCCCAGGTATAATGACCAGGCTAGATGATCGCCCGTAAACAGAAATTTGTTCTGATAAAGCAGTACGGTGTGACCTTTACTGTGACCGGGTACCGGAACAATCGTTAAGTCTGGAGACAGTTCGTATGTTGCTTGTCCCGCTATCTGAATTTCGACTGATTGGGTGTCGGCTGTGATGTCGTCGATGTGGAGGATGCGATCGCATCCAAAATGTTCTCGAAATTTCGCATGATCCGCCACATCATCTCGATGGGTGAGGTACAGATATTTCACCCCACCCATTTTCTCCAGCTGCTTTACCAAAGGCGGTGTAAATCGAGGCGAATCAATCAGCACGTTACCCTCAGGTCGCTGGATAAAATAGCTGGCCGCTGCATAGGACTTCTTTGAGTGATAGCCGCAGTGATAAACATTGCCCTCAATGAGATCAGGGAATTGAGCCTGGGCCTGTTTAATCTCCTGAGGAGGAACAACAGTTCCAATTGAGGCCGTAGGACAAGACAACAGTGCTTTGAGGGCTTCAATTCTCTCTTTTAATGTTGTTGGCTGCCTATGAACAGCCGACATATCACCCTCTCGACCAAAGGTGTCTGGGGCTATCCAACGACAGGTATCACAGTCAATACAACTGCTATCAACAAAAATATCACCCTCGACATTCTCTGGGCGACGAGCCTTAATCTGAGCCATCATGCTACCCCGCTGTGTTTATCTCCAGTCTAGTTAATAGAGATAAAATTGTTGCTTAAGATTCAGAACTAGATTGCCTGTAGCTGTCGTTGTAAATCATCCACCGGATTGATCACTAATTCCTGGGCTTCATCGTGAAATGCAGTGTGCGAATGGGCGGCTGTTTTTGGCAGAAATACAATTTCAGCACTGTGAACGGGTAGTGGTTTGCCTGCTTGCGCTGTTAGCCAGATCAATGGAGGCGCAGGCAGTTTATGGTCACCGTCGTCATCATACTGAATGCCAGCCAAGACGGTTAAAACCGCTGTTTTTTCCTGCACTAGTCCTGTTTTCGCACTCCATAATTGGGTAGCTAATCCCTGCTGTTGACCGTAGTGGTAAAGCGATGCTGCAGCAATGACGGCTCTCTCAAAGCTGTCAAAGTCCCAGGCATTAGACGTATC
>JBCCJR010000455.1:0-4159 GCA_039045805.1 Cyanobacteria bacterium P01_C01_bin.118
GGCAGCTAATAACCCTCCCCCCTGAGTGCCTTCGGTAGTGATAAACGGTACGCCACTGTGCTGCAACCGCCGTTTAGCTGCCGGGGCATGGCTAAATCCGATGGGCAGACCAATCACAAGAGCTGGCTTTAGCCGCTGTGTTTCAATAGCCTTACAAACAGCCATCAACACAGAGGGCGCGTACCCGATTAGCAGGACACATCCTTCTGGTAAATCATTTAATTTGGAACGGTCCTGCTGCCAGAATGTTTCCTCTGCCTCGGCAGCACTGTTAATGTGCGGATTATCGATTAGCGTTTGAACGGAACACCCTAAATGGGCTAACCGGGTTTGGTCGAGAGCTGTAACCACGGCTGGGATATCGCCTACTACAGTGCAGCCCTGCTTTAAGTTGTCACGGGCAGCCTTAAGGGCATCAAAACTTAACCGCACAAAAGGTACCAAACTCACATCACCACAGGCTAAAACCATCTGGGTGAGCAAATCCACCTCAATTTCCGAGCGCTCTGACAGGTCAGGCAATAGCTGCTCCAGGGCTTGCTGAAAGTTCTCAGGATGGTTGTGAGCTGCACAATCCAGATTATCCCAAACTCGATGGGTAGCTAGCTCGTTGGCTTCAACTTCTAAAACACGTAGCTGGGCCAGGGCATCGATTTGCACCGTTTGGCACCCCTGATCCCGACCTAAAATGCCCTCAACAGCCATGGCCGTTTGTCGCAGTTTTACAAGCTGACGCATCAACGTTTGATAATGCTGCTGCAATTGCTCCATCACTGCCATCGAGTTGGGTAGTGTGTCCTGCTTTGGATCGAGCAACTGCTGAATATGACTAAGCTGGAACCCTTGTTGCTTAAGCGCCACAATTCGCCGCAGACGCTGCACATCGGCATCATCGTAAAGACGGTAATTGCCGCGAGAGCGCTTGGGTTGAGGCAGTAACCCTAGCTGATGATAGTGACGCACCATGCGTGGTGTCACTTTACCGCCAACGGTTTCAGTCAGCTCTTTAATGGTTAACTGTGACTTAGCTTGGGTCATGGGAGTCAACCTTGACATTTACAAGAATGTTAAGGTTGACTTTAGCATTTTTTGTATGTTGCTGTCGTTGTCACACTGCGCGTAAGCGTTTTCTCATTTTCCGAAAGTGATGTTTCTCCTCAGAGGGTAACACGTTAAAATCTTTCAACTAGATTTGCCTAGACTTACGATTCACAGCATTGTTACAGCATTGTTGATGATGGTTATTCCGCAATCTCCCGAGCAAGTTTCTATGACTCTGTTGAGTAGACAAGCAACTCAAAATCGCTGGCGTTGGCTTGGTCTTGTCATCTTGTTCGGCATCTTGTTGATTGCCTTTTTACTCAGCCTGGGGCTAGGTTCCGTTTCGATTCCACTCTCAGAGGTGCTCACCATCATAACCGGGGGAGAACCCAGCAAAGCCAGTTGGGAGGATATTTTGTGGCAATTTCGTTTCCCAAAGGCCCTGACAGCATTATGCGCAGGTGCTGCCTTAGCAATGAGTGGATTACAATTGCAAACCTTATTTCGGAATCCGCTGGCAGGTCCATCGATTTTGGGGGTGAATGCAGGCGCAAGCTTAGGCGTAGCTCTGGTGGTGCTCACGATAGGTGCCACTGCTTCTCCAGCCAATTTGGGGGAATTGAGTTTTCTCAGTGATATTGGTGTGGTTATGGCCGCCAGTCTAGGGTCAGCAGCTATGCTTAGCATTATGCTCCTGGTAGCCCAGAAAGTCCGCAACAATATGGCCCTCCTGGTATTTGGAGTCATGATCGGGGCTGCAACAACTGCCATGGTGACTGTATTGCTACATTTCAGTCCGATTGCCCAAACGCAAGCTTATCTCACCTGGACATTTGGCAGTTTTGCGGGGGTAACCTGGGACCAATTAGGGTTATTAGGATTCTGCGTCGGTTTAGGACTCATGCTGGCACTCACGTTTGTCAAACCCTTGAATTTGATCTTGGTGGGGGAAACCCATGCTCAAAGTTTGGGGGTTAATATGGGGAGAGTCCGAGTTGGCATTTTGGTTAGTGCTTCAGTCTTAGCAGGTACGGTGACCGCATTTTGTGGACCGATTGCCTTTCTGGGCATTGCAGTTCCCCATCTTTGTCGGCGGCTATTTCGCACCGTTGATCATCAAATTCTAGTACCTGCCACATTATTAATGGGCTCGGTCCTGGCACTACTAGCCGATATAATCGCCCAACTCCCCGGTCGTCAGGCCATCTTGCCCCTCAATGCTATTACGTCATTGCTGGGTGCTCCAGTCGTCATCTGGCTGATTTTTCAACAAAGTCAACGACGCTGAATCGAACCCAGGCCAAAACGATCGTCATTTATGTATCCCCATTCGGGGGACTTCAAGTCAATCATAATACCAGCCAAAGCATAGCGGTTGCATGAGGTTAACGTGCAGGTTGCGGCTCGTACCCTAACGCTACGCCAAGATCGGGCAATCGATTAGTGGAAATGGAATCGACACCCTGATCAATCAGGTGTTGGTATAACGAGATCGCATCCTCCTCGGACAATTCATATTCAGGAATAAAGGCTCCGAAGATGCTGACAATGCCTCGGTCATGGAGGGCCTGATTGTAAGCGGGGTCAATGGTTGGTGCGACGGTGAATGCAGTGAGACTTTCCAGGGAGATGGGAGAGTCAGCCACAGCATTGACCAAATCCTCACGAGTATCAGGCGTCATGAGCAGAGCAAAGTGAATATTTGGGTTTAGGCCATAGACCTTCAGCATCTGTTCAACGTTGTCAGCAAAAAACATCACATCATCTTCTACTTCCAGGTCAGTCACCAGACCAATGACTTCAGCCACAAAATCATCAGCTTTTAGATCCAAGGCAAACAGTGCTCGATTCTGGCCCCACTCCAGAGTTTCTTGCAGTGTGGGAATTTTAAAAGATGTTGGGGTGCCAAAGCTATCAACGGCATGAAGGGTTTGGATAGTGGCCCAATCAGTTTCGGCAACTAAGCCACTGCCAGTAGTCGTGCGATCTAATGTGTCATCGTGCATCAAGATCAAAACGCCATCCGAGGTACGCTGAATGTCGATTTCTAGGATGGTTGGACCAAAGCGTAGGCTGTTGTCCATGCTTGCTATAACGTTTTCAGGAAAACCAGGGAGAAAGCCACTACCACGATGGGCAGCAATAAGTTCAGGAAAATTCGGTCTCCATTCAAAAAAAGTGTTGATTTCACCTTCGGGAACATCAATGAAATAGCGGTTGTCTTTTAGGCCGAAAACCGCATCGACTGTTTTGCTCATGCCAGGAAAGCTAGTGAAAGTCAGCAGAAAATTAACAAGAAGAAGCACCTTCAGCATAAGGCCAACTACTCTAATTTTTGATAGTAGACAAGCTTGTGATTTGGTAATAATTCGGGGTGAAAGATATGGATTAAATCAGCCAGGACTACCTGCGGATTCAGAATGCCACTTTCCCAGTAGTCATTGCCCCCTGTTGTGTTCAGCTTGGCATTGTTATTAAAAATCTGCTCAAAATCGAAAGCCTTAAAGTTGCCATAGCGTGAATCAGCGGCGATCGCATCCTGGTGAGTATGCCAGTCATTCCCAACATTGATCCAGAAGTCAGCATTTTTGGCCTGATCAAATACGGCTTCAAACGCGAACGGCACACTGCCTGCGCCTGGCTCCGCTGCCCAGAGATAGTCTGCCCCTGCATCTTGAATAAATTGGCTGACAAAACTCTGTCCTGCAGGCACATACCAGGTGCCATCTAAACTAAAACCAACAAATACTTGGGGGCGATCTGTAGCTGCTTGTGCCAGTTCAACCAGATCTTGATACTCCTGAGCGATCTCAGTGAAGACCTGTTCTGCCTGGGCTTCGCGATTCAAAAACAACGAGGTAAATTTCAGCCATTCCGATTGCCCCAGTGGAGTAGCCTCCATATACTCTGCAACAATTCCCACAGGAATGCCTAGTTCCAAGAATTTGGGGTAAGTATCTCGCTGCGGATCACCCGTACCAAACGTCAGGACCAGATCGGGCTCACTATCGAGCAGCACTTCAATATTCAGGTTTTGGCCCGAATCTACCGCAACTAACTCTTTGCGATCGATTTTGCTGCGAATGCTGGGTGTGTTCACCTGGTGAAAACGACTGAC
>JBCCJR010000456.1:0-4143 GCA_039045805.1 Cyanobacteria bacterium P01_C01_bin.118
CCCGGAAACTTTCATCTAGACATGGGGCTCTTGTTTCTAGGCAACGGAGTTGTCGTCCTCAACGATACCAGTGAGGCATTAGAAAACGCCATTGAAATGGCAGACCTGGCCCCCTGCACCACAACAGAACAAAAAGCAGCACAATTAAAACTACGGCACAGTCTAGAACAAGACGCTGAAAAAGATTTGCAACTAGCTGGCTTAAAGGTAATACGAAAGACTCTTGAGAATGATGTCTTTTACAACTTTTTTAATGGAGAATTTGTTGAAGGTGATGACAGTCTCACGTATTACATCACCAACGGTGGCCTAAAGGAGCAAGAAGAGAGATTTGAAGCTTTAATGACCCAGGAATGGAACGTGGTCAAAAAAGTGTTTTTTAGTCCCCAAAAAGCGGCCCAAAAAAGTCTCCAAGATCGAGGAGGCGTTGGCTGTCGGATCAAAGGGTCTCGCACCTAAACAAACCTGCTTTACAGCCTGTTTTATAGCAAAAGCTCATAGTCTATGCCCAGAACACTGCGCCGGACAGTATTGACCTTTAACTGGATGCACCAAGCAGCATCGCAGCAGGTACCTGGAACAGAAGACGACGGTCCCAGATTCTGCGTCAGCGGCTGACAAAATTTATGGATTGGCAAGACGACCCAGAGCTCCGATGGCACCGCAAATAGTTTCGCAAATCGCAAATGATTCTTTAAATAAACCTTGGCCACGTCCAGAACTGGAGTTTTTCCGGTGGGGAAAGCTACAGGTTTCAACTTGGACGTGGTTTAGGTGCCAACAGCTGTTTTGACTTCAGCCATAAATCATTCTTCTTGTTGACCTCAGCCGTAAATAATTTTCTTTAAGTTACGTTGCCTCAAAAAATAAAATGCAATAGAAGGCAACTGAATGCAATAAAAGTCATCCCATTGTTTCGAATTGAAGAAAAATTTTAGCTTTGGTGAGAGTCCTTGATCCCGGTGGGTTTATGGACCGCAATATCCCTCTCGGGAGCAAAAAGAGTATTAAGGGTTTCGCTTCAATCCAAGTTTCAGCGCCAGAATATTGCTGGACTTGAAGCACTCGCATCAAAAATCTATGCGCCCGATTCGTACCTTTAACGTTACACCCACACTACCTGCTTCTCTAGCTCCTTTGCGTCAGCTTGCTGAGAATATCCATTGGGACTGGGATGTAGGAACTATTGACCTGTTTAAACGATTGGACCCCGACCTGTGGGCATCCAGCCGCTACAATCCCGTTTTGATGCTAAGCACCATCAGCCAGGAGCGTCTGCAGACGGTAGCTGAAGATGGTGGGTTTATTGCCCAGATGAACCACGCGATGGCCCGTCTGGAGCACTATCTAAAAGCTCAGTCCTGGTACGATACCAACCGGGCTAACCCCACGGACAATGAGCGCTATGCCTACTTCTCCATGGAGTTTGGCTTGACCACGTGTTTGCCCGTATATTCGGGTGGTTTAGGGGTGTTGGCGGGCGACCATCTGAAGACGGCCAGTGACTTAGGTTTGCCGCTGGTGGGGGTGGGCTTGCTGTATCAAGAAGGGTACTTTGCTCAGTACCTAAATGCGGATGGCTGGCAGCAGGAGCGCTATCCCATCAATGATTTTTACAATATGCCCATCACACTGGAGCGAGATGGGCAGGGCAAAGAACTGCGAATCTCGGTTGATTATCCTGGGCGTAAGGTTTATGCCCGTATCTGGCGAGTGGATGTGGGTCGGGTTCCTCTGTATCTTTTAGATACCAACATCGAGCCTAATGCTCCCCACGATCAGGATATTTGCGATCGCTTATACGGTGGCGACATCGACATGCGGATCCAGCAGGAAATGATGCTGGGGATTGGCGGTGTCCGCATGCTCAAGGCCCTGGGTCTAGAGCCCTCTGCCTATCACCTGAATGAAGGTCACTCTGCCTTTTTGGCCCTGGAGCGAATTCGGATGCTGATGGATGACCAGAAGTTGGGCTTTGGTGAAGCTCAGCAGCTGGCCCAGGCCACCCAGCTATTTACCACACACACTCCTGTACCTGCCGGGATTGACCTCTTTCCCCCCGAGAAAATATTCCACTATCTGGGTCACTACGCTGCCCGCTTTGGCCTCTCCCACGAGCATTTCCTCGGCTTAGGCAGAGAAGACGATGCTGACCATGATGCCCCCTTTAGCATGGCAGTACTCGCCATCAAAATGGCATCCTTTGTCAATGGCGTCAGTAAGCTCCACGGCGCTGTATCCCGTAAAATGTTTGGCGGTCTCTGGCCCGAACTGCCCGTGGATGAGGTACCGATTACGGCCATTACCAATGGCGTTCATACCCGTAGCTGTGTGTCCAAATCTACCCAGGAACTCTATGATCGCTACCTGGGGTCCGAGTGGGACAGCGTAGGCGTGGATGATCCTTTATGGGAAAAGGTCAGCGCCATTCCCGACGAGGAAATCTGGCGTAACCATGAGAGTTGTCGCTCTCATCTGGTGGTCTCTGTCCGCGATCGCCTGTACAAAGCCGTTAAAGAACGGGGCGGTTCTCACCTGGAGATGGAGCGTGCCCAAGAGGTCTTAGACCCCAGCATCCTCACCATCGGCTTTGCCCGTCGCTTTGCTACTTACAAGCGCGCCACCCTATTCCTCAGAGATGTTGAGCGTCTGCGCAAGATCGTTGAAAACTCCCTGGGACGCCGGGTTCAGTTTGTTATTGCCGGTAAGGCTCACCCTAAGGATATTCCGGGTAAAGAGCTGATCCGCAACATTATCCACTTCACTCGGGATGAGGGCTTGGACCGCTCCATCGTATTTGTCCCCAACTACGACATCCATGTGGCCCGTTGGATGGTGTCCGGCTGTGATGTGTGGCTGAATAATCCCCGTCGTCCCCGTGAGGCCTCCGGCACCAGCGGCATGAAGGCCGCCATGAACGGTTTGCCCAACCTCAGCGTCCTTGATGGTTGGTGGGATGAAGCAGACTATGTTGAAACTGGCTGGCCCATTGGCTCTGGTGAAGACTATGACGATCCTGACTATCAGGACGAAGTCGAAGCCAACGACCTCTATGAGTTGTTAGAGACTGCAGTGGTACCTCTCTTTTACGACCGTGATGCCCATGGAATTCCCCGGGGCTGGGTTGCTAAAATGAAGGCCGCTATCCGGTTAAATACCCCTGCCTTTAACACCGCTCGGATGCTCCAAGACTATGCCAACCGTGGCTATTTTGCTGCATCGGATCGAGGTCGTCAGCTAATGGTGGATGGCTATGCACCAGTGAAGACCCTGGCTCAGTGGCAGTCAGAGCTGTATCAGCACTGGCAACAAATCTCTGTCTCGGACATTTACCTGTCCCACGATGTAGATTTGCAAGTTAATGAGCCCCTACAGGTGACTGCGCGGATCTATTTGGGTCATCTGCAGTCGTCCGATGTTGCCGTTGAGTTTTACCAGGGCGGTATCGATATCGATGGCGAGCTTCAGGGAGGTCAGGCGACAGCCATGGTTTATCGCGGCCAAGACCCCGATGGCAGCAGTCTCTATACCCTAAATGTGGCTTATAGTCAGAGCGGTCTCCAGGGATTCTCACTACGGGTGCTACCCCAACATGAGTACCTGAGCACCCCCTATACACCCCGACTAGTGTTGTGGGCAGATCCAGACCAAGTACGCATTGTGATTGGTCCGGTGGAGTCTCCTACCCTGGCTCAGGTAGGTGTCTAAGAAGGTTAAAAGCTGGCTAAGCCCTTAAAGCTTGGAAAGCGCCCACAGACTAATGTGCTAACCCACCCAAAGGAACCTCTACAGGTCTTCTTTTGGGTGGGTTTTGCATATGTCTGGGGCTGTGACTAAATCCTGTTTCCCAATGTCTGAAGGTAATCCAATGTTGTTGAGAGAACTCTTCAACCATTGTCTAACCAGCCTTTGATGGTATGCACAATGGATTGACTCAGGGCTCTATAGTCATAGCCCCCTTCCAAACCAAAGAGTATTTTTGGAGCAACGGGTTTACACAACCGGGTAAACGCACCATAGTCTTCTGGCATTAAATTTACTCCAGCCAGAGGATCGGCAGCGGTGGCATCGTAGCCTGCACTAACAATTAGCAAGTCTGGCCGAGACTGTTGCAAAAAGGGTAGAACCTGTTGTTCAAAGCAG
>JBCCJR010000457.1:0-4140 GCA_039045805.1 Cyanobacteria bacterium P01_C01_bin.118
ATAAACAGTGGTCATAGGGGGGCACACAACAACACTTGTAAAAACGACACCTCCAAAGGCCCATCGCTCGTGACAAGTTAATAGATGTTAACATTACCCATAGCTGGTTACCGGGGTGGGATATAGGCAAAAACTTATACCTGTTCATAGGTATTGCCATGGGCACATGCTTTATGGCTCTAAGGATGTCTGTATCCGTTTTAGCTGACCATCGAACTGTTCTTAGTAATTGCTACTGCCAGTTCAAGAAGCGTCACTAAAATCCTTTAGCAGAATGTTTGTTCTAGTCATACTGCAACCACAATAATCCCTGATTTGAGTAAAAATCTGAGCTTGCCAGGCCTTTACTCAGCAAAAATCAAGCTAAGTCTCGTAGGGTGAAAAGGCTTTAAACCTAATCACCAAAAGGTCTCAAATTCTACCCGTATAAGATGGAAGCATCTGCTGTTCTAAAAGGTCAACCCATTTACCGGCGTGCACGCGCTGTTGGTATTAATCCCAACCATTGGTACCCAGTTTTTTGGGCGGACCAACTCAACCCTGGTGATGTAGTTCCTGCAAAAATCTGGGAAACATCCCTGGTGGTATATCGAGATGCTGAGGGCACCGTTCATGCCATGGCCGATGCCTGTCCTCACAAGGGTGTAGAGCTGCATCAAGGAGAAGTCCACGGCAATAATTTGGTTTGCCCATACCACGGTTGGGAATTTAACAGTGACGGCCAATGCGTTGGAATTCCTTACTTCCCCAAGAAACAAAAGCTACCCTGTGCCCAAGCTCGGGTTTATCCCACCCGCGAAGCCTATGGCATTGTTTGGGTGTTTCCGGGAGCTACTGAACTCGCTGAGCAAAAGCCTTTACCAGATGTGCCTCAATATGGGCAGCCAGGCTGGTTTATGGTACGTATTCCCGGCCATTTTCAGGCTCACTTTTCCATTTGCAATGAGAATACAATGGACGTATTCCATGGTTTTTTACACAAAGATCTTCAGGGCTGGTACGATCCCAAGCTTCTTAAACTTAAGCAAGATGATGATGGTGTAGCCGCTGACTACCAGGTCTCCTATGAAGGCTTTTTGAGTAAGTTATTGGGTTTAGGAACCAAAGGGAGCGACAGTACCACCCGTACAGTATCCATTCATTATCACTATCCCCACTACGCTACGTCCCTAGAGTCGGTATCGTCGCTTTATCTAATGCGTTTGCCTGTGGGACCCACAGAGACCAAGTCTTTTTCCTTAATGTTTCTAAAGTTACCCTTACCCCAATGGTTACTCAATGGGCCTTTGTCCAGACTGCTGGAGAAGGTAATCTTGAACAACATTTTTCTCAAATTTTTACACCAGGACGTAGAGATGATGGAAAGTGAACAGCGTAATTACTCCATCGATCCACAGCGTGACTACGTCGAGGTCAATCCTGCAATCATTGCCCTACAGCGGGTGATTGTTGCTCAGTATGAGCGTTCCGATGTTTCTCACACATCCTCTTTTGAAGCTTCAAAAGAGTCTTCTATCCAACCATCCCAGGAGGTTAGTGACGGTATGCTTGTGTGAATCGCCCGCTTGGTAGACCCAAGCCCCCGTTACCAAGGCCTGCTGCCAGGAATTATTGGCTTGTAGCTCAGATCTTGGTTGATTGATATGCTCAATGTAGGTGATGAGGAGTAAATTGTGGAAGTCGTTAATGACTACGTGCAACGTTTGCATGCAAGCGGGTTATACCCTGACAAGTTTATTTGCCATGAGAAAAATGGCAACCAGATCGATGTAGAAGAACAGAGCACTGGCAAACGGCACCAGGTCCTGACGTTCTGTACCAACGACGTCTTGGGCATGGCTCAAGATAAGGCGGTGACCCAGGCTGCCATCGACTCTATTCGTCGCTTTGGCACATCCAATAGTTCTTGTTCTGTGCTGAGCGGTCGGATTGATCTGCACCGCCAGCTAGAAGAAGAAATTTCTGCATTTAAGCACTTGCCCCATACCCAGCTGTTCTTGAATGCTTGGATGGCGCTGCAGGCTCTGATGGATGGTTTTTGCCATCTGGCTGTTCCAGTACAAGGGTTTCAGCATACCCGAGAGACGATTATCTTTAGTGATGTGCTGAACCACGGCTGTATTATTGCGGCTGTTGTCAATGCCGATAATCGCTCCGGCAAGATGTTTGGCCATAGCCCCAAGGTGCGCGTAAAGGCCTATCGTCACTGCGACATGGATGATTTGGAGCGCAAAATGCGTCGCTATGTTCGTCCTGATGACCGCGTCATCGTAATTTCCGATGCGGTCTTTTCGATGGACGGCGATGTAGTGCCCCTACCCCGTATGCTAAACATCATGGAGGCGTATCCTGGCAGCGTCGTGGTGATGGATGAAGCCCATGCGAGTGGAGCCATCGGCGGCAAAGGTGAGGGGATTTATGACCACTTTGGTATTACACCTCAGTCCGTGATTGATCGGGGTATCGTGCCCATTATCATGACCACCTTCTCTAAGTTTGCGGGTTCAGCCGGTGCTGCCATTAGCTCCCCCAACCGTGAGCTGATTGACCTGCTGGATGTATCGCCCACCTCCATCGGCACCATATCCTTGCCACCACCGGTAACTGCAGCAGCTTTAGAGAGCATTCGTCTGGTGCGTAGCGAGCCTGAACGAGTGGCTAAACTCCAGGCAAATACTCGCTATCTCCGCTCTAAACTAATTGCGGCCGGATTTGAGGCCATTGGCGAAACCAACGTAGTTCCTGTGTTGCTACCACCTGAGCTAGATCCCAAATCCTTTGCCCGTGCCCTGATGGAAGAGCATGGCATATGGGTTTCTGCTATCTGGTTTATTGCTAAGCCTCGTCTACGGATTACGGCTAATGCACTGCATACCCAAGCAGAAATGGATAGTTTGGTGGAAGCAATGGTAACTGTTCGCCAAAAGCTAGGCGGTGCAGTGGCTCAGTATGCATAAATGAGAGGGCAGTGGGGAATGGGCAATAGTGAATAGGCAATAACCTGAGGCTTATTTCCTATTCACGTTCACGAGTTTAGTCCCCACGCCCTACTCTCTACTCCTTAACGATGAGTAATTTCTCTATCAGACCTGTCACTACCCCTGACGAGCAAGCGGACTTTATTGCTGTCCCAGCTTACGTCTATCGCAATGATCCTCACTGGGTTGCTCCCATTGAATCAAGCACGGTTAAACAGTTCTCTAAGGACAATTCATTTTTTCAGTATGGCAAACTGCAACAGTTTCTGGCCTACCAGGGAAAACAGCCTGTAGGTCGTGTGGTTGCAGCTATTAATGAACGGCTAATCGAGCGGGAAGGACGTCCCGTTGGATTAGTCGGTTTTTTTGAGTGTATTGACGAGGGTGAGATTGGTCAGGCGTTGTTGGATGCAGCCACCCAATGGTTACAGCAGCAGGGGATGACCCTAGCAAGAGGCCCCATAGATTTGTCCACCCACAACAACTGCTGTTTTTTAGTGGATGGGTTTGATTCAGATCCGATGCTGATGATGCCTTATAACCCCCAGTATTACCTGGATATGATGGCAGCAGGTGGCTGGCACAAGGCAAAGGATGCCTATGCCTATAATTTACCCCTCGATCATCCGTTACCCGATAGCTTTGAACGCGGCTATAAGATTGCACAGAAAGCGGGTATCACCTTTAGGACTATTCACACTAAAGGTGAGGCATTTGAACAGGACTGTCGTCAAATCTACGAACTGTTTACGACCGCGTTTGCCCACAACTGGAGTTCTAGTGCCCGTACAGAAGAAGAGTTTATGGTAGAGGCACGGGAGCTGCAAACTCTAGTGGATACAGATATTTTTGTGATTGCAGAAGATCTCAAAAAAGACTCTGATAACAAAATGGTGGGTTTTTTTATGGCGCTGCCTGACTACAACATTGCCCTCAAACATGTAAAAGGCAAACTCAATATTTTTGGCATTCTTAAATTTCTCTGGTATCGCCGCAAGATTAACCAGGCAAGGGTTCTAGCTATTTGCACTCTGCCGGAATATAGCCGCAAAATGGTAGCACTAGCGGTGGTTTATCTGGGGATGAAAGGGGGCACTGAGAAGAAGCCTCCCTACAAACGGTCTGAGCTGTCCTGGGTGTATGAGGACAATATGCGATCGCG
>JBCCJR010000458.1:0-4125 GCA_039045805.1 Cyanobacteria bacterium P01_C01_bin.118
AAGCTGGTCCTTACCCATTGGCACCGAAATCGCAGGGTACCAGGTGAGCAGCAGTCTGGGGGACATCAGCCTAAATCTCGATGGAGATGCGGTGAGAATGCCGTTCAATGGCACTGTTGAACCGACTGAAATGAACTGTGTGCTGGTCTCCAGTGACGATATACCGGCCTATCTATTTCGACTGTGCGGCTTAAATCGAACTAAGTTTGGTCCCAGACAACAGGGCCAGACCATTGGTCGAGCCAATCATTTGATCTTTGCCATGCTACGCCGAGAACCAGACGGTACCTGGGCCATGGTAGAACCCTCAGCAAAATTTATTGAACAGCTCCTAAACCAGCCATCCTAATCGTGCAGGACCTGAAGCACCTA
This sequence comes from Cyanobacteria bacterium P01_C01_bin.118, assembly GCA_039045805.1. Classification (GTDB taxonomy): domain Bacteria; phylum Cyanobacteriota; class Cyanobacteriia; order Phormidesmidales; family Phormidesmidaceae; genus Leptothoe. The sequence goes on from JBCCJR010000458.1 coordinate 373, forward strand.
CCAACGATATCTCTCCTCTCCCCTGCTCCCTTTCTCCCCTCTTCCCTGCTCCCACTCCACCATGCAACACCCCCTCCTCAAACCCATCCTCACCGCACTAACCAGCCTCACCCTGAGCCTCGGCTTAACCACCACGGCTCAAGCTGGCACAGTCGCCCTCAAATTTGACATTCCCAAACCAAACCAGACAACCGTTAGTGCAACACCAACTCCTACCAAATCTGTTGCCCTAACATTTTTACCAGACACCCCCTCAAAACCAGGCAGTCAGCCAGCCACACACCTGAACCAGACCTATCTCGTCAGTGACTTATTTACTGGCGGGACTGACTCTCTAGTCTCTAAGGCAGTCGGTAGTGCTGAGGGAACACGCACACCGACAGGAGGTTACACCAGTGCCTACTATGGCCATGTGGACCCTGGTAATGGTGTGTGGAATCTGGGTAGCTTCTCCTATCAGCATGGAGCGGTCTCACCGGAAGATGCCGACAAAAAACAACTGCGAAGACTACAACAGCAAACGCTTGAATTGCGACGACAGGCCCAGACCAAGGATTTTAACTTATCTCTGCTAGAAGAACTCAATGGTATCGACCTGGCAAATCAGGCTCCTTTAGCCGCCTTGGATCGGGGTTACATTAACTGGCTTTTTGTAGCAAAACAACAATCTATAGATAGTCATTCACAGATTATTTGGGCACGAACCAAAGCATTTCTAGACCCAGATACGGGATATTGGGATGCCCCCGGATTAGGCAATCACTGGGACACTATCTATCGAGACCAGCAGCGGCGATATGATGCCATATTGCGAGTCATTGCCGCCATTCCTGACGCCGATATCGACGCCATGCTTTAGGCTGCTGGCATGCGTCAAGGGTAATCTTTTTACATATAGGCAGCGCAGGCCCATAAACCATACAACACAATTTCTATTCGTCTTGTTTATTATCCAATGCAACCCGATAGGCACAACGCCTCGCCCCCGACAAAATGTGTTCCGTCCGCTCCACATCTACACCAAGAACAGTTTGAAAAATTTCCAGCTCTCGATCACATAATCCAGTACAAGTCTCCGCCGCTGCACAGATAGGACAGTGATTTTCCACCAGCAGCATCGAACCATCTTCTTGCGGCACAACATTAGCCATATACCCCTCACGGGTACGAATATCCGCCAACGTTTCCAACCGGTCCTGCCAGGCATCTTGCTCGTCCATCTGTGCCAGATAAGCCCCAAGTTGTTCGCGAGTGCGAATATCGAGTAAACGCTCTAACCCATCTGCCCCAAACGCCTCAGTCACCGATTGAATCAAGCTTAGGGTCAATTCAGCATAGCCCTCCGGAAAAAAGCGATCCGCCGCCGCTGTTAAATGCCAGAGCTTTGCCGGACGCCCCATGGGACGTGGTTCCTCCTCATAGGTAATCAGCTCCTCATCCTGCAGCCCATAGAGATGCTGCCTGACCGCCATGGCCGAAATACCCAACTGCTCAGCAATCGTATGGGCATCCGTCGCCCCTGACTGCTTCAGCAACTGAATAATGGCCCGCCGCGTACGCCGGGGCTCATTTTTCTTGCTCCGAGTTTTTTTAGGTGGCTTTTGAGTCATGGATACATTCTAAAGAGAATTCTTTACAAAGTCGAGTATGATGGCTAACATACTTTATAAAGATAAAACTTTATAAAGTCGATCGGGCGGTCGACGATGGAGGTTTTATGGGTATATTCTCCTGGTTGCCCCGACTCAACCCACAGCTTTGGATACTCGTCATAGGCCGCTTTCTTTCGCAGATGGGGTCAGGTGTTGTGTTGTTTTACGAGCCTATCTATTTCGTCAATCAGGTGGGGCTATCACCTACACAAGTTGGCATTGGTCTTAGTAGTGCAGCCATAGCCAGTGCCGGTGGCTATTTTCTGGCAGGTGCCATGACAGACTCTCAGTTTTGGGGACGTCGTCGTACGCTGCTGCTCTCTTGCCTAATTTCTATCGTGGCCGATGGTGTATTTTTGTTGGCCCATGGCTTTCCATTGCTTATTTTGGCAAATGTGCTGATGGGGTTAGGCGATAGCTTCTATTGGCCTGCCTCCGGTGCAGCGATTACGGATAATTCAAATGACCACCAGCGCGAAGAAGCTTTTGCCGTTTCTGGCTTAGCTGATTCTCTCGGCTCAGGCTTGGGCATTGTTCTGGGCGGATTGCTTTTGACCATGAACAATTCATATCAGCAGTTGTTCATGGTGGATGGCGTAACCTTTGCAATCTTTCTGGGGGTGTTGGCAGTTGTTTTTAAGGAGCGCGATAGATCACACGCTTCTGCAGAAACGCAAGGCATTGCGGCCTGGAGTAAAGCGCTACTAAATCCTATTTTCTTAGTGTTTGCGGCAGCCAATATTTTGTTTACCACCTATATCAATCTGATGGAAAGCACAATGCCGCTTTACTTTACTAACTTTGTCCACCATACTTCCACATCCAGTATGGCTCCAGAAAATGTGGGCATTTTGTTTTCTGGCTATGTGCTGATAGCAGCACTGTTCCAGTTGCCTATCGTTCGTGCTATGCAACCCTACCGACGGGTTTCTGTTTTGATGATATCCATGCTGTTATGGGGTATGGGCTTTCTCTTAGTCTGGTTTGTGGGCATGTCTGGCGGGGGACAGGGGACACTAATGGTGATGCTAGTGGTGGTATTAGCGATCGCAAATGTCACCTACAATCCATTCTCAGCAGCGTTAGTCACAGAACTGGCTCCTAACGAATCTCTAGGTGTGTATCTCTCCTTAAATGCCCAGTGTTGGACTATCGGGTATTTGATTGGCCCCCTGATCGGAGGCTGGACCTTGGCTCAAAATGAAGACATTGCCCGTGGATTATGGGCAACGGCTGCCTTTAGTGCATTGATTGGGGTACTCATCTTAAAACAGCTTGAAAAGTTTCAATCAAACACCGATCCCATCCAGTCCTCTTCGCCACAATAAACATAGCAGTGACCGCTCAGCAGATGTCGTCTTTGGCGGTTTGTTTAATTTTCGGCAGAAATAACAACTCGCTCTAACTGACCACGAATATCGCCAAAATAATTTTGCCCTTTTGTATGAAGGTTAAAATAAATCTCCCCTTGTTCTGCAATTAGTTGCATACCAGCAAGGGTCCGCACTCTGTCCAGCGGGTTGGTTAACACAATAGGACAACCTGCTGTGCGCAGACCGACCAGCCCTTCACCGTGGTCGAGGACTGCCTCAAGATGCTCATTACGTATCTCCATAGACAGAACACCATCTTCGAAATAAACGGCAGGCTCTCCCATAAGGTTGAAATCAACGATGATAGGCCCCAATTGTGCCGGTTGGCCACAATGGATATGGAACATAGTAATGTCTTCAGGGTTAACATTTTCTAACGCGACATGAACATATGCGGTGCTGTAATCCTTGGTAAAAGCAAGAACGCCATGTCCAAGGGACGTGCGTAGCTCTCTAGATGTGGATGGTGCGGTTGATTTAAAGACATCTGGGACAATGTCCGGCGTGTCTTCTTCTTCCCCAGCTTCTTGCTCTGGGCTCAGATAAGCTTCATAAACCGCGCCGATCTCTTTTCCATTGGCTGGGTTTAGGGCAATTGGGCTTTCCATTGCGATCTCTGGCGTCTGTATATCTGATGCTGCCGCATGATGTTCATGCGCCGTCGTGACCGCTTCTGCTTCACCCTCATTCTGAGATTGAGCGCAACCGATCAGAAACAACGTAGAGAG
>JBCCJR010000459.1:0-4084 GCA_039045805.1 Cyanobacteria bacterium P01_C01_bin.118
CCCCCCCCCCCCCCCCCCCCGCCCACCAACAACCCGCCGCCCCCCCCCTCCCCTTACCCCCCCCACTTTTACTGGTGGGGGGGCGGGGGGGTGCGCCCCGCCCCCTCTCCCCTGCCCTCCGCCTCATGTTCATGCAATCCAACGGCGGCCTCCCCGACGCCTATCGATTCCAGGGCAAAGACAGCATTCTCTCCGGTCCCGCAGGTGGCATTGTCGGCGCAGTCAAAACCTCTGCCAATGCCGGATTTAAAAAAATTATCGGCTTTGATATGGGGGGCACATCCACCGATGTCTCGCATTACAGTGGGGAGGAGAGTAACGGCGACTATGAACGCACCTTTGAAACCGAAGTTGCAGGAGTGCGCCTACGGGCACCGATGATGGCTATCCATACTGTTGCCGCAGGCGGTGGCTCTATCCTGCAGTTTGATGGAGCTCGTTATCGCGTAGGCCCAGAATCTGCCGGAGCTTACCCTGGTCCCACTTGCTATCGTCATGATGGACCGCTGACAGTTACCGACTGCAACGTGATGCTAGGTAAACTCCAACCTGACTTCTTTCCTACAGTGTTTGGCCCAGATGGAAATCTGCCCTTGGATAAAACATCGGTTATTGAGGGATTTCAACTACTTGCACAACAGGTGGCACCAGAAACTGAGACCACTCAACCGCCAGAAGAGATAGCCGCTGGTTTTCTGGCCATTGCCATCGAGAAAATGGCCAGTGCTATTAAGAAAATCTCTATCCAGCGAGGCTATGACGTTAGCGAATATACGTTGTGCAGCTTTGGTGGAGCCGGTGGTCAACATGCCTGTCTGATAGCGGAAGCCTTAGGTATGCGCCAAATATTTCTCCATCCCTTTGCTGGCGTATTATCCGCCTACGGTATTGGCTTAGCCGACTTGCGTACTCTCAAAGAACAGGCGATTGAAGCAACTCTCTCAGAAGAAACATTGCCGTTGCTAACTGACACACTATCCTCCCTAGCAAAAGCAGGCAGGCAGGACATGACTGACCAGGGTGTCGCCCCAGAGAGTGTCACCACACTAAAGAAGGTTCACCTGCGCTATATCGGCACTGACTCAGCCTTAATTGTTGCCTTTGATTCTCTCGCCGCAATGAAGGCTCAATTTGAACAGATTTACAAACAGCGCTACGGATTTACTATGTCCCATAAAGCCCTGATGGTGGAGGCCGTTTCTGTAGAGACAATTGGAGAAACAAATGCCATCAACGAGCCACGTATTACTCAGAAACGTGCCACTCCCCTTATGGCCATCACTACAGCCTCTCTTTATACCAAAGGACAATGGCATGAAAGTCCTGTCTATCAGCGAAATGAGCTGCTCCCTGAGGATGTCATTCAGGGACCTGCCTTAATTATTGAACCGACCGGCACTAACGTCATTGAACCCGACTGGTGTGCCCGACTCACCACACAAAACCATCTGATTCTCAATTACCAGCCTAAATCAAAAGCTTCAGGAGAACAGATAGCCCACCAAACCATTACATCCAGCAAGCCTGATCCAGTCAAGCTAGAAATCTTCAATAATCTCTTTCGCTCTGTAGCTGAAGAAATGGGCATTACTTTACAAAATACCAGCTATTCAGTCAACATTAAAGAGCGTCTGGATTTCTCCTGTGCCATTTTTGATCAACAGGGTCAGCTAGTGGCCAATGCTCCCCATATTCCAGTCCATCTAGGTTCTATGGGTGAAAGTGTTGCCAGCCTGATTCAAGCAAAGGGAAACAGTATTCAACCCGGTGATGTGTATGTTTCTAATAATCCCTACAACGGTGGCACCCATCTGCCGGATATTACGGTGATTACGCCTGTATTTCTTGAATCAAGATTGATGGGATCGGAAATGGTGGGCCATGCCCACCCTCCGCTCCCCCTCTTCTACGTCGCGTCCCGAGGCCACCACGCCGATATCGGCGGCATCACTCCTGGGTCTATGCCTCCTGATAGCAAAACTATTGAAGACGAAGGCATCTTGATCGATAACTTTAAATTGATTGAGCAGGGAAAATTTCGTGAAACTGACATAGCAGAATTGTTGCAGTCAGGTTCCTATCCCGTGCGCAATCTGACTCAGAATCTTGCGGATCTACAGGCTCAGGTTGCTGCCAATAAGCGGGGAGTGCAAGAATTGCAGCGAATGGTCGCCCACTATAGGTTAGAGCAGGTGCAGGCCTATATGCAACATGTGCAAGACAATGCTGCCGAAGCCGTGCGACGGGTGATCGATGTGCTTTCTGACGGAGAGTTTACCTATACCACCGATAATGGCACACACATTCATCTATCTGTTGCTATCAATCAGACAGAACGCTCAGCTCGTATTGATTTTACGGGCACATCTCCTCAGCAAGAGAACAACTTTAATGCTCCGCTAGCAGTATGTAAGGCAGCCGTTCTTTATGTTTTTCGTACCCTGGTGGATGATGATATTCCTCTGAATGCAGGCTGTCTCAAGCCATTGGAAATCATTATGCCAGAAGGCTGTTTGTTAAACCCACGCTACCCGGCCGCTGTCGTAGCAGGGAATGTGGAAACTTCTCAGGCTATTACGAATGCTCTCTACGGAGCCTTGGGCACTATGGCTGCTAGTCAGGGGACTATGAACAATTTCACCTTTGGCAATGAGAAATATCAATATTATGAGACTATCTGTGGTGGTTCCGGGGCTGGGCCAGGCTTCGCTGGCACGGATGCGGTACAAACCCATATGACCAACTCTCGGCTGACTGACCCTGAGGTTTTGGAATGGCGTTTTCCAGTTCTAGTGGATGAGTTTTCTATCCGTCCCAACAGCGGTGGCGTAGGCAAATACTCTGGCGGCAACGGTGTCATTCGTCGTATTCGTTTCCGTGCAGCGATGACGGCTGCCATTATCTCAGGTCATCGACAGGTCAGACCGTTTGGCTTACAGGATGGTCAGCCTGGCGAAGTGGGACGGAATACAATTGAGAGATGCAATGGACAAACGGACGTCATTGGCAGCAATGCTCAAATTTTGATGGAGTCCAATGATGTTTTTGTAATCGAAACACCCGGTGGTGGTGGATTTGGTAGGTGAGCGGTCTATGGATAAACCTTAGATAGACGCCTGCTGCTATGTCTCATAGCAAATAGGAGTTTATTTCTCTGCTGTATCGGTTTAAATTCCAACAATTTGCTAATTAATTTTCGTTGCTGATTTGACGAATAATTTAGCCATTGTATTGCCCTTTTAGATAAGCGGAAGTATTCGTATCGATAGCTACAGTTTTGAATTCTGTGACTGATGCTGGCTTACGTTTTTTTCTGGCTATACGCTAGAACACTTCATTATCCATGAGCATTTAAGCTATTTCTGTTACCGCCTGCATGAATAGTTGCTCGCACAGCAACTACTCTTACGGTTTTAGGGAGTTTCACGATCCTCACTGAACGCAAAATCAAGAGTTTCAAAGCATAACCAGCGAGCGATTTAATCCAATTCCTGTCCAGAAATTCAAAACCGTAACTTTCTGCGCGAATGCCCCCGCTCTTAAAGGGTGACAAGGACCTTCAAGTTCATAATTGGCAATGATTTGGGAAAATAGGAAGGCAAAAAAATAGGGGACTATGCAGCCCCCACAAAAAATAAAAATGTTGCCTCAAGTATACCAAACGATTTGCCGTAAGCATCTGAGTGAGCAGCAGTATCTAACCCTAGAATTGGTGTTACTTTTGATACAAGCTCATCGCCAAGTCACCCTTGGCATGTTAGCCAGTCTATTTCCGCAACCGATCAAATATGCGAGTCGTAAACGGAATCTGCAACGGTTTTTAGTCCTCCCCCGTCTGAGCTTGAAACTGTTGTGGTTTCCGTTGATCAAATATTGGATACGTCAAGCTCAAACAGGGCATCATCTCAATCGAGAGCAGCGTCGTCAATTAAAAAAAAGACGCATCAGAAGTATGGGTATTGGCTGATAGCGATAGATCGAACGCAATGGAAAGGGCGTAATCTGTTCATGGTGACCCTGGTCTGGGGCACCCATGCATTACCGCTATATTGGGAGCTATTAGAGCATGTAGGCAATAGTAATC